>JAFMMM010000074.1 GCA_017859815.1 Planctomycetota bacterium | reverse complement strand
CTTTCGCATGTGTCCCAGTTGTGAGCCGCCGCAGAATCGAGGTTCGTCTGCGGGCACGAGCCACGCTGCGATTCCCACTGCTAAACGGCGTCTCTGTTTCACCACTTGCAAGAACAGCAACTGTGCTGCTTCACACGCAGGGGCAACCGATTCCAACCAGGTGGTCTCACGAAATCACCACGATGCATGATTGCGCAGTCAATTGAAATTCAGGCGGCCAAAACCGCACGCCGACACTGGATTGCTCCGGTCGTCCGCCGGATCGGCGGTTTGTGCCTTCGGCGATTGGCGTTGCCGCCACGTGATTCGTTGACCACGCCGGTGCCATCCACCTTTGTCGGTGCCATCCACCTTTGTCGTCCGCCGGATCGGCGGTTTGTCTGCGGGTGGTTCGCAGACTAACGAGCTTCAACATAACAACACTGCTATTCCTCGGGCGAGGCGACATCTTTGAGCCAGATCGCCAGTTGACGCTGCAGCTGCAGCAGGTTCTGCACCTGATGCCAGTGCACTTCCTGAACCCCCTGTTCGGCATCAACCTCAACTGCGCTTCGCAGCACCTGGTTCTGCAAATCGTGGACATACATCAACAGATCCGACAGCCTCGCTCGCTGAGTGCCCGTCAACCCCTCTGGAAGTGGCGGTGTTTCTCCGACGAAAAGCTGCGGCAGCAGATCTTCACAGAACTCCTCCGGCAGCACATTTTGGGACGTCCCCGCTTCTTCATCCGACTCACTTTCAGAGTCCAGTTCTCGGCTGACCGGGAGCAGGTCAGAAACAGAACAGCCGAGTTCTCTGGCTCGCTGACCGATTTCCAGATCGCTGCCAAACAGCAGAGTTGACCGGCCCAGTTGCAGGTGGTCGCCGGGGCGAAGAATCCTCAATGAGACCGGATGCCCGTTAATTCGACTGCCATTGGTGCTGTTCAGATCGGTGAAAATGATTGTGCCGTTATCATCCTGCAGTTTGGCATGCATCCTGCTGATTCGCTCGTCGTTGAGCTGGATGTGGTTTTCTTCCTCACGACCAATTGTGACGGGAGTCTGCAGATCGCGATGGATACGTCCACGCTCTCGCCCTTCCAGTACGGATAGCGTTACAACAGCCATAACAAAACCTGATTTTCCAGAGGAGTCTTCCGGGGCGGGACACATCCAGTTGCACGAAGAGTTCCAGCATCGACAGTCCAACTGAACTCGCCCGGAACGATACTTAGGTTTTCGGCAGGATTCAGTGCCTATCACCAGTCGAACAGGAGTCGCCCGCGGTCGAAAGCAGCAACTCCGGGCAGGAACGAAACGCTGCAGATCAGCCCCATGCTGCAAAAAGTGTTCTGGAAGATGCCGCCTGTGTTTTGCCGGCAATCTTCAGGAGACATTCCGTTCGCCCCGGCCGGTGGCCGTGCGGGCAGGACCACTGTCCTCGTTGCCGAAGTTCGAAGATCTCGCCGCAGAGACAGTTGAACAGGCGCCGAAGTCTCGGCTAAGGGAAGAAGGCTGGAAACCATCTCTCCGCCGCCACCGATCTGGCAGAATTCTTCCATTTTTGTCAAAAAAATCCGGTGAAGGGAAGCCCCTGCGTACGAATCCGGCTTCACCTCCCTGCTGGACAGGTTCCCGTGATCGGTATCATCCGATTTCGTTATGTCTCAGTTCCAGACACTGTTTGTCCGCTGCGTGCGGGCAGTGGATGAAACGCCTCTGTTTCGGTATGCTGCCTGACGGTGGAATCGTGCTTTCATCCTGCCAGCAGTGGCTGCAGACAACGCCTGACTTCTGCGATGTTTCAGCGTCCAGAACAGCAAGTCTGCCCCAACATGGCCATCTGCGAAGCCGTTCAACCATTCTGGAACCCCGAATTTCAGTGCCGTCGATTCAGCTGAGTTCCGGCGACCAGAACGAACACTGCGTCAAGCGAACTCTGTCTCAGGGGCTCGTGGCACTTCAGACATTCGCGCACGAATTTGCTGTCGCAATGTTGGGTGTCATGCGCAGTACTGCACGCAATACCGTCATCAGCAGACCGTCTTCAGCCGCGTTACCGATTGTCAGATATCAATGAAAAAATTTAAGAAGCTTCTGGTTGCCAATCGTTCCGAAATTGCCATCCGGGTCTTTCGAAGTGCCACTGAACTGGGCATCCGGACTGTGGCGATTTACTCGCACGAAGACCGCTACGCCCTGCATCGATTCAAAGCGGACGAAGCCTATCAAATCGGCAAGCCGGGTGAGCCGATTCGTTCGTACCTGGACATCGACGCCATTGTCGCCCTGGCGGTGGAGGTTGGTGCCGACGCGATTCATCCGGGCTACGGATTTCTTTCTGAACGCCCTGAACTTGCTCGAGCCTGCGAGGCCGCCGGAATTCGTTTCGTCGGTCCTTCGGTCGCCTGCCTCGAATCGCTGGGGGACAAAACTGCCGCTCGTGCAATTGCAATTCAGGCGGGCGTTCCAATCCTCGGGGGAACGCAGCAATCAATCGACGACGTCAATGAAGCCCGGGCGGCCGCAGAGAAAGCTGGCTTCCCCGTAATGATCAAAGCCGCCAAGGGAGGCGGCGGGCGCGGCATGCGTGCCGTGCGGGCAGTTGAGGAATTCGATCAGGCCTTCGAATCAGCCCGCAATGAGGCACAAACAGCCTTTGGCAGCCCGGACGTCTTCATCGAAAAGTTCATCAGCCGCGCCAAACACATTGAGGTGCAGTTGCTGGGTGACGAGCACGGCAATCTGGTGCACCTGTTCGAACGTGACTGCTCTGTTCAGAGGCGTCATCAAAAAGTGGTCGAACTGGCGCCGGCGCCAAATCTTGATACGGCTCTGAGGGATCGCATTCTTGATGCCTCTCTGAAAATCGGGCAGGCGGCCGGGTACTCCTGCGCGGGGACAGTGGAGTTTCTGGTGGATGTCGACGAACAGGAATTCTACTTCATTGAGGTCAATCCTCGAATCCAGGTGGAACACACTGTTACGGAAGAGATCACAAACATCGATATCGTCAAATGCCAGATCCTGGTTGCCCAGGGAGCGGAACTGGCTCACGAGGATATCGGACTGGCCAGCCAGGAAGACGTCCACATCAGTGGCTTCGCCGTACAGTGTCGCGTGACGACTGAAGATCCCGCCAATGCCTTTATGCCGGACTACGGACGCGTCACTCACTATCGGTCCGCCGGGGGACTGGGCGTTCGACTGGACGCGGGAAGTGCCTTTAGTGGTGCGGTGGTCAATCCGTTCTATGACTCGCTGCTCACCAAAGTGACCACTCGAGGCAGGCGGTTTGTCGATGCTGTCACCAGGATGGATCGTACACTGAGGGAATTCCGAGTTCGCGGAGTGAAGACCAACATCCCGTTCCTCAGCACGCTGCTGCAGCACGAGGTCTTCACCAACGGTGACTGCACCACTCGCTTCATCGATGAAACTCCGGCACTCTTTGAATTCGCGCCTCGCCAGAATCGCGCTACACGGTTGCTGACATATCTGGCAGAGACCATCGTAAACGGCAACAGCCTGGTGGAGGGACGTCCAAGATCTGCCCGCAGAACACCGGCTCCGGTTCCGGAACTGCCGGCAGATGCCACGCGCCCTACAGGGACGCGGGATCGACTGAAGGAACTCGGCGCCGAAGGATTTTCACGCTGGGTCCGCGACCAGAAGCAACTCCTGATTACGGACACCACATTCCGGGATGCGCATCAGTCGTTACTTGCCACTCGTATGAGAACCTATGACCTGCTGCAGATTGCAGAAACATACTCGCAGCTGTGTCCGCAGATGTTCAGTCTGGAAATGTGGGGGGGAGCAACATTCGATACGTCGATGCGGTTCCTGCGGGAAAGCCCCTGGCAGCGACTGGTCAGTCTGCGCGAAAAGGTTCCGAATATTCTCTTTCAGATGCTGCTGCGATCATCCAATGCCGTGGGCTACACCAACTACCCGGACAACATCGTGCAGGTCTTTGTTCGTGAAGCAGCAGACGCCGGAATTGATGTTTTCCGAGTCTTCGACTGCCTGAACTGGCTTCCGAACATGAAGGTCGCCATGGAGTCCGTTGTGGAATCAGGTGCAATTTGTGAAGCGGCAATCTGCTATACAGGAGACATTACAGATCCTGGACGAAACAAGTACTCCCTGAAGTACTACGTTGAGCTTGCCAAAGAGCTGGAAAAAATGGGTGCCCATATCCTTGCCATCAAGGACATGGCCGGACTCTGCAAGCCATACGCAGCCAGAACACTGGTCAAAGCGCTGCGGGAAGAGATCGGGCTCCCCATTCACTTCCATACGCACGATACCGGCGGAGTTCAGGCCTCTTCAATCCTGGAGGGCGCGGACGCGGGGCTCGACATCGTCGATGCAGCAATGGCTCCGCTGTCCGGTGGCACCTCACAGGTGAATCTGAACACACTGGTCGAATCTTTCCGGCACCAGGAACGCGACACCGAACTGCATTCCGGCGACCTCGATCGCATTGCCGAATACTGGCGCGGCGTCCGCGAGTTTTACACTCCCTTCGAAAGCGTGGCACTGGCTGCAACAGCCGACCTGTATCGTCATGAAATGCCAGGTGGCCAGTACACAAATCTCTTCGAGCAGGCACGCGCACTCGGGCTGTCCGATCGCTGGCCGGAAGTCTGCCAGCTGTATGCGGACGTCAATCAGCTGTTTGGTGACATCGTCAAAGTCACCCCGACCAGTAAGTCGGTGGGGGACATGGCCCTCTTTATGCTGGCCAATGACCTGACTTGCTCTGATGTCCTGAACCCGGATCGGGATATCGCATTTCCGGCCAGCGTCATCGACCTGGTTGGCGGTGGAATGGGCCAGCCACCGGGCGGATTCCCGAAGGAAGTGAAACAGCGGATCCTGTTGAATCATGAAGAATTCACCGGTCGGCCTGGCGAATCGCTGCCTCCGGCAGACATGGGTGCCGCTCAAACCAGGGTCAACGAAATTCTTGGTCGCGAAGCCACAAGTCGGGAAGTCATTTCCTGGCTGCTTTACGAACGCGTCTTCGAAGAATTTGCGCAGCACCAGCAGAAATATTCCGACGTCAGCATTCTGCCCACTCCGCACTTCTTCTTTGGCCTCGAGGCCGGAGAAGAAATTGCCGTCGATCTGGAACCCGGAAAAACTTTGATTATCCGCCTGCAAACTGTCAGCGACGCGCATGCAGACGGTACTCGGACCGTCTTCTTCGAACTGAACGGGCAGCCGCGTGAAATCACCGTCACCGACAATTCTGCGGAATCCACGGGAGCCTCGCGACCGAAGGCCGATGCGGCCATTCCCGGACAGATCGGCAGTACGATGCCTGGGATGGTGGTCAATGTGATTGCCAGCGTTGGCGACCGCGTGCATCGTGGCGATAAACTGCTCAGTCTCGAAGCCATGAAAATGGAAACCGCGATCAATGCCGAACTTGATGGCAAGATCAGTCAGGTGCTGGTATCGCCCGGAAATCGTGTGGAAACCGGCGATCTGCTGATCGTGATTGAGCCATCCTGATGCCTGTCAGCGGAATTCGGGCTGGAAAGGGGCACCAATTTGGCCAGGCCAAAAACGATTGACACCAGTCCTCTGACTCAGGCGGCACCGCTGCCTGAAGATGTGACCGGTCGCATTCATCAGGGAGACTGCATTGAAACGATGCAGTCTCTGCCTGATGGCTGCGTACACCTTGCATTCGCCGATCCGCCCTTCAACATCGGCTACGACTACGATCAGTATGAAGACCAGCTGGAGAGTTCGGAATACCTCGACTGGTCAAAACGCTGGATTCAGCAGGTCCACCGCCTGCTTGTCCCTACCGGAACATTCTGGCTGGCCATCGGAGATGAGTATGCGGCGGAGTTAAAGATTGAGGCGCAGAAGATCGGATTCCAGTGTCGCAGCTGGGTGATCTGGTACTACACGTTTGGCGTCAACTGCAAGTACAAATTCACTCGTTCCCACGCGCATCTGTTCCATTTCGTCAGGGACCCAAAGGCCTTCACCTTCAACCACGACGACATCCGTGTGCCTTCTGCACGACAACTCGTCTATGGGGACCGTCGCGCCAACAGCCGTGGACGTCTCCCGGACGACACGTGGATTCTGCGTCCGCAGGATCTTCCGGAGGGATTCCACCCCGACGAGGACACGTGGTATTTTCCACGGGTTGCCGGAACATTTCGCGAACGCGCCGGCTTTCATGGATGCCAGATGCCGGAACAGTTACTGGCAAGAATCATCCGTGCCTGCTCCAATGAAGGCGAGTTGGTGTTCGATCCGTTTGGTGGCAGTGCCTCAACACTTGTCACCGCGAAGAAGCTCAACCGTCGCGTGCTTGGTTGCGAACTTTCCGAAGACTATTCTCTGCAGGGCAATCAACGACTGCAGTCAACCAGTCCCGGCGATCAGCTGACCGGCGCCGAGGATCCTCGGACCAGTGCACCGGACACAGCTTCAGGACGAAAGCTGAAGAACACAGGGAAGGTCGTCCGCAGTCGTCGCAAATCCACTTCTTCAGAACCATCCCTGTTTGAAGAAGAATAGTCTGACCGTCGAAACTGCTCTGATTCGTTCGCTGAAAGGATCTGCAGGTGTCCCGTACCCCCATCGTGATGTTGACCAGCCTTGGCGCCCTCGTGGCCATGTTCTGGCTGCTCAGCTCTGACAATCCCAACGGTGGTCGCCCAACGCTTCCAACGTCGAGTGATGCTGCCGATACCGAAATCATGATGTACTGCGCTGCCAGTAATCGGTCAGTTGTAGAAGCCATCAGGACCCGTTACGAGCAGGAAACAGGACGTCGAGTCAGCATTCAGTACGGCCCCTCACAAACTTTGCTGTCTCAGTTACAGGTGGCTCGAACCGGTGATCTGTATCTGCCGGCCGATGACAGCTTTCTGGAACTGGCTGCCGCCGAAGAATTGGTCGAGGAAGTCCTTCCTCTGGCAGCCATGAACTGCGTGATCGTCGTGGCCAAAGGAAATCCGCATGGAATCGATTCGCTGGATGATCTGTTTGCCGAAGACCTGCGTGTGGTTCAGGCCAATCCCGACGCTGCCGCCGTGGCTCGTGTTACTCGGAAACTGTTGACCGAGTCGGGGCAATGGGACCAACTTGATGCTTCCACCGAGGCTTACCGAACGACGGTAAACGATGTCGCCAACGATGTGCTTGTTGGGGCTGCAGATGCGGGCATTGTGTACGACGCTGTGCTTTATCCATATCCCGATCTGGAAGCCATTCGGGTGCCGGAACTGGCCGCCGGGCGTTCCCAAATCTCCGTCGGAGTGACTTCATTCAGCGAACAGCCTGCAGCTGCCCTGCACTTCGCCAGATATCTCAGCGCGAAGGATCGTGGGCTGGAGGAATATCGACGACAGGGTTTTGAAACATCGACCGGCGATGCCTGGCAGGACACACCCGAATTAACGGTTTATGCCGGCTCAATGCTCAGACCCGCAATTGAAGAGACGATTCAACAGTTTGAAACGCGTGAAGGTGTGCTGGTTTCCCGAACCTACAACGGGTGCGGAATCCTTGTGGCACAAATGCAGGCGGGGCAGCATCCGGATGCTTACTTTGCCTGTGATGTGGAGTTCATGACGCAGGTTGGCCATCTGTTCCCGGACCCGATGACCGTCTCAACCAATCAGCTGGTGATTCTCGTTCCCAAAGGAAACCCGCGGCAACTCGCATCTCTGCGGGATCTGGCACAGCCAGACCTGCGTGTTGGAATTGGCCATGAAAAGCAGTGTGCGATGGGCTGGCTGACTCAGCAGACGCTTGATGAATCCGGAATGAAAACGGAGATCATGGCGAATGTGACCGTGCAGACACCGACGGGAGATATGCTGGTCAATCAGCTTCGCACCGGATCATTGGATGCGGCCGTGGCCTATCTGAGTAACGCTGCCGGTTCCGGAGAATTCCTGGACGCGGTCCAAATTCAGGGCATCCCCTGCTCCACCGCCACCCAACCGTGGGCAGTCGCCGAAGAGTCCCGCTTTCCGCAGTTGGCCAACCGCCTGTTTCGCAGCATCTGCTCCGCGGAAAGTCAGGAGATCTTTTCTGCGGAAGGATTCGGATGGCAACTGCAGCCCTTTGCTGTAAAGGAATCAGGTCTCTGAAACGCAAACCACTCCAGCGCTACTCAGATGTCATGTTCTTCCTGACGATGGGAGGACTGTCCAGCTGTTTTGTGATCCTGATTCTGTTGCTGCTGATCGCTGATTTGAATTTCACCAGTGCGGACGAGTTTCTCGAGGCGCTCCGCAAACCCGAAATCCGCTCAGCCTTTCGGCTCACTCTGTTCACCTGCACTGCAGCGGCTGTCATGTCCGTGTGGGTTGCAACACCGCTGGGTTATCTGCTGTCCCGATTTCGCTTTCCCGGTCGACAGCTGGTCGACACGCTGGTGGACATTCCCGTCGTACTTCCTCCGCTGGTTCTTGGACTGAGCCTGCTGATCCTGTTCCACCAGCCGTTTCCGTTCAGCTCGCTGTTTACGGGGCCCTCGATCAGTGCAGACGCGGAGCCGGATGCAGGGATGAAGAATGCTCGCGAGGGCTGGATTCTGGATGAGTGGCTGCGGAATGAGATGGGCTTCCCGGTGACATACCGCTGGCCCGCTGTCGTTCTCGCCCAGTTCGCGGTGGCCTGTGCCTTTGCGGTTCGGACGATGAAAGTCACCTTCGATCAAATCGATCCTCGAGCGGAGGATGTTGCGCGGACTCTTGGCTGCAGTCGCGGGGGAGCGTTCATGCAGATTGCCCTGCCACAGGCATCACGAGGCATGATTGCGGCCGGCACCATCGCCTGGGCTCGCGCACTGGGCGAATTCGGTCCGATTCTGGTATTCGCAGGAGCCACTCGATTTCGTACGGAAGTCCTGTCCACAACAGTCTTCCTCGAACTCAGCGTGGGACAGCTTGACGCCGCGGTCGCCGTCTCCCTGCTGATGGTCGGCATGGCCGTCGTCGTGCTGCTGATTCTGCGGTGGCTGGGGGCAGATCTGACATCATGATCGAAGTCTCAAAGCTCAGTATGCAGGCCGGGAACTGCCTCCTGAAGGACATCTCATTTCGAGTTGAAACCGGTCAATACGCAATTTTGATGGGGCGAACCGGCATCGGAAAAACGACGATTCTGGAAGCTGTCTGCGGGCTCCGCAGCATCTCCTCGGGAGCCGTTCTGATCAATCACCAGGATGTCACCAACTGGTCGCCCGGAGAACGAAACCTCGGCTATATGCCGCAGGATCTGGCGTTGTTTTCCACCATGTCTGTTCGCAGCAATATCGAATTCGCGCTGAAGATCCGCAGAATTCCAAAAGCTGAGCGGGCAGTGAAAGTCGAGGAATTGGCGGGGCTGCTGCAGATTCACCATCTGCTGGATCGCAGTACGGTTGCACTCAGCGGAGGCGAGGCTCAGCGAGTGGCTTTGGCCCGTGCCCTCGCGGCGACACCGGCAGCATTACTGCTTGATGAACCGATCAGTGCCCTTGATCGTGAAACTCGGCTGGAAACTCAGCAGCTGCTGAAAACAGTCAACCGCAGAACCGGTGTTACAGTTTTGCATATCACACACGACGAAGCCGAAGCTGAAGCGCTGGCCGACGTACGCCTGCAGCTGGAACAGGACCGCGAGGCGAAGACCGTTCGCATCCGTTCAAGCGCCACCTGAATCCTCATCCGGATCCGCATTGATTTCGACAATCAAAATCTCGCCACCCACCTCAACTTCATCGCCATGACGCAGTTTGCGGCCACGCCGCATTTCGATCGCACCGTTGACCATGACATCACCGGAACGAATCAAGTGCTTGGCCTCCCCCCCGGAGGACACCACCTGGCAGAACTTAAGAAATCGATCCAGCTCTATGAACGGCTGACTGGCCGCTTCGGCTTCCAGATTCATCGGGGCTCTCACTGGGCGTTTCGCCCACTCCGGGTGATTGTTGGGCCTACCATTTGTCGACCGGGCCACGTGGCACGGCAACCTGAACATCCGTCAGCACGCCGGTCCGGTTTCCGTCGACCGGTCCCTCCTGCTGGATCTGCTTCAGCATCGATTCCATTTCCTGCCGCGTTGTGACTTCCTGGAACTGTCCCCGGAGTCGCTTTCGAACACGCATCCCTTTGAGATACCAGTGGGCCATTTTGCGAAACTGGACAATGGCAGTCCGAGCACCCAACCGTGACTCAAGATAACCGTATTGCTCCAGCATCAGTTGCAAACGCTCGTCAAAACTGCCGGACGGCGTCCACGAACCAGTCTGCTCCCACTGCTGCAGCTGGCGAAAGATCCACGGATTGGCCAGGGCGGCTCGACCAAGCGAAACACCATGGCACTTTGTCACCCGCAACATCTCAGCCGCATCTGCGACGCTCCGCACATCGCCATTTCCAATGATCGGGATGCGTTCCACCGCTTCGACCACGCTGCGAATCCCGTCAAGGCACACGCTGCCACTGAAGCCCTGCTCTCTGGTCCTGCCGTGGATGGCTACGGCAGCGACCCCAAGTTTCTCAAATTCTGCTGCGAAAAATGGCGCCGTCAGCGTGCTGGCGTCCCAGCCCAGTCGCATCTTCACGCTCACAGGAACAGGCACTGCTTCTACGACTGTGCGGGCCAGATTGAGCGTGCTGTCGGTGTTGCACATCATTCCGGCACCGGCACCGGCACCAGCGATGCGATTCACCGGGCACCCCATGTTGATGTCGATCGTGTCGACGCCGAGTTCCACCAGCAATTGAGCGGCCTCAGCCATGATGGACGGCTCGCTACCGAAGATCTGCACCGCGAACGGTCGATCTTCAGGGTGAGTCTCCACCATCTGCATGGTTTTCTCGTTGCGCGACAGCAACGCCCGCGCGTTGACCAGATCTGTGGTTGCCAGGCCAACCCCGCCCAAACGGCGAACGATGCGACGAAACGGCAGCGTGGTAAATCCGGCAAGTGGCGAGAGCAGGTAGCGAGTTGCCAGCTGCAGTTTTCCATAGCTCGGGACCGCTGCAAAATCCGGCCGCGCGACAGTTGCCGCAGCGTCCCCTTGTGAGGAGCCGGATTGTGTCGCTGTGAAAACCCTGGGAATTGCAGATTTAATGATCACTGCTCCGCGTGAAGCCGTCGGCGTGAACCTGAAAAATCGATCCGGACGCCCTTGCAACCTTCGGGAGGTTATCAGCAAAAAGCCCGAATGACATGGCTCATTCTGCAATTCTCAGATTGCAGGCCGCGTCTTTTCCGGCGCGGGATTCCGCACTGAATTGTGTATCACCCGGCTCCTCTCCACTCGAGATACGTTCAAAACAATGAAATTCACGGCAAAAATTTGAATGAGTTGTGAATTTCTGCTCGTTGCATTGGCCCTCGAACTACGGTTCCATCTATGCTCAACTGACAGTTGCTGTTGGATGGATTCCCCCAGCAGCCGCAAGGACGAACGTATCAATCCGGAAAGAATGGAGGATTGTTGTGACGGCTTCGGTCCTGGAACGTCCGGCACTTGTTCTGAATCGGAACTGGCAACCTGTTGCCGTTTCGACAGTATCCCGAGCTCTGGTGAAAGTCTGGAACGGGGGCGCTCGAATTGTCGACCCTGCCAGCTTCCAGACGATGGACTGGGAAGACTGGACCCTGCTGGAGCCAGAGCCAGGAGAACCTGTCATTCGCACCCAGTGGCTGCAACTGCGAGTGCCGGAAGTCATCACGCTGACCCGATACGACCGCATGCCGGCCCGTGTCGTCGCTTTCAGTCGTCGGAACGTGTTTCGCCGGGATGGTCATACCTGTCAGTACTGCGGCTGTCGGCCCGGCAGCGAAGAGCTGACAATCGATCACGTTGTTCCTCGTTCGCACGGCGGTAAGTCTACGTGGCAGAACTGTGTACTGGCCTGTATTTCCTGCAATACCCGAAAGGCTGACCGCACCCCTCAGCAGGCACACATGCCACTTCTGAAAGAACCGGCGCGGCCCCGCTGGAATCCGCTCTATGCACCGCATGGCGTACGCATTGAAAGCTGGACACGTTTTGTCAGCGAGGCGTACTGGAATGTTGAGCTGGAAGAACAATAGACGGTGTTGTCAAAGCCTCTCGAAAGCTGGTGAAATCCGGCCGCTTTTCAGCGTGTTTGGCTGAATTCGTCAAGTTCGTGTTCTACGATAAACGATCCATTGAGAACTGAGTCTGCTCGCTGACGAGCGGCTCAATGCTCTGCCTCAGCAGGACCGCTGTCTGCTCGGCAGCAGGACCGCTGTGCAGAGCCGCTGCAGATTGTGTTTACTCGAGGAACCGCTTGTATGTCCGTCCCGCCACGATCTTCCGTGATCGAACGCATTCCCTGTTCTGTCGCTGCTAACTCTGCCTCCGCATCGTCAACAGCGGCCAGGGAGATCGCCGACTTGATCCGCGAGCGACAGGCGGCCGGTACACACTGCGTCCTCGGACTGGCAACCGGCTCAACACCAACCGCAATTTATGCCGAACTGGTCCGAATGCATCGCGAAGAGGGGCTTTCCTTCAGCAACGTGATCACATTCAATTTGGACGAATACTATCCGATGCAGCGGGAGGACGTGCAAAGCTACTACCGCTTCATGCACGAACACCTGTTCGATCACATCGATATCCCGGAACAGAATGTGCACATTCCTGATGGCACGCTCCCCATCGAAAACGTGGCGGCTTTCTGTGCCGACTATGAACAAAAAATCGAAGCGGCTGGCGGCATTGACGTGCAGTTGCTGGGGATCGGACGGACAGGCCATATTGGCTTCAATGAGCCCGGCAGTGATATCGTCAGCAGCACGCGAATGATCACTCTCGACTCCGTCACCCGGGTCGACGCTGCGGCAGATTTTTTTGGCACCGAAAACGTCCCGCGACGGGCCATCACCATGGGTGTGGGCACGATCATGGCGGCACGACGCATCATCATTCTTGCCTTTGGTCAGAATAAAGCCTCGATCGTCAGCCGCACGGTGGAAGGAGATATCTGTGCTTCGGTCCCGGCGACATTCCTGCAGCATCACAGCAACACCACATTCCTGCTGGATTCTGCCGCTGCTTCAAACCTGACTCGACACGACGCGCCCTGGCTGGTGACCGGCGTTCTGTGGGACGAGGCACTGATTCGACGCGCGGTCATCCGGCTGTCTGAACGACGTGGAAAAGCAGTCCTCAAACTGACCGACGCTGACTACAACGAAGAAGGGCTGCAGAGCCTGCTTGCAGAATATGGGTCTGCCTACGAAATCAACCTGAAGGTCTTTCGCCATCTGCAGGCGACGCTGGTCGGCTGGCCCGGAGGTAAACCGAAACACCTGAAACGTCCGGGCGATCGCCCGCAGCCATTCGACCACATCTTTCCCAAACGAGTCATCTGCTTTTCACCGCATCCCGACGACGATGTGATCTCGATGGGCGGAACCCTGATTCGTCTGGCGGATCAGAATCATGAAGTGCATATCGCCTACCAGACATCGGGAAATATTGCGGTCTTTGATGAAGACACACGGCGTTTTATGGAGTTCGTCGCTGACTTCAATTCAGCTTTCCAGCTGAATTCGGGAAAGATCGATCAGCTCTATGAAAAGGTGCATCAGTTCCTGCGCGAGAAAGAATCCGGCCAGGTCGATATCCGGGAAGTCCAGCAGATCAAAGGCCTGATTCGCCAAAGCGAGGCTCGGTCCGGCGCTCGAATCTGTGGCGTTCCGGCCGACCGCCTGCATTTTCTGAACATGCCGTTCTACGAAACGGGCGGCGTAAAAAAGAAACCCATCGGTGAGGATGACGTTGGCATCATTGTTGATCTTCTCCGCAAGGTGCAGCCGCACCAGATCTACGCGGCCGGTGATCTCACCGATCCGCACGGCACACATCGTGTTTGCCTGAAGGCGATCTTTCATGCCTACGATCACTGTCAGGACGATGACTGGCGACGTGAGTGTGAAGTCTGGCTGTATCGCGGCGCGTGGCAGGAGTGGCCCATCCATCAGATTGAGATGGCTGTGCCGCTCAGTCCCAAAGAGGTCAACCAAAAACGCGAGGCGATTTTCCGCCACGAATCTCAGAAAGACAGTGCTCTGTTTCCGGGATCAGACTCCCGTGAATTCTGGCAACGAGCAGAAGATCGCAACGCGGATACCGCAGCACGCTACGACAGACTGGGCCTCGCCGAGTATCAGGCCATGGAAGGTTTTGTCCGCTGGGATGGTGTCTGGGGGCTGGACGACTAGGAAGAACGAAAACGTCCTTCCAGAAACATCGATGCGAAAAGCATAAATCGAAGAACGGCCAGGGCCGCCGGAGCATTCTCCGGCGGCCTTTTGCCGTTCTTAGGCGACTGATACCAACGCAGTAGTTCCGCCGCGGCAACTGCGCTGGACTATTTCATCTTCAGCGAACGCGCCACGAAGGCCAGTTCATCCGTTGCCTCTTCGATGATCTTTGCCGTCGGCTTACCTGCACCATGGCCCGCCGAAGTCTCGATACGAATCAGCACCGGGGCTTCACCACCATGGCAGGCCTGCAGCCTCGCCGCAAACTTGAAACTGTGACCGGGAACAACCCGGTCGTCAGTGTCAGCTGTTGTGACAAGGGTTGGCGGATACGTCACACCTTCCTTGAGATTATGGCAGGGCGAGTATTTGACCAGCGCGGCAAACTCTTCAGGATTGTCAGCACACCCATAATCGTCGGTCCAGAATCGGCCTGCGGTAAATCGATGGAATCGCAGCATGTCCATGACTCCAACCGCCGGCAGACAGGCCCCGTAAAGATCAGGACGTTGCGCTAAACAGGCACCAACCAGCAGGCCGCCATTGCTGCGCCCCTGAATCGCAAGTTTTTCTGATGCGGTATAGCGTTTCTCGATCAGCCATTCGGCGGCAGCGATGAAGTCGTCAAAGACATTCTGTTTCCGGTTCTTTGTTCCGGCTTTGTGCCACGCTTCACCATATTCACCGCCACCACGCAGATTGGCAACGGCCAGGACCCCACCCATTTCCATCCATGTCAGTCGGCTGACGCTGAATGACGGCGTGATGGGAATATTGAAACCGCCATACCCATACAGCAATGTTGGATTTGTTCCGTCAAGCTTCAGTCCTTTCCGATGACACAGGAACATCGGGATCCTTGTGCCGTCCTTACTGGGATAGAAAACCTGCGATGTCTCATAGTCATCCGGGTTGAACTTCACCTCAGATCGGCGGTATTCGCGACTTTCACCGGTGATCATGTTGTAACGATAGATCGTCGCAGGCAGAGCGAAACTGCTGAACGAATAAAAGGTCTCCGTATCACTGCGTTTCCCGGAGAAACCGGAAGCAGAGCCAATTCCCGGGAACTCCACCTCCCGAACAAAGGTGCCGTCGGTCTGAAACAGTCGAATCTGAGTGCGTGCGTCTTTCAGATACTCACACACAAACAGATTTCCGACCAGCCCCACGCTTCGCAGTGCATTTTCTGACTCCGGAATAATTTCTTTCCAGTTCTCCTGCGCTGGATTCCCAAGGTCGATGGCAATGACTCGACGATTTGCTGCTTCGAGACTGGTCTTGAAATACAGCACATCACCATCACTCTCGATGAACGAATATTCGTGGTCAAAGTTCGCGATGATCTCACGCGGCAAGCCGTAGGGTTCCCGCAGGTCCTTAACCACGATGCGATAGCGATCGTCGGTTCCCAGCCAGACGGTAATGACCAGGTAGTGTCCGTCGTCCGAAACATCCAGCTGGAATCCCCAGTCGGGATTGTCGGGACGCTCATAAACCAGCACATCATCCCGTTGTGCTGTACCGGCACGATGGTAGTACACCTTCATGTTGGCATTCAGTGACTGGAAAGCTGCGTCGTCATCAGGCTGAGGATACCTCGCGTAGAAGAAGCCTTCGCCATCCGCTGACCACTCCGCACCACTGAATTTCACCCACTCAATTTGGTCATCCAGCACGCGTCCGCTGGAGATCTCCATCACATTCCAGGTCCGCCAGTCCGAACCGGCCTGCTGCACACCGTAGGCAAGGTATCGTCCGTCCGGGCTGAATGCTGTACCGGCCAGGGCGACCGTTCCGTCTTCAGACCATGAATTTGGATCGAGCAGAACGCTTGCTTCAGATTCCAGAGTCTCCTGCATCCACAGAACACTTTGATTCTGCAGCCCGTCATTGCGAAAGTAGTAGTATCTGCCGCCACGACGAAACGGAGTCCCAATCTTCTCGTAATTCCACAGCTCCGTCATTCGCTCGCGGATCGTCTCTCGCTGGGGAATGGACTCAAGATACGAGAACGTCACCTTGTTCTGTGCACTGACCCAGTCGGCCACCTCTTTGTCGGTCCGCACATCGTTCTCAAGCCAGCGATAGGGATCAGCCACAGCTGTACCGTGGAAGTCGTCCACCTGCTTCACCGTGCGAGTTTTTGGATACACAAGTTTGCCTTCCTGAGCCGACAGGATGGTACCACTGCAGATCACAACTCCTGCAAGGATCACTGTCAGATTTCGCAACATCAAATCACTCCCCGTGAAGAATTGCCGTCAGTCAGTTCTTTCAACCAACGGTGCTGTTTCCAGGCTGCCGCGCCATCTCGACAGACTGCGGCGGCAGCGCGTCGCCCTTTTCAGTCTGTTTCATATCAGCTAGGCTTAAATTTGTGAATTCACCGAACTCGACGTGAGAGCAACCGTATCAGTCTCCGACGCCCCCAATTTGGATGGTTCGTCGCCTGTTCGGGCTCGTCGAGCGATTCAGGAAAAAGCCAGAGGATAACATCATGGCACGTAACTACAGAGACATCACAGTAACAGCAGTGATCCTGACAGTCTGTGCCACATTCTGCCGCACGGCCGAGGCGGAGGACTGGCCCCAGTTCCTCGGCTCCGGGCGAAACGGAATCTGCTCCGAAACAGGACTGATCTCCGAATTTCCGGCGGCTGGTCCTGAATTGCTGTGGAAGCAACCGCTGGGTGTGGGCATGTCATCAGTGGCTGTAAGTGAAGGACTTGCGGTGACGCTGTTCCAGGATGGAACAAGTCAGTACGTGGCAGCCTTCGATGTCAGCCAGGGAACTCCAAAGTGGCAGACTGCAGTCGCACCAGCATTCCAAAATGCGATGGGAAATGGTCCACGTGCAACGCCAACCATCGCCGCAGGACTGGTCCACGTCTATACCGGTGAAGGTGTACTGGCACAGCTGGATTTCGAGACCGGAAAACTGAACTGGACGGTCAACGTTCCCGGATCTCTGGGCGGCCGACCGGCGGAATACGGGGTCGCCTGTTCCCCCGTCGTGACGGAAGAACTCGTCATTGTGCAGGCAGGCTGTCCACAGGCCGCTACTG
>JAFMMM010000429.1 GCA_017859815.1 Planctomycetota bacterium | reverse complement strand
CGCAGTAACAACAGAAATGCTGCCAGCCACGAGAACCCCGCCAAAAAGAAACACACAACCTGCCATGACAGACCGCCAAATGCCTCCCCGGACGGGACAATCCCCGACAGGACAGCTGGAGGAAGAGCCATGCCGATGATCAGCGTCAGTAACAACAGCATTCGCGAACGCTTCCCGACTGGTGCCTGCCCCATCTCACATTCAGCCGCTGCCGCTCCCTGCAACAATGCACGTGGAGCCCCTTGAGTCGTCTGGCGGACTGCCCGGAGAATCACCCAGCCGCTGATCACAAAAACGATCAGAAACGCGATCAGCAATGACTCCGCACGGACGTCCAACAGCAGAAACTGTGTACCAGTCGCCCCCTTCCACCACGTCGTCAGCCCGTAGATCATCAGCTCAGCAAACTTCACCCCCGGCCACAGGCCCAGACCACCGCCCAGCGCTGCAATGATCAGACCTTCCTGTGCCATGGGGCGACGAGCTGCCGTATGCGTGAAACCGATTGCCTCCAGCAGGCCAGCCTGAGCCACTCGCTGTTGCAAACCCAGCTGAAACATCAGTGATGCCAGCAGGATGGCCGAGACGATCAGGAAGAAACTGAACCCAATGAACAAGCCGCCAAAATTGTTTGCCCCCACGGCAGCACGCAGGCCTTCCGACCGAACGGGACGGATCTGCAGATTCAGTTCCGGCAGCGGCAGCAGTGGCGGCACAGATGCGAGAATCCGTTCTTCAAGAGTTTCCAGGGCATCTGCCTGCAGCGCAACTCCCGCTGAACCAATTCGCACGGACGTATACCGCCCGAAGCGGCTGTCCCAAAGTTCAGCGGCAGTTTCCGGAGAAACAAAGGCTCGAGGTGTCGCCCGATGAGCCTCCCACCAGTCATCATCACGAGAGGTGATTCGATCCATTTCCATAGGAAACGGCTGGTCCCAGTCGTCAAAACCATCGACATTGGTCACCCCATCCACAAACGGGGTCAGGTCTCGGTCCAGTGAGACGGACTGCGTGGCGGGAAGAACTGCGCGCACCGTAAACCTGCGTGTAAGCTCCGGTAACTCTCCGTAACTGCCGACCTCGTGCCACCTCGCATCGATAGCGTCACCAACCTTCACCTGCAAATCTTCAGCAAGCCAGCTGGAAAGAACGATGCCTTCGTTACCCAGTTGAGTAATGTCGCCGGATTCAGGGGTGAACGGCCCCAGCGGCGGGGGAAGCTGAAGATCTGCACCGGCGGCCAGCGAGTACATCGAATAACGCTCGTCAACAGATGTTCGTTCCGCCGCAGAAAACTCATTGATCAAATACACAACGACAGGTGATGCCAGCATGCCGAGATCGCGAGCAGCCTGCATCACGGCCTCCACCGGCTGATCTTCCAGAATCATACTGTCAGATTCCACGGACAAGTATCCGCGCTCCTCAATCCGCCGAATCCGCATTCCCAGATCCGTCAACGAAATCGACTTCTGCAAAGCTTGTTGCAGATCCACAGACAGCATTTCGTCCGTTTGCCCCACTGCCTCGTCGTCGGCACCTGGAACGCCCATCAGCAACGTGTTCACACGCGCCGCAGCAGCTACCGGGTTTCGACGCGAAACCGGTCGCTCTTCCAGCCCCAGCCGCTCCTGCAGTGTTTGCAGCGAGACAAACGCATTGTTGGGAAGTTGTTGAGACACCTGCAGCGAAAACCTGGACGCGCCCGTCTGCTCGTCAAGCACTGCTGAAACCGTAAACACAATCTCCAGCGAGACTTCTTCCCGCTCACCCATCAGACTGTCCCGCGGAATTGATGCCGGTAACTCGACCCAAACCGAGACTTCATCTCCGACTGCAGCCTGCAACGCCTCTGCTGTGCGATAACCGAGCACGATTTCGTCGTTGACCGGAGCGACGGCTGCTCCGGTTTGCAACAATGACCACCCGGAATTGTCCAGCCCCGACAGCTGCACTCCTGAGGCTCGACGCAACACCCCCGGCTCGGCTTCCTGCTGAAGCCCTGCAGTCAAAATCAATGCCGGTGAGATCTGCACTTCACCAGCCCGCGATGCAACCGCCTGCCGCAGGTCCTCCGCCAGTTGCTGCCGCACAAATCGCGGTGAATGCAGAATGTGCGAAACACGGCCAAGTCGACTGAGAGTCATCTGCCGCAGACTACCACGAATGGAGTCACCGGTGATTAGTGAACCAGCAATGACCGCTGTAGAGACCACGACTGCAATCAATACCAGCAAATGAGTGCGGCGGTACCACAACAAACTTCTGAGCAATAATCTCAGCATGAACAATCTCAATTCTTCAGAAACAAATCTTCGCAACACAGCGAAATGCGCAAGTCCAGCTCACGAGAATTGCACCGGCTCACGACAGAACTGTTTCAAACGATCAGGGTCCACCGTAATACCAAGGCCTGGCAAATCCGGGATCTGAAGGAAGCCTTCGGAATCCACGACGAACGGCTCTGCGGTCAATTGCTCAATGTATGCACAGGGCGTCAAATACTCCACATAGCGAGCCGACGGAAGAAACGCGGAGATCTGCAGATCGGCAGCAAGCCCCACTGCCGTATTCCAGCCATGCGGTACCACCTGCACGTTATGGTCCTGTGCCATCCAGGCAATGCGTCGAAACTCACTTAAACCACCACACTTGGTGACGTCCGGTTGAATAATGTCAACAGCCCGGCGCTGGATCCACGGCTGAAAAGCTTGTCGCCGGGTCAAAACTTCACCACCCGAAATCGCTACAGGTGAAGAACGTGTCAGCTCCACAAACCCGTCGATGTCATCCGGAGGCAGTGCTTCCTCAAACCAGACAATTCCATATTCCGCCAGCATCCGAGCGGTCTCTTTCGCCCACTGCGGGCCATGTGGCCAGAACTGCTCGCTTCCGCCCGCATCCACCATCAACTCCACGTCCGCCCCGACCGTCTCGCGGGCAGTTCGTATCAACAGCTCGTCAAACTTGCCATCACGACGACCAAACGGTCGCCAACCCATCTTGATGGATCTAAACCCCTGCGAAACAACAACCTCCAGCCGAGAAGCAAGCAGGTCCGGTTCATCAAACAGAATTGAACCGTATGGGCGAATGCGATCGCGGTAATTTCCTCCAAGCAGACGCGAGACCGACTGCCCACATGCCTGACCCATCAGATCCCACAAGGCAATATCCAGGCCGCTGACAGCGTGAGTGACCGCCCCGCCGCGACCCTGCCAAAATGTTGATTGGTGCAACATCTCACTAACCCGCTCCGGCTCATTGCCAGGCTGTCCTTTCAGTAACGGCCATAACAGCTGAATTGAGCCTGCAATCAGACTGCCGGATGTAAAACAACTGCCCCACCCGGTCAGCCCGCTGTCCGTTCGGACGGAAACCAACGTATGAAGATCCTCCTGTGGCTCATGCCCCTGCGGCCAGCCACCATCTACAGTGCCACCTGTCAACGGCCAGACATCAACACCCACGATCTTCATCGGACGCCCCTACCTGCGTTAGCAACACGTCAACAATTCTCCGCCAGACTGCGGCGAGAATAAGCTAACGAATTCTGTTTGCGTAGCCAGCAGGATTCTCTACACCGGTTTTTGTTGAATCAAAGCCCCGCGATTGCACAAAAAAAGGGAGCTCGTCCGAATCAGACGAGCTCCCCCAATCACAATGATCGCCAGCCTGGCACACCCAAAGCATGCCCTTCAGCATCGCAACTGGACAGCTTCACAGCTGGCAACTGCGGGCGACTACCCTCCGTCAATCATCGTACCTCATGGAATATCGCTTCCTGAAATTGCCCGAATATCCATAAGACTTGCGGTCGTCATCGTCATCCTTGTCGTAGCCACGTCCCTTCGACTTGTAGCTGTATGACTTGTATCCGTCATCGTCGTAGTCATCGTCATCCTTGTCGTAGCCACGTCTCTTCGACTTGTAGCTGTATGACTTGTGTCCGTCATCGTCGTAGTCGTCGTCATCCTTGTCGTAGCCACGTCTCTTCGACTTGTAGCTGTATGACTTGTATCCGTCATCGTCGTAGTCGTCGTCATCCTTGTCGTAGCCACGTCCCTTCGACTTGTAGCTGTATGACTTGTATCCGTCATCGTCGTAGTCGTCGTCGTAGTCCTTCGCATCCTTCCGATAACGATTCCGTTGACCCTTCTTCGGCTGCGGAACGTACTCGTCGGCTGGTGGGTATGGATACGGCTGGATGTGGTACTCATCCTTCTCTGGTGCGTAAGGCTCGGGGTACTCAACCTCGTACTCATCCTTCTCCGGTGCATAAG
>JAFMMM010000428.1 GCA_017859815.1 Planctomycetota bacterium | reverse complement strand
CACGGAATTGTATGTGCCCGGTGTGGGATTATGCAGGGGGGCGCCGGTGAGCCACATGTCTGAGCAGACGTGCGGGTCAGCCTTGGGGCCGCTGGGATGATGCATGCCGCCGAAGAATGTCAGGTGATCCTGAAAGTCAGCGAGCGGTTCTGTGGATTTGCCGAGAACAAACCGGCCGTCTTTTTCCTGGCTCGGGAACCAACTCCATTCCTGCATGTCATGCTGTGCATTCGGAAGCGACATTCCATTTGCTGTATACAGTGCACAGAATCGGCGAGGTGCCGTGCGTGTCACTTCTTCACCCATGGCATCCAGCACTGGCAGCGCGAGGGTTGCCCCGGCAGTGCCTCGAAGAACTGCTCGGCGGTTGAGTCTGAATGCTGCCATGGCTACTTCTCCAGAAAAATCGAGCTGTGAATTACGAAGTGAATCAGATCACGCAGACGATATCCACCATCTCGTAATGCTACACCCTGCTGCCGGAGTAACTCAATCTCCTTCCAGGTCAGACTGCGTCCGCCAGCGTAGATTGACAGGTGCTTCAACATGCCAAAGGCGACCTGATCGAGGCGATCTTCTGCCAGATATTGTTTGAGCTGTGCGACTCCGGAAACCTCGGTTTCATCGGGCAGGGTGGAATCAGCGGCCACTGATTCCCGGCGAAATCTTCCCGCTGCATCGTACTGTTCGAACGGCAGGCCCCACGGATCGATGCCGGCATGGCATTTCACGCAGCCAGGTTGGTTGCGATGCTGTTCCAGTCGTTCACGCAGCGACAGATTTTTGTTGTCCTCTTCCAGTTGCGGTACGTTGGGTGGCGGCGGCGCGGGCGGCTCCGCAATGATTTTTCGAGCCATCCATGCTCCTCGCTTTATCGGATTCGGTTGTCGGCCGTCAGACAGTCCCGCGAGGATTCCGGCATGGCTGAGCAAGCCACCAAGGTCTTCGCGGTCGTGAGGAATCCGGACAAACTCAAATCCCTGCTCTGTCCGACCGCCGAGATCGTAGTAGGAGGCAACGACTTCGTTGGCCACGATATAGTCGGAGGCGATCAATTCGCTCAGCGGACGATTCTCCCGCATCAGATAGCTGACGAAGTGAATTGGTTCGAGGCCCAATTGCAGCTTGACATCCCGGGTGAGTGCGGGAAATTTTCCGCGGTCCGGCTCCAGTACGGCCAGCTTGTCAAGGCTCAGCCACTGCGGCACGAATTCGTGGGTGAACTGCGCAAACCGCGAGTCGTCAATCAGACGATCCGTATGCTGATCAAGTTCGTGATACAGACGCCCGTTGGCAGCGGCGTCCAGAAGTTGCTGATCCGGCGGTGCATTCCAAAGGAAGTAAGAGAGTTTGGATGCCAGTTCGTACTGATTCAGCGGTTCCGGTTCCGGCCCGGCACTGTTTTCAATCAGCATCAGGAACTGTGGTGATGTGAGGATCACCAGCAGGGCGTCGCGTACCGACTGATGGAACGACGCCCCGGCGGACCGTGAGTCGTTGAAGACAGCCAGCAGCCGCTGTTGTTCCGGCGGAGTCAGTGGTCGCCGCCAGGCTCGCTGAGCAAAGGTGGAGATCACGAGATCCGCATATTGCGGGGAGTCCGGTGGCAGTGTTGATTCGATGAAGATTCGCTGATGTGTCTGAGGCGGCCAGGTCTCGTAAAACGGTCCTTCAAATTCGACGGAGCGGATCAGCAGGCGAGGCATATCGCGACCATCGGTGAATTCGCTGCGGACACCGATTTCCCGAATTCCTGCCAGATAGTTGACGTTGTCCTTTTCGACGTCTGGACTGGGGAAGTTGCTGATGGCTCCCTCAAAGATGAAGGATTGCAGTTCGCCGTTTTCGACCGCCTGCGTTTTGCCAACCTGAGTCAGGGTGCTGCCACAGTCACGTCGCAGTCCGAGGTGAACACCGAGCTGCGGTTTACGATTTTCAAAGGTCGCGAATCGCCGGGCCATGGCGTCGTCCGGATTCAGAAGAGTCAGAACCACGCGATCCAGTGGAGTCTGTCCGTCATAGGCGGCCTCAATGGTGAGAGGACCGGGGTGAAGCCGCAGGGCAGCAAAAGCCGGGCCGTGCAGCGTCCCCGGAAATTCCCGACGGCCGGTCTGATCCTGTCCTGCCAGCAACTGCAGCCGCTGCGGTTTTTCCGGAGGTGGAGGAGTGACGAACTGCCGACCATTCTCCAGCAGTGCCTGCAGCTCTGATTCGTCCAGGGCGCGGCGATAGAAACGGACGTCGTCAATCTCGCCTTTGAACTGCTGTGCGTCCTGAATTCTGCCGATGTGCAGCTGTACGGCAGGGTTGTCCAGATCGTTCGGGGCGATGGTCCCACTGGCCACCTGATATCCGTTGACAAACAGCCGCGTGTTATTTTCACCGCGACGGACAATTGCCGCGACATGCTGCCAGCGATTGGCCTGAATGGTCCCCGGGCGACTGGCGACGGTGCCGTTGGACTGATTATTCGGTCCGGCGGTTTCGATGCGCAGGACACCCTGGTTATTGGGCATGTCGAAATACCAGCCATGAGTCCAGCTGTACTTGCCGAGACAAAAAATACCGGACTGACGCAGCTCACGCGGGTGAATCCAGGCCGCCACCGTGAAGTCCCCTTCTGCAATCGCCATGGATGGATCGCGCGGCACAACAAAGGCATCCGCGTCGCCATCAAGCGAGAGCGCTCCGCCGAAGGGGGACTGAACGAAGTGAGCATCCCCCGCCAGCTGCCCGGACAGGGATTCCGGGCGATCGGTGGCGGCGGTGGTGTCGTCGAAGGACCAGTGAGCGACCAGCTTTTCTTCGAGTCGACTGGCGTCCGGAGCTGCCTGGGAAGCAGCCGGCTGCTGCGGGTAGACATCGACCTGGTAAATGCCGCCTGTGGGCAGCGAAATCTGGTGCGCATGCTGTGGGTTGTGAATCGTGATCGATCGCTGTGATTCGGGTGGATTCACCAGCGGAGGATCATTTGCTTCCAGCAGCAGTGCGTCGGCATAGCGAGCGGCCCTGACCGTAATTCGAAAGTTGCCCGTATCCGGCAGTTCTCGCAGTGAGATCTTGAAGTTGGCTTTCGGGCCGTACGTACTCTCGACCTGGAACAACTCGGCACTGGGAATCGCAGGACGCAGCAGCAGTCCTGTCGGGACCGTGTTCCACGGATCGCCTTTGGGGTATCCAGCGGTCCCGCGGACGCAGGCGAAGACCGAGTGATAGATGCTGTCGTATTCGCGCCAACCTCGAACGGTATCATTGCCCTGGTACCCTTCGATGAAGCGGTACTGCGTCCGCATCATGAACGGGGTGTATTCGAATGGCTTCTTTTGAGCCAGTTCTGTGACGACGAAATCATCGTTGTTCAGGAGCATGCTGAGTGCCCCAAGGATCAGATTGTCAGGGCAGGGGTTGGGATTCATGTGTCGTCCGAGGTCCATGCGGAAATTCTGCACCGTCGGTTGTTCGGTTTCGCTGACGAGGCAGCGTTCAAGGGCTTCTGCGGCAATGTTCAGGCAGGCTTCAGCCAGCAGTGGTGACAGCTGAAGTGTTTCGTGGTTGTTGACAAATCCATCCTGTGAGACTGCATCCGCGGGCAGAATATCCGTCAGATTGTCATGCAGTCCCAGCAGGTCGCGGAGAGTGTTGCGGTACTGGGCAACCGTCAGTCTGCGGATCAGCCCATTCTTCGGAACCGGGCGTGATCTGGCGTCCGCGAGGGCACTGTCCATCCACGATGTCAGCAGGTGCAGTTCCTGCTGTGACAACGCAGTTTCTTCTTCGGGTGGCATGTTGCCGTGGCTAACTTCGCGCTGAATGGCTTCCCAGAGCCGCAGACGACTTTCCGGCAGCGTCCCATCAAGATGGTCCACACGAACACCGGATGTCAGGTCATCGATGTTGTGGCAGCTGACGCAGTGCTGCTGCAGCAAGGGCTGGATCTGTGATCGGAACTGCCTGACGATCGCAGACTGTGGTGTCGCCTCAGAAGCGGCTTCCTGTGCCTTGGCAGCCGGCGGAACTACCAAAAGAGCGAGGCAGATACGAGCCAGGAAAATTCGGTTCTGGACTGCGACCGGAATGGCGAACATGGGCAACCTGCTGCCGGATAACGGGAAAGATGATCAGGTGGGTTACCGGAAGTCTATCAGAGGAATTCCTCTGTGGCATCTGATTTCAAGCACTCCCGGGCTGCAGCCTGTTGATTTCCGTTTCCACCGGTCGGAGACCCTGGCATGTTTCGAGATTCTGCTGCTCCGATTCATTGCCACGGGGAAGAGTTCGGTACCAGGCTGCCG
>JAFMMM010000427.1 GCA_017859815.1 Planctomycetota bacterium | reverse complement strand
ACTGCTATGACAAAACATGTGGCCAGCGTCAGGCGGCGAGAGCGGCCTGACCGGGTCCCGCAGGATGCTCCAGCGTTGATGAATTGATGTTGTAATGCAGTCCGGTCAGTTGTTTCGGGGCCGGACCTGCTTCTTTTATTCGTCGGACGTCGGTTTCTCAGTCGGCTCTGCCTTGTCGTTTGACATCTTCGGACTGTTTTCCGGGGCCTGAGATGATGTCTCGACCGTCGCGGAATCCGGCGGCAGTGGATCAAGCGGGGCGGTTTCTGTCGGCATGGCGGAGACATTGTTGTCTTTGGCCTCCGGCTTCCGCCGGCCAAACTTCAATCGTGCCAGGACAACGCCCGCCACGGCACCGAACAGGTGACTTTCCCAGACGACATGAGAGCCTGCTGTGGGGAACATTTGCCAGAACAGCGGGCCAAAAGAGACGACCACCAGAACAGCGGGCAGCACTGAGAAGAGCCGACGCTCCAGAAACCCGGCGGTAATCAGCCAGGCCGCCAGCGCGTAGATCAGCATGCCGGATCCCCAGTGAGACTGCGACCGCCCAAACATCCAAAGCAGCAGCCCGCTGCAGATCGTCAGCGGCAGGACGGTTCTCCAGAGAGACCCTGCCGAGAGCCGCAACATGACCAGCAGCGCGGAAAGCGGCACGGTATTGGAGAGAATCTGGTTCATATCCTGATGTACCAGAGGCATGAACAGGACACCTCGCAGTCCCGGCAGTGACCGGGGCTGCAATGCCAACGCGTCGAGGCTGATGCCCTTGGAGATGAAGTACAGCAACCAGATCAGGCCAATGATGGCCAGAACACCGCGCACGTTCTCCCAGAATCTGCGTATCATTTGACTTTCCTGATGGGACGAATATTGCGCCGGGGGCAGGGAGCACCGAGAATGGCGTCTGCCGGACCATTTCATCGCCGCACCCTGCGGGTCATTGCCGAAGGGAACGCCCTGAACAGTCTACGTCGCAGACCGATGCAGGTGTACGACAATTCCTCTGATCCGCCCGACTCAGATTGATGCCCCGTGATCACAAAATGAACTCCACATCGTGAGAGATGGCAAAAAAACCGTCCGACTTCGGTCCTTCGGTTGACTGCGCAGGAGCGGTGTGGGAGTTTTCCTGCCTGATCGGACTTGAATCTGATCACTCCGAGTCAAAACGGATCCTCCTGTATTTCAGAAGCGGTTCCGAAGTTCAATCCTGATTAGTGGTGTGCACTTTACCGCGTGAATTCTCTCAAGGGCGTCTGAAGCAATGTCGAAACTGCGTGTCCTGTCTGCCGGATTTCAATTTCCCATTCTGTTGATGATTGCAATGACTGTTGTCTGTTCCTCCTCTTCAGCCCAGCTGGAAAATGGCCAGAAAATTGTCTTCCTGGGCGACTCCATTACCGCCGCTGGGGCTCGTGAAAATGGCTACATTACTCTGTTCACTGCCGAACTGAACAAGGTGCGTCCGGACTCCGGCATTGAAGTGATCGGAGCCGGGATTGGCGGGCATCGCGTGCCGGATCTGGAGGCGCGACTCGACCGCGATGTGCTGAGCCACAGTCCCGACTGGGTTGTCATCTACATCGGTATCAATGACGTCTGGCATTCCATCCGGGACCGAGGCACCCCGGCAGATGCCTATGAGCAGGGGCTGAAAAACCTGATCAGCCGATGTCGCGAAAAAGATGCGGGCGTGATTCTGTGTACTCCCAGCGTGATTGGCGAAAAGACCGACGGCAGCAATCAGCTGGACGAATTGCTGGATCGCTACTGCGAAATCAGTCGTCAGGTTGCGGCAGAGACGGAAACTCCCATGCTGGACCTCAGGAAACACTTCCTGGCATATCTGAACGAATACAACACGGCGAATGCGGAGAAGGGGATTCTGACGTCAGATACCGTTCATCTGAATGATGCGGGAAATCGCTTTGTCGCCGCTCGGATGCTGGAGGCAACAGGAGTTCGCCCAACTGCTCACAAAGTGCTGAGACATGTGGTCCTGTTCAAGTATGTGGAAGGAATTTCTGCCGCTGATCTGGATTCCATCAATCAGGCTTTCAGTGAGTTGCAGCACAAGATTCCCGGGATTACCGCATTTGAACGAGGGACAAACAATAGTCCGGAGGGTCTGTCCGAGGGATTCACGCACGGCTACATCGTCACTTTTGAGTCAGAAGAAGCCCGAGATGCGTATTTGCCCCACCCGGCCCACAAGGAATTTGTGGAGATGCTGGGTGGGAAACTGGAAAAACCTTTTGTTTTCGACTTCTGGACAGTTGAGTAGACTGTTGCAGCCTTCCTGCTGATGATCAGGTTCGGCTGTTCGGTCTTCAGGGTTCCACTTTCTGGAGACCTGAACTTTGTTGGCGAATCAGCAATTGATCGTTGACGAAACTTAGTATTGTTCCGGATTAAAGGTCTCCGGGTAGCCGCGACTCAGGTCGATGGCCGATACTTCTCCGTCTCTGAAGTTCCCGGATGTCTCCGGTCTCTTGTCAATAGCTGATGTCCCGCTCAGGGGCAGTGTAAACCATCTCAGCAACAGGAAGGTTCACAGTCATGCAGGTTTCAATTACCAGTCGGCATGGCACGGTGCGCGACGATGTCCGTGAACACGTTACGCAAAAAGCCGAGAAGCTTGTTCGATTCCTTGATACTGTCAGTGAAATTGACGTGACATTCGATTTTCAGTCGAACCGCGTTGACGTGGAGCTGTTGGTCGAGATTGAGGGATACCACACGATTGTGGCTCATGTTGAAGGCGAAGATGCACGTGCTTCCTTCGATCGGGCACTCCATAAAATGGAACATCAGGTTCACAAGTATAAAGAGAAACAGCGCGATCATCGTCACAATACCTCCACCTCAGAGGCGACGCGATCTGCTGAGGAGCGAACTGAAGATTAGTCAGCGCGGCTCCGCTGCGGATGTTTGAGTCAAATGTTTCGGCCAGAACCATTCTGCGGCGGGCAAACTCAGCGTCAGGGCAGTTCGGAATCCCTGCGTCAACTGAAACCGGTCTGGTGTGGCGGTCGCATGTCTTGCGATAACGCGGCTTGAAGCTGCTTTCACCGTGATGATCCGGTACCGAAGAAACTGCCGGAATCATTGACTCACCAAAGGAACAACGCGGGCGATCTGCATCGCGAAAGTCCCTCGGAGCCAAAAAAACCTGGTGTTCAGAATTGAATCTCAAACAAATACGCCAGAACGGCGTTCGTACGGTATTTCATTTACTGGTTGTCTCTGGAGAGCGGGCGAGGTCCCATGAAACTGACTGAATTTGTAGTGAAGGAATCCATCATCCCCGATCTTTCGGCAACGACGAAAGAAGATGTCATTCGGGAGATGGTGGCAAGTCTGCGATCAACGGGAGCAATTGCAGCCAGTGACGAAGAAAGCGTTGTGGCGGCAATTCTGAAGCGTGAAGAACTGGGATCGACCGGTATCGGAAACGGTGTTGCGGTACCCCATACAAAGCACCCGGTCGTGGACCAGATCCGTGCGGCGGTTGCGATTTCGCGAGGTGGCGTCGAATTCGACAGCCTCGATGGGGAAGACGTCTACATCTTCTTCCTCGTGGTATCTCCCTCGGATCGTCCGGGAGACCATCTGCGTGGGCTCGAGAATATCTCCAGACACCTGCGTAACAGTGACTTCTGCAACTTCCTGAAGCAATCACAGACTGTTGGCGACATCTGGGACTTGTTGCTCGAAGGCGATGACTCGGATCAGGCCTGACAGCGGGACATCATCAGCGGGACGTCCAGTGAGTGTCGTCCCTGTTCCAACTGCACTCAGAGCAACCTGCCCCAGTCTGACACACGCGTTGTTGCGGGATCAGATCTGTGGTGTCGTGTCGTTTTCGGTGCCGAAGAGTAGTCCACTGCTCTCTGCTGGCAGTATTCGCGGCCTGTTGGCGATCGAACGTGGAAAGTAAATGAGAGAAAAGATGGTTTCGGGGCAGGTCACAGTAATGACAGAAAATGGGCTGCACCTCAGCCCAATTTCACAGCTGGTGCGTCTTGCGACAGCATACTCGTCTTCCATTGAGTTGTCGTTCGAGGGACGGACCGCCAGTGCGAAATCTGCATTTGATCTGATGCTGCTTGCTGCTCCCCATGGTGCTGTGCTGGACATTCAGGTTCAGGGGGCGGATGCAGAAGCGGCAGCGGGAGCGGTCACCGGGTTGTTCGAGGCTGGTTTTGGTGAATAGCTGCTGGCGGCAGAATCAGGAACAGGAATGAAGCGGTGTCCTTTGCGGGACGCCGCTTTTTTTTTGCCAGCCTCGCGACATAGGCGGATC
>JAFMMM010000073.1 GCA_017859815.1 Planctomycetota bacterium | reverse complement strand
TTGTTCGCTCAGGCTGCCGGTCGATCGGAGCAGATCGCGGACTTTTTCGAATCCTGCAATTACAACGCGGCCATTCGTGAGATCATGCTGCTTGCTGACGAAGCGAACCGTTATGTCGATACGCAGCAGCCGTGGGTCATTCGCAAGGACGCTGAACGGGCTGGCGAGTTGCGAGATGTGTGTACTGTGACTCTGAATCTGTTTCGGCAGATTGTCATTTTTCTGGCTCCGGTGCTGCCTCAGCTCCGCCAGCAAATGGAAGAGCTGCTGAATTGCACAATCAGCAGCTGGGATGACGCTGTCACTCCACTGACGGGGACTCCGGTCAGTGAATTTCAGCATCTGATGAAACGACTTGAAATGAAACAGGTGGATCGAATGGTGGAAGAGAGCCGGGAAGAGAATGTTGCTGAGCAGGCTGCGGCAGAAGCAGCTCAACCTGCTGCGGGGGATCACGTGGAGGTTGCCGCGGAAGGTGCTGAGTCTGCTGCTGCGGAGTTTCATCCTGCTGACACGTGGAAAGACGGCGGCGACGCTCTGCAGAACGAACCGTTGGCCGACGAATGCACGATTGAGGACTTCATTAAAGTCGACTTGCGGGTCGCTCGCATCATCGAGGCCGGTCATGTTGAAGGTGCTGACAAACTTCTGCAGCTCACGCTGTCGCTTGGTGGCGGCGAGGTACGCAATGTCTTCGCTGGCATTAAGGCAGCCTATGATCCGGCCACTCTGGTGGGCCGGCTGGTTGTCTGCGTTGCCAACTTGAAGCCTCGTAAGATGAAGTTTGGATTGAGTCAGGGAATGGTCTGTGCCAGTGGTTCGGGCGGCACAGAAGTCTTCCTGCTGTCTCCGGACAGCGGGGCAGTTCCCGGACAGCGAGTGCACTAAGTGGTTCTTCGAGAACAGTTCAGACCGGTTCGGCCTGCAAAGGCCGGACCGGTTCTTATCGGGAATGTTCTCGAGGCTGTGCTGTCAATCTTCCTGACTGCAGGCCGCGGCGATGGTCTGCAAATACGCGATCAGCCAGCAGCGTGGCTTCGGCGGTTAAATCTTCGATGCGACTGCGAAAAAACGCCAGCGCTGCTGTGGCCGGGATTGCCACTCCAAGTCCAAGCAGAGTGGTGACCAGAGCTTTGTAGATTCCCGGGGCCAGTTCCGAGATTTGCGGATTGGCTTTCAGTTCGAATTCCATGAAGGCCACGATCATCCCCCAGACGGTACCCATCAGGCCGAGCATGGGAGCGAGCGTACTGATGATTGCCAGGTATTCAACGCGACGAGAGCATCGTGCTCCCTGTTCTGCAGCGGCATCTTCCATGGATTTTTCGATCGGCGGCCAGGCACCGCAGACCATTTCGTTCAGGCCGGACTCCAGCACAGCCGAGAGAAAGCCGGGGGTCTGTCGGCACTGCTCGATTGCTTCTTTTCGCTTCCGTTCGCCGATCAGACGGTGAATCGTTTCGGCCAGCCCCTGGGGAATGATCTGTACACGGCGTGTTGTCAGCAGGGCATCGATGACCAGGGCCAGCATCAGAAAGCTGAGAATTAGAATTACGAAACCGATCATTCCTCCGGCGGCAAGAAACTCACGTACGCTGAAGAAGTTGGCCTGAGTTGTCGCGGCGACAGAATCATTGCCGGTGCCTGTATCTGCAGCCACCTGAGCGGAGACGGCTGATATGCCCGGAAGAATCAACAGAGCCATGACAATGGTGCAGATTCGAAGAGCAGCTTGAAGACGCCAGAGAGTCATCCCGAAAATTCCGTTTTTCAGTTGGCCGACAGAACACGGGCCTGGTTGTGTCCGTCAAGATCGGTGCAAATGTTGCGTCATTATAAAGATCCGGGCAATTCACGGCGAGGTCAGCCGGGAAAGCTGCGGAAAGAGCCGTGCTGACTTTGCTCTGTCATACCGCCAGAGATTACTCTTCGCACAGGAAATCCACGGGTGTGGTAAAAATGGGGTGTTCGATCAAATCCGCGAGATAAAGAAGCAGCCGCAGGAAGATGTCAGTTCTTTTGCAGTTAACCGACGGTGTGAAGAGTTACGGGGATCAGATGCTGCTTAATGAAGCCAGCGTCTCTCTGTATGAGGGTGCAAAAGTTGGCTTTGTTGGCCGTAACGGAGCTGGCAAATCAACATTGCTGAAAGTTCTGCTGGGTGATGAAGAGCTGGACAGCGGTAGTGTGTCACGTTCTCCGTCGCTTCGTGTGGGATACCTGCGTCAGCATGACCCGTTTCAGGACGGGGAGTCTGCGATGGATTTTCTGATGCGCGACAGCTGCCAGGCAGACTGGAAATGCGGAGAAATTGCTGCTCGATTTGAGCTGAAGGGGAACTATCTGAATGGACCAGTGAAGGATCTGTCCGGTGGCTGGCAGACACGTGTGAAACTGGCCGCGCTGCTGCTGCACGATCCGAATCTGTTGATGCTGGACGAACCGACGAACTTTCTGGATTTGCGTACACAGATTCTTCTCGAGCACTTTCTTCGCGACTTTCCTGCAGCCTGTCTGGTTGTCTCGCACGATCGGGAATTTCTGACCGCCACATGCAGTCACACTCTGGAGCTAAACCGGGGTGCGTTGACAATGTATCCCGGAAAGATTGGCAGCTATCTCGAACATCTTGAGGCGGAACAACAGCGGGCCGAGCGGACCAATGCGGCGGTGGCCGCGAAGCAGAAGCAGCTGCAGCGATTCATTGATCGCAATCGGGCGAAACCGACCGGAGCAAGTCAGGCACGGTCCAAGCAAAAGCAGCTGGATCGTTTAACACTGGAAGAGATTGAAGCAGATCTGCCCACTGCTCACGTTCGAGCACCAGTGATTCACCAGCCGCGTCAGGGGCCCTGTCTCCGTTGTGAAGACCTGGCGATTGGTTACAACAGCAAGGCGGTTGTTGAGGGAATCGATCTGGAAATCGAACATCAGCAGCGGGCTGCGATTGTGGGTGACAACGGCCAGGGGAAAACAACGCTGTTGCGTTCACTGGTGAATTCACTGAAGCCGGTGCGGGGCGGACTTCGCTGGGGCTACGGCTGTGAAATTGGGGTCTATGCGCAACACGTTTATACGTCGCTTCCGGAAGATAAGACTGTTCTGGAGTATCTCGAGTATCAGTCAAAGCCCGGGACGACCACTCAGGAATGCCTTGCGGTGGCAGGATCACTGCTGTTTCGGGAAGGGCATACAAAAAAACGCATTGGGGTTCTTTCCGGAGGGGAGCGAGCGCGATTGTGTTTGGCCGGACTGATGCTGGGGACATACAACATTCTGGTGCTGGACGAACCGGGTAACCACCTTGACGTGGAAACGGTCGAGTCGCTGGCCCACGCGTTGCTGGATTACAAGGGTACAGTGCTGTTTACCAGTCACGATCGGCATTTCGTACGGCTGATCGCAACCAGCGTCATCGAAGTTCGCGATGGTCGAGTGCGCACGTATTCGGGAAGTTATGATGACTATCTCTACTACGTGAACAAAGAAATTGACGACGGTGAACGAGAGCGTTCCGCCAGTGGTGGTGCGGGCAGAGGCGATGGCGCAGCTCCCTCTGCCAGCGTGAGTGGCAAGAATCAGCACCAGCTTCGCAAGTCGCTGCGAAATCTCGAAAAGTCGATTGCCAAACTCGATGAATCCCGCAAGCAGCTGGAAGCGGAGATGGGAAACACCGCTGATGTGGATCAGGCAATGAAACTGCACACGCAGCTGGAGTCGGTCAAGCAGGAATTGGCTGAGGCTGAAGAGAGATGGGTTGAGATTCAGGAAGAGCTGGGCGAGTGGTAAGCGGCCTGTCCGAGCCTCGAGGGAGACCTTCCAATGGTCAGTCGTATTCTGTTGTTTGACATTGATGGTACTTTGCTGCGAACCGGGGGAGCGGGGCAGGAAGCAATGGAGGAGGCGTTGTCGGTCGAGTTCCAGGTGCCGACACCGATTCAGAATATTCCGACTGCAGGACGTACGGACCGCGGGATCGAAAACGACGTCTTCGACCGATACGGCATTGAGCCGACAGATGAGAATCGCCGTCGGTTCATGGAGGGTTACCTGCAGCGGTTGCCGCACAGTCTGCAGCATTTGCAGGGAGGCTTACTTCCCGGTGTTGTAGAGTTATTGCAGGCATTGTCCGAACGCGACGACACGCATCTGACACTCCTGACCGGTAACTATGAACGCGGGGCATGGATCAAAATTCGCCATTTTGGACTCGACAGATTTTTTGTTGACGGCACATTTGGAGATTTCCATGCCAATCGGGATGACCTCGCGGTACTTGCTCGCACAAAGCTTGCGGAGCAACTTCAACGTGAACTGACCGGTGCCGAGTTGATGGTGATTGGTGACACACCGGCTGACATCCGTTGTGCGCGGGCTGTTGGTGCGTCGGTAGCAGCAGTGGCCACTGGAATCTATGACGCTGAGCAGTTACGGCCACATCAGCCCGATCTGCTGTTTGCCGACCTGAGCCAAACTCAGGATGTGCTCGCACAATTGCTCGATCACTGAGTTTTTCAACTCCCTGTGGCCGTCTGATTCGGACATGATGAAGGACGGAAGCGATCTCAGTGTTCCGGAGGAACGGGCACAGCGTGACAGCGAAGAATTTTGCCGCCACCGTTCTCGCGATTTGGCCTCTTGACCATTCGTTGGGGCCCGTTATTCTTTGGTCAAGCTGATGGCGCGTAGTGTTTCCGTTTGGTGGCGCTCCGCCGAAGATGCCGGGGCGTATTGATCTGGGTAGTGAGACACTTTGGGTGTGGTCTGTGTTTCTAATCGGTAACACAGTCCGCTGAAGTGGCCTGCCGGCGAATTTTTGCCGGCAAATCAACGATGCAGGGTGGATTCGAGGGGGACGACTGTGGCAGGCACGGAGTGGAAGTCATGGCGCGATGTCGAATTACTGTCACCTGGGACCAGCAGTGGAACGTTATTGCAACTGAGCGGGAAGTTGGTTGAGGAATCAGTCGCGACCGATTCCCTGCAGAGCTATTGTCGGCAGGCGTTAGCTGACATTTCCGCCGAGTTGTCGCTGCAGTGGGTCGGCTTGATCAAGCGTCGTCCGGGGGCTGAGTGGGACATTGTGTCCGAGCAGGGGCGTTCGGTTCGAAGCAAGGCCCCGATTGCATTTTGGGATCAGGCATTGGAGTTGGGATCCGGTGGCCTGTCTCGGGGAGAGCAGTCTCGTTTCAACTGTGTTTTCCCGTTGTCGGAGGGGCATCCGGTTGCCGATCTGCTGGTTGCCGAATGTCGACACTCCGATGGTGATTTGCTGGATTTCGGACTCGTCACAGCCCGCACGCTGTCATCAACCCTGCGATGTGTGCTGAATCAGGCATCGTTGCAGCGTCAGACAGACCGTCTGGAATCGACGCTGGAAATTGCGGCGGAATTATCAGCGGCGGACGACGCAACGCCATTACTGGACCGCATTGCTGAGGAAGTCACAAATTTGCTGGGCTGTGACCGTAGCAGTATTTTTCTGTGGCGCCGGGACCGCGACGAGATCGAGGGGTATCCCGCACTGGGTGTTCCGGGGGGATCACTGCGACTGCCAGCCGGGAAGGGGATTGTGGGAGAAACGCTGAAGACGGGGCGCCCGGTGCTGGTTCCTGATGCTTATGCGGACCCGCGTTTCAATCAGGAGGTCGATCGGCAGAGTGGCTACCAGACTCGAAATCTGATCTGCGTGCCTTTGCGAGCTGCCGATGGCGCGGTGATCGGTGCTTTTCAGGCGATCAATCGCCTGGATGGCGGTGAATTCACCGAAGCGGATGTGGAATGCCTGATCCAGCTGGGCACTCAGGCGGCCATCGCATTGCGAAATCTGGAAGACAGAGATCGTCTGAATCGCAGTCACGGGCAATTGGCCGAGCAGATTCGGCGGGGGGTGAATATTGTTGGTGACAGTCCGGCGATTGGAACGCTGCGTGACACGGTTGCCCGGCTTGCTTCAACAGATCTGCCTGTGCTGGTTCTGGGGGAAAGTGGAACGGGCAAGGAAGTGGTCGCTCAGTCGCTGCATTTTGGAGGCAGTCGGGCAGACAGCCCGTTCGTTGCAGTCAACTGTGCTGCCCTGAATGAGAATCTGCTGGAGAGCGAGCTGTTTGGTCATGAGCGAGGTGCATTTACGGATGCGCGTGACATGCGTCCGGGCAGGTTTGAACTGGCGGACGGCGGCACGCTGTTTCTGGACGAAATCGGTGATATGAGTCCGGGCGGGCAGGCCAAGCTGCTGCGAGTACTGGAGCAGCGCATGATCACTCGTGTCGGTGGTACAGAGCAGATCCCGGTGAACGTGCGTGTTGTTGCAGCGACCAACGCCAATTTGATGGAAGCTGTTCGTGAACGGAGGTTTCGGGAAGACCTGTATTATCGTCTCGGTGTCGTGACTGTGAAATTGCCTCCGCTGCGAGAGCGTCCGGAAGATATCCTGCCTTTGTCGGAGTATTTTCTCAAGCAATTTTCGGAGCAGGCTCGCCGGCCTCGACTGCAACTGTCTCAGGATGCCAGGCGACGACTGCAGGGGCATCCATGGCCTGGCAACATTCGCGAACTGCGAAATCTGATGGAGAGGCTCGCATTTCTGACGCAAGGTGATCGTGTGGAAGTGGATGACTTGGCGTTCAGTTTGAGTCCGGATCCGGAACAACAGCAATTGTCTCTGGAGATGGGGCTGGACGGTGCGACCAGAGAGTTCCAGCGAAAATTCATCAGGCGGGCAATTCGGCAGACTGAAAACAATGTGACGGAGGCTGCCAAACTGCTGAACGTGTATCGGGCAAATCTGTATCGTAAGATGAAGCAGCTGGATATGAAGGAAGCTGGCGGCGGGGAATAGGGGATTTCCACTGCCCGAGTCGCAAAAGACCTGAACCGTTTTGCGGTTCAGGTCTTATCGCGGGCCTGTCAATCAGGGTTTTGGGGAGTAGTCGGTCAGGTTCATGTAGACCGACTCAACCTTTTGGACCAATCGGCCATCACGCTGTGATTCTTCGGCGACACGTTTCCATTCGGGGTCTTCGCGGAACGCCTGCCATGAGGCTTTAGCGGCGTCCATGTCTTGATGTGCGATGACGTAGATCAGCGTGTTCGGCTTGTCAGCGGGCGTCCAGTACATGATGTTCTTGATGCCGTGCTTTTCGAACAGTTTCATGGTGTGGTCGCGGAACCGTGCATGCAGGGCATCAAGTTTTCCTTCCGGCGTGTAGTACGTACGGAGTTCATAGAGCATTGAGGCTTCAGCCTTTTCCTCGGCGGATGCTTGAGCCGAGGATGAAAATGTGACCTGAGAAAATGCAGAGGCCACCAGCAGGCCTCCGGCGAGACCCAGCCAAAACGGACGTGACATTCCTGTCTCCTGTGAGATGGTATGAAGCGGGTGGGCTGTCTGAAAAGCGATGCGGGGCAAGGCTGTTTCGGGCAGCGGCCAACCGGGACGTATGATTTGTGTCCGGCAGCAGCGCATGCTAGCGGCGTTCGCAGCAAAAGTCAGCTACGGGCAAAAGATTGCAGTTTTCCGGTGCTGGCGGCCATCAGTTCTCTCGCTTCCGCAGCGAGAAACGCAGAGCCGGTGACAGTGATTACGCCGGCCGGTGGTGTCATGCTCTGGGCCAGCTGAAGGGCTTCCTGGGGAGTATCTGTGATGAATGTCTTGCGATCGGCCAGAAGGTCTGGTGATGTTTTTGCAAGTGTCGCCTGAAGTTCAGTCGGGGGAATACTGCGCGGATTGGTACGAAACCTTGTCAGAATCAGGTTGCCGCAATGCGGCAGAATTTGACGCAGCATCGCAGCCGCGTCTTTGTCTGAGGAAGCCGCAAAAACAAGTGTGCGCGCCGCCTGATCCCACACCGACTGTGAGAGGGTTGAAGCCACTGCTGCGAGTGAGTCAGGGTTATGGGCTGCGTCGAGTACGATTTCGGGCTGAGTGCCAACCTGTTCAAATCGAAGGGGCCAAAGGGTTGCCGCCAGCCCGTGTGCAATTGTCTGTGCGGTGATCCCGGGGAAGTGGTCTGCCTGCTGAAGCAGTTGGGCTGCCATCACCGCCAGTGAAGCGTTGCGAGCCTGGTGATTGCCAAGCAGGGGAATGTGCAGGTCCGTGTAACTGGTTGTGGGGGTGACGAGGTTGAATTCCAGTCCTGCGGCATCTGAACTGCCGGGCTGCATTTGACGTCGAATTGTGCACTGCAGGTCACGCCCAAGTTCAAACCGTTGACAGCCCAGTTCTGTGGCACGATCTGCAATGACCTGCCTGGCAATGGGAGCGACCGGACCATGAATGACCGGGATACCATTCTTGATGATCCCCGCTTTTTCGAAGGCGATGCGATCCAGTGTGTTGCCAAGAATATGGGTGTGGTCCAGACCGATGGTGGTAATCAGTGTGACGAGTGGTTGGCAGACATTGGTACAGTCAAGACGCCCCCCCAGGCCCGTCTCCAGCACAACCACATCAACCTGTTCTTCAGCAAACAGCATCCAGGCCAGCAGTGTGATGATTTCAAAGAAGGTTGGAGGCGATTCATTTGGACCTGCTTGATCGGCAGCGAGACAGGATTGCAGCCTGTTGGCCAGACTCACAATCTGTTCTTCAGACGGCAGCTTGCCATTGATTCGCATCCGCTCCTCGACGCGGGAGATATGTGGGGAGGTGAACAGTCCGGTGCGCAGGCCTGAGTCGCGCAGAATGGATTCGAGGAAGGCCGCGGTGCTTCCTTTCCCCTTGGTTCCTGCCAGATGCACAGCGGGAATCGTTTTTTGCGGGCTGCCCACAAGGTCCAGCAGGGACTGCATTCGCTCGAGTCGAAACGGACTGTTGCCGTCAGGCCGCACCCGTTCGTAGTCGATTCTGTCCATGAGCCAGGCCAACAGACGCTGGTAGGCAGGAGAGAACGGCTGGTGTTCCGCAGACATGGGTAATTCCGGGGGGGCAGCAGACGTGACGGAACTGACAGCAGCAAAAAATTCTGCAGTTTTCAGTCGTATTGCGGTCCATCTCGCAGACTGTAGTTCCTGACGACAGGCAATATTAGCACAGACAGCTTCCACTGACAGATCCAGCAATCGCTGGGCGGGGCGTTTTTTGGGATCGATCCCGGCTGCTGCAGCCCGGATTTGGAGTACCGTCGCCTGGAATTCTCCAATCCGTCGCAGTGATGCAAGGGCGAGAGAGTGTAAGGATCGGATCAACCGACTACGATACCTGCGGGCGGACCCTGCTGGAGGGCTGTCCTGTTGAAGCGAATCATCCGGCGGTCGGCTGTCGACTGTCGGTTGTACCCGTGGCGGGATGAACGGTCTATTCTCCCAGCACTTAAAACAGCACCCCAACACCGGAATGGTCAGTGTTTCTGTTTTGCGAGCACCAGCACGGTTGCTGCGTTCGTAAGCGACGGCTGACCTCGTGAACTGAACTGGCAGGGAAATGTCGATGAATCATGCAGAACGCGTAGCAGGTTTTCTTCCAACCGTTGAGGCTTCAGATCCCAGCAGTCGCCATCTGGGGACAACTCCCGGCAGTTTTGCCAGGGCGGCACAGATCCAGCCTGGACGAGCCGGTGCCAGAACCTTCTCTTCCCCCGATACCCCCGGGATGCCTGAACCGTCAGACCGCACGGCATGGGACTTCATGCCGGAGGACTGGACGCTGAAACCTGGGTTTGAAGATTCCTACGAGTGCGCGGAAGCATGGCAGCCGCCGGCGGGTTTTGTACCGGTGACTCAGCTTGAGTCGGCGCGAATGGGGATTACGACTCCTGAAATGCAGCGAGTTGCTGAGGTTGAACCGCACCTGACTGCGGAGCAGATCCGTGATGAAGTTGCTGCAGGTCGCATGGTGATTCCGGCCAACCGAACACACCTGCAGTACAACCTGAAACCGATGTGTATAGGTCGCGCGTCACTGACCAAGATCAATGCAAATATGGGAGCGTCCCCGGTTTCCTCCGGCACTGATGAGGAAGTCGAGAAACTGCAGTGGGCAGAACGATGGGGAGCGGACACCGTGATGGATCTTTCCACCGGCGGTGACCTTGATGCCTGTCGGGAGGCGATCATCCAGAACAGTACCGTGCCAATCGGAACGGTACCGATTTACTCGATGATCATAGGCAAGCGAATCGAGGATCTTGATCTGGAAACAGTTCTTGCCAGTCTCGAGCATCAGGCGGCTCAGGGTGTCGACTATTTTACGATTCACGCCGGAGTTCTGCAGGAGCACCTGCCATACGTGAAGGATCGCCTGATCGGCATTGTCAGTCGTGGCGGATCACTGCTTGCGAAATGGATGATTGAGCACGACCGCCAAAATCTGATGTATACGGGGTGGGAGCAGATCTGCGATGTCATGCGTGAGCACGATGTGACATTTTCCATCGGTGACGGGTTACGTCCGGGCGGTCTGGCTGATGCAACGGATCTGGCTCAGCTGGCGGAATTGTCGACTTTAGGTGAGTTGACGGAGCGTGCCTGGCGGAAGGGTGTTCAGGTCATGATCGAGGGGCCCGGGCATGTGCCGCTTGACCAGGTGGAATTCAATATGAAGGTACAGCGGACGCTGTGTCACGGTGCACCCTTCTACGTATTGGGGCCGCTTGTAACAGACATCTTTCCGGGCTACGACCATATTACCAGTTGTATTGGTGCGACGAATGCCGCGTGGCACGGTGCCAGCATGCTGTGTTATGTGACACCCAAGGAGCACCTTGGGCTGCCCAAAAAGGATGACGTCAAGCAGGGGTGTATTGCCTACAAGATTGCGGCTCATGCAGCAGACGTTGCTCTGGGAATCCCAGGGACGAGGGATCGGGACGACGAATTGACTCAGGCTCGCGCCGCTCTGAACTGGGAGAAGCACTTCGAATTGAGTTTTGACCCGGATACCGCAAGAGCCTACCACGACGAAGACCTGGACGTTGATACGGATTTTTGTGCCATGTGCGGGCATGACTGGTGCAGTGTGCGGATCAGCAAGGAGATTCAGCTTTTCGCCAGCGGCAAGTCCGAAGAGTTTCAGTGGGATCGTGCTCGTGTTTCGGCCGCGTTGTCTGAGGATCAAAAGGAGATTCTCGAAAAGCGTGGCGTTCTTTCTCCGGATGAGATTCATCGACTGGCCAGCAAAACCAGACAGGGGATGGAGGCGAACACCGGCAAGGCCAGCTGTCACAGTGATCTTGCAAACGATGAGTCAGCGCGACAGATCCAGCTTGTGCAGTTGAGCTCTGACAAGGAGTGACAGCTCTGAGCTGCAGTGACTGACCCGCTGGTGCGCTGGCCAGTCACTGTTGCTGCGCGACCTCGAGACCTTTGCAATCCCAATCAGGCTGCTGCTCTGCCTGATACGCTGCCGCTGCTGTTTGCTTCCGACGGCAACTTGACCAGCGAATGGATGTTTCCGCTGACCGGAACCGTGTCCGCAATTTCTTCCGCCGGCAGTAATCGGGTTCGGATGGGACTTGCGGGGCCGAGCATAGTGGAGATCACATCGCCGTTGATCATCGTTCCCGGCTGCACACCAAAACTGAAATGTTTCAGCATGATAATGAGGGCCGTGCGAATTTCTGACATCGCCAGCGGAGCTCCGATACACATTCGAGGACCGGCTCCGAAGGGAAGATAGGTATATGGTGACGGAGAGATCTGACTCCATCGCTCCGGTTGAAATTGATCTGCGTCGCGATAGAGATCGTTTCTGTGGTGAGTAATGAACTGACTGAAGATGACAGGGGACCCCGGCGGCAGTCGCACATTCTCCAGCGTCGTAAAGTCGGATGTAATTCGCTGCGAGTAAGCTGATGCCGGCAGGATTCGCATACTCTCGCGAATCACAGCATCCAGCAGCGGTAATCGATCCGTTTCTGCAAATTCCGGCCGGAGTCCGGCAACGTTGTGTTCAAGTTCCTGTTTCAGCGCCCGCATGACCTGCGGGTGTTGTGCGAGCAGGAAGACTGTCCAGCTGAAAGTATGGGCCGTTGTCAGATGAGCGGCTGCAAACAGCAGTGTGGCGTGTCCGATCAAAGCATCGTCTGACAGCGGTGATTGTTTGCCGGAGGTATTCAGCAGCAGACTCAGAATATTTCGACCGTCGTTCGAACGCCTGCGGTGTCTGGCAAACAGTTCTCGAATGGACTTTTCAAGTTGTTCTGCTTCCAGCAGAAGATTTTGGTAAGCCCCGGCAAATCTCGGATCGGAGACCATTGCCCCCATGCCTACCTGATGGTTGTGCTGGGTCCATGTGTCGATACGTTGTCCCAGCTGTTCTGCAAATTCCGCGTCGTCAACACCAAACAGCAGAGCAGAGGTCATGCGAAGCATGAACTGGACCATTTCAGCATTCAGATCAATTTCATCGCGATTCTTCCAGCTGACCACCAGTTGTTCGGACAGGTTACAGATGATGTCGTGATAGGCTGGAAGAGCTTTCAGTGCGAAGACATCCTTCAGGGCCCGCCGCGAGTTGCGATGCTCTTCTCCATTCTGGCTGAGCAGCCCGGATGTGACTCGACGTTGCGAAGACTTTCGATTTCCACGCACGGCGAAGAACTGGGACTGAAAAAGTTCGCCATTCGAGAGAACCTGGCGATTCAGCTCCGGAGAAAAGACAAACGTGAGCTTTTGCTCACCTTCCTGCAGAACGGCAAGATCACCGAATCGGGTCTGCAGTCGTTTCATACAGTCGATCGGGTTGTCGGAAAACTGCAGCAGGGAGCCGAATTCAACCGGAAGAGCTGCGTCTTGTTCTGGAAATGGTTTGAGCTGTGCCATCCGTGTTTTGTCTTAAAGCCAGGTTGTGGGTTCCTTCCCGGCCAGGAGTGTAGCAGACACGGTCATTACGTCGAAGAGAATCTGGCCGCCGGTGCGACCGGCAGCGGCGGCGGATTCATCCAATTCGTCCACCCGCAGCGGCATGCGGGTGAGACTTTTCGTAAGTCTCGCGGAGGCGTCTGGTACTGACATGGGTATAGATCTGTGTCGTGGTCAGGCTTTTGTGTCCGAGTAATTCCTGGACACTGCGAAGGTCCGCACCACCATCGAGGAGGTGTGTGGCGAAAGAGTGTCGCAGGGTATGTGGACTGGTTTTTTGTGAGAGCCCGGCTGTCAGAATGTGTGTTTCCAGCATTCTGCCGATACTCCGAGTTGTCAGACGTCGGCCAAAGCGATTGAGGAAGATCGCCTGTTGCTGCGCTGACCTGGCATTCGGGTCCGGAGTTCGCACGTCCATCCACTCATCGAGTGCAGCGGTGGCGTAGCTGCCGACAGGAGCCAGTCGTTCCTTGCGACCTTTGCCCAAAACTCGCAGGATTCCCTCGCTGCGTTCCCAGTCTCTCAGGTCGAGCCCAACAACTTCGGAGACTCGCAGCCCGGCGGAATACATGGTTTCGAGGATCGCCCGATCGCGAATTCCGAGCATCGTATTGCGAGGTGGAGCGGACAGGAGTGCTCCAATTTGTTCGGTGGTCAGGAAATGCGGAAGTGGTCGTCCGGTCCGCGGAGTTCGCAGTGGTCTGGCTGGATTGGTATCAATCCAGCCTTCACGATTGCAGTAGCGGAAGAAACTTCGCAAACAGGAAAGTCGTCTGGCAACGGTCGTCCGTGCATAGCCGCATTCATGCAGCCAGGCCACGTAACTGCGCAGAATCGCGACATCCAGTTCGTTGACTGCGGGAATTCGGCCGGTGTGTTCCTGCAGAAACTCCGTGACATGCGTTAGGTCATCGGCATAGGACTTGATCGTCAGGGCTGACGCATTGCGTTCCACTCTCAGATAATTCAGAAATTGATCTCGAGCGGATTCCACGCTGACAGCCTCCCGAAGACCGCTGAGACTGAACACTGAACGGCGGCGTGATCGGTCGTGGCCCTGGAAGGATTTCGTCCATTCTGCGCTGCGAATTCACATCCAGAGAGAATTTTTTGGATCGGCAGGATTTGCGGGCTGTGAGGAATCGGGAATCTGGAGTTGAACCAGCAGGGCATCCGATTCGGTGAAATCCAGTTCCGGGTCGTCGACAAACTCGTGGAGCGTTTCGGTCAGTTTGTTTCGGCCGTCGTCATCACAGAGGAAAACATAACGGTGTCCGTTACGGGCAAGGCCAACAACGTTTAAACACTCTGCCATCGACAGACTCCATCCAGGCTTTTGCGGGCTTACACCGTGCGAAAGGGCGGCCCTGTTTTGCGAACGCTCTATTTATCGGAAATTCAATCTTTGGTCATGGAAACAAACGTGGGAATCCAAAAAGAGGTGGGTTGCCGATAAGGACCTCTCTTGCAGTCCGGTATAAAACTGCAGAATCCGGCCAGCTTCTGCCACTGCTGACCGCGAGTCGTACTCTGAATGGCAGAAATTGGCCGGATCATCCCTGCTTTTCAAAGACTGATATTGCCATGTCCAATGAGGTTCCGGGAAACGGCGAGAAGTCTTCCACCATCGAAACCCCGTCAGGCATTTTTCGTTTGCCGGTGAGTTTTCGCTCCGGAGGGGGCGCGGACCTGTTATTTCAGCCGGTCGAACGCGAGTCCGATGCTGAACAGATTACCGTTCGGATTCGCTGGTTCGGTCTGGCTATTGGTGCGTTATACGTCAATTTTGTTTCGCTGGACCAAAGGCCGACATTCGCTTTGAATGCGATGCTTGGGCTGGGGGCGGCCTACGCACTTGTGGACACATTATCAAGCTGGCGCGGGCGACTTCTGCTGACGAATTATCGGCTGGTGATCTCAATCATGGAGGCGATCTTTATTGGCCTTCTTTGCCACTATGATCTGGGTGTCAGCAGTCCTTTCCGCTTCTACTACTTTCTCTCACTGATGGTCTGTGCGATTCGCCACAATACACAGGTCACGGTCATCACGTTTTCTTTGCATGCTGTCAGCTACCTGTTACTGGGATTCTACAGCAACGCGTATTTTCTGGAGCAGGGTGCGGAGGCGACGCCTGCTGAAGATTTGCAAACCGTACTCATGACCCTTGTGTTTCTGGGCTGGGTAACATGGGCCGTGATCTCCCTGACGGGGCTGATGAAAAAGGCCGGAAGACGGCTGACGCTGCTCAATCAGGAACTCAAAGCAAATCAGATGTCGCTGGAGCAGCGAATTGCGAGACGGACTAAGGAACTTCAAAAGTCGCAGGCTCTGCTGGTGCAGCAGGAAAAACAGGCCGCGTTTGGCCTGCTGGCTGCCGGAATTGCTCACGAAGTGGGCAATCCGCTGGCCTCCATCAGCTCGATTATTCAGTTGCTGTGCCGAAAGGTTGAGGATCAGCACATTCAGGAGCGTCTTGGCCTGGTCGACGGACAGTTGCAGCGTATTCAGCGAACGCTGCGTGAACTGACCAGCTTCAGTCGGCCCGCCAGTGAGCATCAGACGCCTGTTGACGTTCATGAAGCAATTCAAAACGCATTGAATATTGCAAAGTACTACAAACGCTGGAAAAGTAAGTCGGCCTCCACCGTATTCGCACCCGGGCTGCCGCATATTCGCACTGTCCGTGATCAGCTTGTTCAGGTCATGCTGAACCTGATCCTCAATGCTCTCGACGCCATGGAGGAGGGAGCATCCATGGAAATCACAACAGAGTTAATTCCTGCGACGGAGACGAGTGCGGAGATGATTGGAATTCGACTGCGTGATGAGGGCTGCGGGATTCCTCTGGAAATGCAGCGACAGGTCTTTCAGCCATATTTTACAACGAAGGATCACGGCACCGGACTGGGATTATTTGTCTGCAGTCACATCACACAAAACTCGTTGCAGGGGGAACTTGAACTGATTCGATCGGATGCTCAGGGGACTGAGTTCCTTGTGAAAATCCCTGCAGTTCGTCCTGAACCTCGACAGGATTCCTTGAATTCCAGCGAACTGTAGCCCGTTTGCCGTGACTATTGATGATGCCACTGCACCATCAGAGAGTTTCCCGCAGCCTGAGCAGCAACCGGTAGTCTTCAGGCGTGTTGACGTTCAGCAGACTGTGCAGCGAGCGGTCAACCACGCGCAGTTCAGCGAGTGCCATCCTGCGCACTGTTGGCGCAGTAAACAGATCCCGTAATCTGCGACAGCCATTTTCGATCAGGCTGGAAGCTTGTTGCAGAACCGCAGTACTGACAACAGAGCAAAGGGGATACTCCCGATTTTCATCCACCGGCAGCACCGCGGAATCCGGGGGACAGGCGTCAATCAGCAGAGAAATGATCGCCGGATGGAGCAGTGGTGTATCGCAGCCGCAGAGGAAGACACGACGAGGCGATGCCCCCAAAAGATTCTGTGCCGCGCGAATCCCCTCCAGCGGTCCACGTCCGACAGACTCATCGCGAACGACCGTGACATTGTTCTGCAGGGGGGGGATCGTCTGGCTTGCTGCAGCGGCGACGATCAGAGGTGCATCCGGCAACGCGTTACGAATCCGGTCGACCGTGTGTTGCAGCAGCGTGCAGCTTCCCAGCAGCAATTGGCTTTTGTCACGACCCATGCGTTTTGACTGACCGCCGCAGACAATCACAGCAGCAGTGTTGCTGGCTTGTCTCACCGCTGGCTGTTGCGCGGGAAAACTCACGGTCAGCGGTCCTGCGGCAGATTCAGAGTCACCAGTGGGTGAGATTCCGGTTGGGCACTGTTTTGGGATCCACACTTGCCGCACGATCCACACGCGCCGGTTCCTGCAGAACCTGGCAGCAATCGTTTCAGCACGACCGCTGCAGCTGTCAACACAAGGAACCATGAAACTGTGGTTTGATTCAGCATTCGTTTGGTTTTCCGACGCCGGAGATCTGGTCTATGACAGACCTGTCAGTGGTCCATCTGCACAGAAGTCCGGTTTCCCAAACGTCTCAATGTGGTGGCCAAACCCGTGAGCAAGGGACATGAGCATTCGGTTGTGTGAGATATTCGGGAACTTGATCGAGCGCCCCATGTTGAAGTCCAGACCGTTCCCAACCATCACAATCGGGATGTTGTTGAGCGTGTGGGAGTTACCCTGTCCAAGTTCATTTCCCCAGACGATCAGAGTGTTATCCAACAGGCTTCCTTCGCCATTGGGTTCTGGTGTTTCTGCCAGACGACGAACCAGCCAGGCAAGTTGTTCACAGTACCAGGTGTTGATCTTTGTGAGTTTCTCCTGAGCTTCCTTGTTGGAATCCGGTTCGTGCGACAGTTCGTGGTGACCTTCTTCAATTCCCAGCCATCGCATTTTTGGCTGCCCGACGGAGTTGGTAATCTGAAAGGTTGCCACGCGGGAAAAGTCGTTGACGAAACTGTTGACCAGCAGTTCCATTTGCATTCGTGTAATGGTGGGGATGTTGTCATTTTCCTCGCGAATACCCGACTCCAAAACCGGTACCTCATGGTTCAGGTCAGTCTGTTTCATGGCCTTCAGCCGGTCTTCCATTTCCCGCACGAACGTTGTGTGTTGTTCGAGCAGTCCACGATCTTCCCGAGAGACCACCGCGGAGATCTTTTTCAAGTCAGACTGAACGTCATCGAGGACGCTGCCCAGCATTTCACGATCTTCGACCTGGCCATAGAGCTTGCGGAACATTTGGTACGGGTCATCGATTGGAGTGACCGGGCTGTTT
>JAFMMM010000426.1:2832-4322 GCA_017859815.1 Planctomycetota bacterium | reverse complement strand
CTGAACTGGCCCGTGCCGACGGTGGGAACACGTCAGGCGGTTCACCAACGAATTGAGTGTGTGATCATTTTTTTCGCCCCCGCTGGCACCTGCCGGCACTGACATCTCCGGAGTACACAGCGATGACGCGACACAGATTTGCAGCTGTTGCCGGCTTGAATGGACAAGACGGCGCGACGCCAGGCATGTCGAGGCGACATCTGGTTGCGTCGGGCGGCGTTCTGTTGTCGGTACTGGCCGGGTGTGAGCAAACGCCGCAGACAACCGTGCAGGAGGCGATTGAGGACGCTCCCACCGAGACTCTGAAAGACACTCGACTGGCGTTGCGTGGGTTTCAGATTGTCGCGTTACAGGTTGGCGAGCGGCTGATCCGGCTCCCGCACCCGGCTGTGCGTGTTCTGGGGGCCGTGCTTGTCTTCTCTGCTGCGGGTGCAGAGTTGGTGGTGGAATATCTCGATGTTGAACTGGAGAAACGCGAGTTGCGAGAGACGCTGGCGGAAGAAGTTCGCATGGCGGCGGAGCGGCGGCAGTCGATCACAGCTGTGACCGAGGCTGGCGAGGAAGAGACCATTACGTTGCAGCCCAATCAGTACCGTTCCGAGTAGCGCTTCAACTGTCCGTAGGACAACAATGACGAGGCAGTCTGGATCGGCGGTTTGTGCCTTCGGCGATTGGCGTACCGCCGCGTGGTTCGTTGACCACGCTTCTCCTGGCGGGGTGTGGGTCTGCTCGTTGGCAGACTTGGGCGCTAAGTCCATTCGGCCAACGAGCCAAATGGGGCGCTTCTTACCGTCTGCTTCGTCGAAGTACGAAGCGGACACCGGGTGCAGGCGGATCGCCTGCTTCGTCGAGGCACGAAGCGGACACCGGGTGCAGGCGATCCGGCTCCCCGTGATGCCTTTGCACCAGTGAAACTGGTTTCGATCGGTCGGCGTTTGAGCGCCATTCTTGCGTGGACAATGGAAGCCGGGGGAATGGTGGCTTTCGGCGGCTGGCGATTACCAGGTGTCTGGTCGTTCACTCGTTCAACTCCATTGCTCAGTTCCCGTTCTTCATCATGGTTCAGTATCTGTTGAGGTCCAACGCGGAGGCTGCCGCACCGTTGCAGGCCGTGCAGGGTTGTTTGGGGCCTTGCTGAAAATGTTTTTGGGGGGATTCCGGTGGTGAATTGCCGGCGATGCAGCCGGCTAGCCATGACGGGATCCTGCCTCCTTCCCGGATTGACGCTGCCCTGGCCCGGGACTGCGAAGAAACGCCACACGGGATCTCTCGGTTGAGGGACGTCCCCGGCCAACTCACGTGTCGAGTTCCTGGATTTTGTCCCATCAGATAGTCTTTCCATGCGTCCGGAGCAGGATGGACAACGTTGTGTCCACTGGATGGGCTGCCGCGTCAAGAAATTCGTGAGGCGTTTATGCGTTGGTTTTTCGTGGTGTGTTCGTTGTGTTGCGTCGTGTCGGTTCAGGCTGCCGACAGGCCCAACATTTTGT
>JAFMMM010000426.1:0-2822 GCA_017859815.1 Planctomycetota bacterium | reverse complement strand
GCTGTTGATGACCTGCGACCGGAGCTGGGCTGTTATGGGTCTCCCATCGCGAAGACACCTCACCTGGATCGGCTGGCGAAGCAGGGGTTACTGTTTCAGCGCGCTTATTGTCAGCAGGCGATTTGCCGTCCGTCTCGCGCCAGCTTAATGACTGGTTTGCGGCCGGAGTCTACCGGCCTGTTTCATAACGATGTGTCACTGCGCGATCTGCAGCCGGATCTTCTGACGTTGCCGGAGCATCTGATTGCAAACGGCTATGACGCCGCGTACGTGGGAAAGATTTTCCATCGTGGTGACACCGACGACGGCAGGTCATGGAATCGCAAGGCGGCCGTATGGCTGGGACCGGACATCAGGAAGCCCAATGGTCCTTACCGTCTTCCCGAGAACGTCGCGTTGCGACAGAAGAACTTTGACGAGATGTTCGCGAAATACGGCGAAGCGGCTCGACGTGGGCTGGCCAGTGGTCCTGCCTTTGAAAGTGCTGACGTTCCGGATCACGCCTATGTTGATGGCTTCAATACCCTGCTGGCCATGAAAACGATGCAGCAGCTGGCAGCGGGTGGAAAGCCGTTTTTTCTTGGCATGGGATTCCAGCTTCCGCACCTGAACTGGTGCTGTCCGAAGCGGTACTGGGATCTTTACGATCCTGCTGAGATTCCGCTGGTCGAGGATGGTGTGGCACCGAGTGGCGGGGCTGCGATGGGTCTGCACGCATCGTTTGAGCTGCGGACACGATCCAATATTCCCAAGGAGGGGCCGATTGCTCCCGATTTGGCTCGGACGCTGAAGCATGCGTACCTCGCCAGTACCAGTTACGTGGATGCGCAGATTGGGCTGTTGCTTGATGCCCTGGAAAATCAGGGGCTGGCGGAAAACACGATCGTGATTGTCTGGGGCGATCACGGCTGGCATCTGGGCGACATGGGCGTCTGGGGCAAGGCCACCAACTACGAAATTGCGACTCGAGTGCCCTTAATGATCCGTGTGCCCGATCAGCCCGTTCGCGGTCAGAAGACGGACGCGTTGGTGGAGCTGGTCGATATTTTTCCAACGTTGTGTGAGCTGGCAGGTGTTGCCGTGCCGGGACATCTGGAAGGGCACAGTTTCGTGCCTTTGCTGAAGCAGCCACAGCGAGACTGGAAACGGGCTGTGTTCAGCCAGTATCCGAATCCGGCATTGCGGGAGTGGGCTGCCAATCCACTTTCTAAGGGAATGCGGGAAACCTGGTTCGGGCCGCTCATCCGGCAGGTGGAACAACGGATCGAGAAACAGCAGGGAGAACGCTGGGACCGCAGTTTCTTTGAAGAACACCTGATGGGTTATGCGATGCGAACCGACCGTTATCGGCTGGTTATCTGGCGTGACCATCGACAGCCGGAAGCGGAGCCACTTTTTCTTGAGTTGTTCGATCATCAGACGGATCCGGAAGAGACGACGAATATTGCAACAGAGCATCCGGCCCTGGTACGCGAGTTGTACCAGCAGTTCCGGAGTGGATGGAGGGCAGCATTGTGAGCAGATTACGGAGACCAGTTTCAGTGCGGACTGACGGCCTGCGGGACTGGAGTGACAGGTTTCGAATGTTCTGCAGTGTTGTGTTGACTGGAGTGATTTTCACCGCATCGCTTTCGGCTCAGGACGTCAGTTTTGAGCAACAGGTCGCACCCGTCCTGGAGTCACGCTGCTGGGGCTGTCACAGTGCCGACACGCAGGAAAGCGGTTTGCGGCTGGATACGCGAGCGGGCATGCTGCGTGGAGGAGATTCCGGACTGGCGGCCGTTGTCCCTGGCGATGTGAAGAAGAGTTACCTGATCGACGCTGTCCGTCATCTGGATCCGAATGTCGAAATGCCTCCCGACGAGGATCCTTTGGAGGCTGATCAGATCGCCGTACTGGAGCGTTGGATTCAGCAGGGGGCCGTGTGGCCCGGGCAGATGGCTGCGGTTGCTGAAGAGGAAACCGACTTATGGTCATTCCAGCCTGTGCATCGCCCGGATGTGCCGGAGATCGAGGCGTCCAACCCCGTTGACGCATTTTTGCTGCAGAAGCTGAAGCAGCAGGATCTGTCCTTCAACGGAACAGCCAGGGCCGCAGATTTGCTGCGACGCCTGTCGATTGTCTTGACTGGTTTGCCACCAACTCCGCAGCGAACCGCTCAGTTTGCAGCGGACTTCCAGCGCGACTCTGACGCAGCCTACTCCGCAGCCGTTGAGGAGTTACTGGCATCGAAGCATTTTGGCGAGCGGTGGGCGCAACACTGGCTGGACGTCATCCGCTGGGCTGAGACGAACGGTTCGGAAGCGAACCTGTACCGTAAGAATGCGTGGATGTATCGCGATTACGTGATACGCAGCTTCAACGAGGACACTCCTTACGATCAATTTCTGCGGGAGCAGATTGCTGGAGACAGTCTGGGAATGGGGGAGGCGACTGGTTTTCTGGTCGCGGGTCCGCATGTCCCTGCGGCCACCGTGGGACGGGAGCCGGCTGCGATTCGCCAGGCGCGTGCTGACCGCATGGATGAGATCATGCAGACTGTTGGGGCCTCCGTTCTCGGCGTCACCATCGGCTGTGCTCGCTGTCACAATCACAAGTTTGATCCGGTGTCGATTGGCGACTACTACGCGTTGACAGCCGTGTTTCAGGACGTGGAATTTGGCGGTCGGCATCCGGAGTATTCCGACGATCATCCCTTGCAGCTGCGGGGACAGGAGTTGCAGGCGTTCATCGCTGAGCAGCGTGAACAGCTGAGCGAATTTGGGGGTTGGGAGGAGAACTGGGGAGCCTACCGTGAAGTCCATTTTCGCCCGGTTTTGACG
>JAFMMM010000425.1 GCA_017859815.1 Planctomycetota bacterium | reverse complement strand
TACAAGGATGAAGTCGGGGGTTCGAGTCCCTCATCGCCCACTCTCGCAGATTGCAAGTCTGCGAACTCACCCGCAGGCCCGCGATAATCACTGGATTTTCGTCGGGCCTTTTTGCGTTGGTGGCCCCTCAGTTCGCGTCACGCACACAGAAAGACGCCCGCTCGACGCCTTCGAAGTGCCCGAGTCAGATGAAACACATCCGAGACAACTGGATGGGCTACCTTGTACTACTGTGGAGTGCCTTGTTGGCGTGGTACCTCGGTGAGGGATTCTTCGGGTAGCGTCATGATCGTCTGGCGAACATGATTCGGCAGGTGGGGCCAGCAGTCGCTCAATTCCTTCAAAATCGCGTCGGAACGAATTGCCCCACTTTGTGCCCCACCGGTCTCGGAAAACGCCTGTTTGTTTGGTGTTTGTGGACCTTCTTCGAGTCCCTCATCGTTCATTTTGAGTCGTGGCAGACTCGCGAAGTCATCTGCAAACCCGCAAAAAAACTGGTGTTTCTGCGGGTTTGTTTCGTTCGGTGCGGTCGTGTTTCTCCACTTTCGCACGTCTGCGGGGCTCATGGTGGGGTCTCGCATCGTATGGCGGCGATCTGCTCTTCGCGAATTGCAGTTCTGTCTCTCAACGGCACCGTTTCTCACCGGTACCGTCGTTCACGGGGATCGTCCCGGTGCAGTCCTCGGCAACCGGGTTGCAGGAATCGCAACCATTGCGGCGGCGAAGTTCGGTGTCCTGCTGCGGTTCGCTTTCGATCTCGGTTTGCGAGGACATGCGAACGAATTCACCGATCTGCGAGTGTGCCTCAGATCGTTGCCGTTTTGTTCTGTTGTGGGCGACACGTTGAGGTGCCTGCGGTCGTCTTTGAGATGGCGGAGTGGATGTCAGGCAATGACGGCGGAGCATTGTTTGGCCAGTCAGTGCTTTCGGCGGATCAGAAGTCGCGATAGAATCTACGGCGGGTCGTTGTGCATGCGGCCGCTACTGAATGCCACAGTACTCCTGTCGAGGAGGATCACATGTCCGCTCAGTTTGCTGCAGATGTTTTGCCCGGTCGTCGCGACCTGCTTCGTGCGGCGGCGGGTTCTGTGATGCTGGGTTATCCATCTGCTGGTCTGTTGCCGCAGAGTTTTGGCGAGGGGCTCAGGGTTGGTGGCCGGGCATTGCCAGGACGCGCAAAGGCCTGCATCATTCTGTTCATGTGGGGCGGTCCGGCACAGCAGGACACCTGGGACATGAAGCCGGAGGCACCGCTGGAATTTCGTGGCGAATTTGAGCCAATTCAAACGACGATTCCGGGTCTGCAGATTTGCGAACACCTGCCTCAACTGGCGGCACGTGCTGAGCGCCTTTGTGTCATTCGTTCGATGACCCACGATGATGTGAATCACACCACTGCACCTCACTGGCTGTTGACTGGGAAGAAGAGTCCGGGGGCGACCAGTTTGCCGCTGGATCGAGACTGGCCATCGATTGGTTCTGTGATCAGTCAGCGTGGTTATGGAGCAGGGCCACTACCGCCTTTTGTATCGATGATGCCGGTGGTCCCCGACGGAGCTCCGAGATTTGTGGAGGAGTCTCACGGGCAGGGCGCGGGCTGGCTGGGGCCGATCCACAATCCACTGCGGATTGACGAGGATGCCAGCAAGCCGGATTATCGAGTTGGCGAATTTGCGCTGCAACAGGATCTGACGGCAGAACGGTTGCGAAGGCGAAAGCAGTTGAACGCGGCCTTACAGTCTTCGCTGGTTGGGGAGACTGCAGCGGCTGGTCTTAATGAGCAGTACCGGCGTGCATTTGAATTATTATCGGCACCGGATGTGACTGCCGCATTTGATTTGACACAGGAGGCGGCGGCCACACGGACGCGTTATGGCATGAATATTCATGGTCAATCCGTGCTGCAGGCACGACGGCTGGTGGAAGCCGGTGTTCCGATTGTCACCGTGTTCTGGCCCAACGACGGCATCACCAATGTCAGTGTTTACTGGGATACGCATTCCAGAAATTTCATCGACCTGTCAACTCGGTTGTGTCCGGTCACGGATCAGGCGTTTTCTGCTCTGCTTGATGACCTGCAGGATCGTCAGATGCTGGACGAGACTCTGGTCCTGTGGACCGGCGAGATGGGGCGGACACCTCGAGTTGGTCAGGCGGTCGTTGGCGGAGCTGGCGCCGGGCGTGACGGACGTGATCACTGGCCGTCGGTCTTCACCAGTGTGCTGGCCGGCGGCGGTATTCCGGGAGGTGCTGTCTACGGTGCAAGCGACCGTTATGCGGCAGAGCCTGCGGATTCGCCGGTCTCACCTGCTGACCTGGTCGCCACGATTTACCATCAACTGGGAATTGATCCGCGTTCGCTGATTCACGACCGTCTTGGCAGGCCAGTCAGTCTTTGTGACGGTGAGGTGCTGCATTCACTGTTGTGACGGAATCGCGTCAGTATTTTGAGAGGTGACTGTGGCCGCTGCCGGGTGGTCAGTGAGGTCGTTTGAGTTTGGAGGCCTGTTCACGCATCACCGCGAAGACCTCGCAGGATCTCAGCGGAATTGAGACCGGATTGCCCAAAAGGATGGATTGCGGTCGATGGTCGCCGAGACGTGATTCCAGGCGAAAGCAGCGGGCGTGCCCGGTTCCTCCGGAGCCGTTTTTCAGTGGCTGATTTCTGATGAGCACTCACGTGTTTTGTCGTTTTCAGCGCATCCATTAAGCCAAAAACGCTCGTTGAGAACTTCTGGTTTTGTCATTTCGAGGGACATCTGCTGTCCCTCGTGACGTCGCCACCAGACCAGTGCTGGTGGAATGGCAACGATGGGCCAACTCTTTGCCAGTTTCAGCCAGAGTTCTGTCTTCCCCAACAAAATGACGACCATTCAAGCCACCAGCTGTTTCAAAGCAGTCGCATCGAATGATGGCTGCAGAGGGCCCGACACCAATCGGACTGTCGCCTGAGAAGTGCCGTTCAAAGAAATCAGCCGCAGTGATCTTTTCCGGAAAAGGCAGCGCGCGGGGCAATCACGTTTCGGGAAAGGGCTACCGCCGCATCCGGATTCTGCTCTAACGCATCAACCATGATCTGCGAAGAGTGAGGGGAGATCAGGTCATCTGCAGGGAGATACTTCAGGTCGTCTCGGTCCAGTGACCACGTTCTTCAACGACTGGCACAAACGGGCGATTCACGTCACACTCAAACCCATGAAGACCGTCGCACGCTTGATCAAGGAACGTCTGCAGAATGTGGTGAGCTTTTGCACTCATAAAATCACTCACGCTGTGGCCGCAGGCATGAACAGCAGAACGATGTCCATCAAACGCCGCGTCGGGGGCTTCCGAAACGGACATCATTTTCAGACCGCCATTTCCTTCTATTGCGGCGGTCTCAGCCTCGACCCTCAGTCATCCCGGATGGACCAGAGTGTGCTTAGCTCTGGATTCGTTCAACGTTGCTGAGTGTTCTGACGCTTCGGTCTTCCATCGGGTCTCCAGTTACTTCGTGAAATGTGTCGGAAGGGGGACTCCAGGTATTTGGACGGCAGCGATTTTGGAAGTCGCTGATGGTCGGATTTGGTGATCGGGCTGGTTTGAGCCGGGGAGAGCCCTGTGAGCCAACGAGAAGACTACCACACAGGAATTGGTGGCAATGAAGACGAGACTTCGCGGCAGAGGTTGGACGACAGGGATATCCCCTCATTTACGCAATGATCTGCTCGATGGGGTGTCCATAGTCAATTTCCAGTCGCTTTCTTCCAGGGACTTCGAGGCGTCGAGGATCGAGGCCAAGTTGTTTCATGACGGTTGCGTGGAGGTCTGTGACATAGTGACGATCTTCGACGGCGTGGAAGCCAAGCTCGTCAGTGGCACCGTGGACCACTCCTCCTTTAATGCCGCCTCCCGCCATCCAGACTGAGAATCCGAAGTTATGGTGCCCACGGCCGTTGGAGCCCTGTCCGCCGGGGGTGCGACCAAATTCTGAACCCCAAACCACGAGGGTTTCATCCAGCAGTCCACGTTGCTTCAGGTCCTTCAGAAGGGCAGCGATGGGCTGATCCACTTGCCGGCAGTTATTGGCATGGTTTGTCTGCAGGTTGCTGTGAGCATCCCATGCACCTGCACCACCACCGCCGTGATAGATCTGGACAAATCGCACGCCGCGTTCGACGAGTCTTCGTGCAGTCAGGCAGAGTTGTCCGAAGGATTTCGTGGAAGATTCTGTGGTTCCGTAGAGCTGGTGGGTGGCTTCCGTTTCTGACGCGGAGTTGACGACGTCAGGGACGGCAGTCTGCATGCGGAAGGCCAGTTCGTAGGATTTGATACGTGCGGCCAGA
>JAFMMM010000072.1 GCA_017859815.1 Planctomycetota bacterium | reverse complement strand
AATATCACGCTCTGGAAACATGGACGCAGACTGCGATCTCCGGTGCCGACGCCGCCCCCGCAGAGCGAGCGGGGCATGTCGCACTGCCGCGTCTGACTCAGGTTGAATACAGCAACACGATGCGTGATCTGCTTGGCATCGACCTTCACGCCGGGGAACTGTTAAGTGCAGACGGCGCGGGGCAAAGCGGGTTTGCAAACGATCGAGAGGCCTTATTTCTCAGTACGGCGGATCTGGAGAAGTACCTTGCTGCGGCTGAGCGATCATTGCATGCAGTGATGGCGGTCCATCAGAAGCCCTGGCAGCAGCGCTGGGAATCTGAGTCGATGCTGATGACAGAGAATGCAGAAAAGCCGCAACGCATGCCGGGAAATGCTGTTGGGTATGTGTTGAGTCGCGGCCAGATGACGCTCTATGAATCCGTAACCGTGCCGGTTGACGGCTACTATCGATTTACGATTCGGTCCTGCAGCACCGCCGGGCCCACGGCGGCATTGCTCAGCATTAACGATGAACGCAGGGCGGTGGTCGCAATCCCCACCGACGTACCGGCGGAATATGAAGTACTGCTGTTTCTGCGTGCTGGAACTTACCAGATGACGTGGAATCTGGAGCGGCCTGAACCCGCTCGTGCCGTCGCGGGCCTCGATTCGATTTCCAGCGATCAGCAGCCGCTCGCAGGTGACGCAGCAGACACTGTTACCCGGGAATCACTGCGGAACGCACCAGCGTGGCCGGCCACAGCAGGCGAACGCGAATTGGCCCCAGTCGAACTGGATGCCCTGCAGGATGCGCTGGTTCGTCTGCAGCAACCGTATGAAAAGCTGCGCTTGCCAAACGCCGACAACGCCCCGGCAGAGCTGCGTCGATTGCGCGGGGAAATTGCGGAGCGGTTGGTACGGGTGACCGCTGCGATCAATCAGTTGGCAGAAACACTGCAGCTTTCGCCTCAGCTGGTTTCCAATCGACTGCGTGAGGCGAATCGGTTGCGCATGCAGGACAATCAGGCGCTGTACGTTGAGGCGGGGAGACAGATTGATCGACTTACCTATGCAAATTCGACTCGGAAGAGGCCCGGCGACGTCATGATCGACTGGGTGCAGGTGATCGGTCCGCTGATTCCTGAGGGCAGCCAGCCGGCAGACGAATTTCGGATTGATACGCTGAGCGAAACCGGGCCTGAACTTCAGAATCGCCTGACAAGAATTGCATCACGCGCATTCCGTCGGCCCGTTGAGGATCACGAATTGGATGCGTGGCTGAAGTTGTATGCTCATGCCCGGCAGGCAGGGGTTTCAGTGAGTGAGGCGTTTCGAGCAAGTTGCGGGGCGATTCTTATTTCGCCTCATTTCCTTTACCGAGTGGAACTGGCAGATGCAGCGGACAGACCGGACGCCACCGTTGCTGCCGGGACGAGGCCGTTGAATTCGTGGGAGCTTGCCTCGCGATTGTCCTACTTCCTGTGGTTATCAATGCCCGATCCCGAGTTGCGGCAGCGGGCCGCCAACGGGGAAATTCAAAATCCAGGCGTGCTGGCTGCCGAGGCCCGACGATTACTGGCTGATTCGCGGAGTGAATCGCTGGCGAAACAATTCTCCGGCGGATGGTTGGGGCTGGAAACCGGCGCCGCCGGTGGACCGGATCGCAGTGTCTTCCCTCAGTACACGGATCAGCTGGCCGCAGACATGCGACAGGAAACCACGCTGATGTTTCAACTGCTGCTGCGTGGCGAGGGCCGCCTGCATGAGTTGCTGTGGAGCGATCGCACTTTTCTGAACCAGCGACTGGCTGAGCATTATGGCATTCGCGGGTTGGTCGGGGAGAAGTTCCGACTGGTCGCGTTGAATGATCAGCGTCGCGGCGGTCTGCTGGGGATGGGAAGTGTGCTGACGGCAACCAGCGGTGCGAATCGGACAAGCCCGGTCACGCGGGGGAAGTGGATTCTGGAGACGCTGTTAGGGCAGCGTGTCGGACAGCCGCCACCGGATGCAGGTGTTTTACCGGAAAACGTCGGCATGAACCGAGATCGCACACTGCGAGAAGAGCTGGAACGACATCGCCGGGATCCCCACTGTGCCAGCTGTCATCAACGAATTGATCCGCTGGGATTCGGGCTGGAGGAGTTTGATGCCATCGGGCGTTTTCGGAGACGTGACATCCGGAATCCCATTGATGTGACGGGTGTACTGCCCGACGGCACGCGACTCCATGGAGCTGTGGAGCTGAAACGCTGGCTGGTTCAGGAACGGCTGGCAGAGTTTCGGCGACAGCTGTCCGAGCGATTGCTGAGCTTTGCGTTGGGGCGACAGTTGCAGTCATACGATGAACCGGCGGTCAGGCAGATAATCATGGCTGCCGAAGACACAGGTGGTCGCCTCGATGCAATGGTCGAAGCAGTCGTGCAAACCACAGCCTTTCGGTTTCAGGATGCAGCGGCCAGCGTGGCGAAATAGTCACGTACAGATCCCGTGTTGGTCTCTCACTTGAGTTCGGGATCGTTTACAGCACCGTTTTCGAATTTGTCTGACCGGCCTCGACGAACCAAGTTAGCTGCTCGGTTGTGAAACCCTTCAGCCAGTAAAGATCCGGATTCCGGTATTTGACCAGAATCAGCCGCGGCGAATTCCCTGCCATAATTCGGATCAGCAGGCCAATGGTCGCGACGATCAGGAATCCGAAGAACAGACCATTCAACCATCCATTGCCCACCCAGTTTGCGGGGAAGTAGATGATCGCTGTCACGAAGATCGGCATGAGCAGCAATCGGGTCCGCGTTTTCGCACGCATGCGTTGGCGAATCGCTCGCGTTTGATAGTAGGTGATCAGGCAGGTTTGATCGTACAGCACCAGTTTCATGGAGGGCCGGTTTGATCTGACTGTGACAGGAATCAGATCTTCGGTGGAACCGGAAAACAGGCAGATGGGTGGCAGATGCAGCAACGGACCGCACTGAACCAGGCCATTCTGAATCGTGAATTGAGTCGGGTCCCCTGCGTGTGCAAAGTCGAGGGAATCCACGGTCCTGTCCAGTGCGGAGACTGCGAACGGGTTCTCAATCAGGTCCGGCTGCTTATCGGAAGTGGAATCGTCCATGGAGAACGGGCCGTTCGAGTGACAAAACGTGGAACAGAAACAATACTCATTTTGAGTGAATCCGAGAACGTCTGGCAAGGCCTTCAGACTTGATCGGTGGGACGCTCATGCACAACGGACTGCTCGAGCAGAGCGGACTACCGCCTTGAGTTCAGCGGGCTAAGGAACGGCGTATGGGATTTCGGCCTTTGAATCGACGCACTTTACTGCGTGGGGCCGCCAGCGCATCGGTGGCCCTGCCGTGGCTGGAGGCGATGCAGCCGGCAGTGAAAGCCGCCTCGGCACCGTCATCATCGCCGCAGCGATTGCTGTGTGTTTTTCAGCCGAACGGAGTTTACCCCGCAGCCTGGGATGTCACGGGGACAGGTGCAGACTATCAGCTCTCGCGAATTCTGGAGCCGCTGCACCCGCTCCGCAGCGAGGTGACCATAGTATCACATCTGGATAACGTGACGGCAGGAAACCACGTGCGGATGACATCGGCATTTCTCACGGGAGCCGGTGTTGAGAATGGTTACTGCCCTCCGTCTGTTGATCAGCTGGTTGCTGAGCAGATCGGGTCTGAGACGTTGTTTCCATCGCTGCAGCTGGGCACAGAACCACCTCGACAGGGTGATGACGGGGCCAGTCCGGTTTCCTTTGCCAACACGGTATCGTGGAGCACTGGCGGCCGGCGAATGTCTCCGGAGATCAATCCTCAGGTTGCCTTTGATCGCATGTTTCGCACCGGTGGCGGGAGTGCGAGGATTCAACAGGCGAATCTGCAGCGCAGTGTGCTTGATCTGGTGCGTGGGGAAGCTCGTTCACTGCGGCTGCGTATCAGCGTGTCGGATCGCATCAGACTGGATGATTATCTGCACAGCGTGCGTGAGCTGGAAGTGCGAATCGGGCGATCACTGCAACCGTCGCAGGTTCCGGCGCTGGCACAATCGGCTGATCTGCAGCGTCCGCCCGCAGGGATTCCTCGAGATCGCGAACAGCATCTGCAAATGATGATGGAACTCATGGTGCTTGCTCTGCAAACGGATACGACTCGAGTGGGCACGCTGATGACCGCTCACGGCTTCAGCCGGCAGAGCTTCAGTTTTCTTGCGGGCGTGTCGGGGGACCATCATGTATTGTCGCATCATCAGGAACAACCGCACGCCGTTGAACAGTATACGCGGATCAGCCGCTGGCACATCGAACAATTTGCATGGTTGTTGAATCGGATGCAGCAGATTCCGGAGGCCGACGGCACGCTGCTGGACAATTCCGTGGTTCTTTATGGTTCCGGCATGAAGGACGGCAACGGACATCGCGGCGAGAATCTGCCGATTCTGCTGGCGGGACGCGGTGGCGGTCGACTGAAACCTGGTCGACACATCGCCCTGCGGGAGCACACACCGCTGGCCAATTTGCATTGCACACTGGCACATACCTTTGGCTTGCCGTTGTCGGACTTTAACGGCAGCAGTACCGGCGAAGTGACTGAGGTACTGACCTGATCGGGGCCCGCCGTCCGGAAAACGCCGAACCTGGTGACAGAGCGGATCCGTCGGTATCTGCAACTGGGGCATCAAATGCCGAGTGGGCCGATATGTCCTCGCCTGGAATACGGATTGATCGCGGCCCGATTCACTTCGGGGTTGATTGCCCAGCGGCGTCCGGCGGGGACCGTCGTTTGCTGCCCTGCATTGTTCCGGATGTCGGTGAGTGGGCTCGGTTGGCATCCAGGCCGATCAACGGGTAATCTGCGAGTGTCTCGTCACATTGCAAACGAAAGGTCACGTGATGCCTCTGCTTCGTACAGCGTTCTGCCTGGTCTTGACCCTGTTCACATTCCCTACTGCCATGGCTGTTGGCAGCGATTCTGCTCCCCAGCGACCTCCCAATATCGTCTTTGTCCTGGTGGATGATATGGGTTACGGAGATCTGGGCTGCATGGGGTCAAAGGATATCAACACTCCCCACATTGATCGGCTGGCCACTGAAGGTGTGAAGTTTACAGACTTCTACGCCAACGCTCCGGTGTGTTCACCGACGCGTTGCGGGTTCATCACCGGGCGGTGGCAGCAGCGGGTGGGCTTTGAATGGGCTCTTGGGTTCACTGCGGACCGGCAGCGACTGATTGACGGGGAATGGAAGAAGATTGAAGTCATGCACCATGGGATTGGTCTTCCCGCAACTCAGCCCGGCATCGCCAAAATGCTGGGCGCGGCAGGCTATGCCAACGGAGTGTTTGGGAAGTGGCACCTGGGCTACGACGATGAATTCAATCCGCTGCATCATGGCTTTGATGAGTACTTTGGAGAACTTCTGGGACACGCGGATTACTATCGCCACACCTATTACGATGGCACGTATGCGTTGCGTGACGGCCTGGAAATCTCCAAGGCGGAAGGCTATCTCACTGACCTGATTAATGAGCGTGCTGCAGCATTTGTGAAGCAGAATGCGGATCGTCCATTCTTCATGTATGTGCCACATTTGGCGGTCCATGCCCCGTTTCAGCCGCCGAACCGACCGGACCCGAAAGTCAGTTCAAAGAACATGCTGGATGGAAGCCGCGAAGGCTACAAGGCCATGCTGGAGCGAGTCGATGACGGCGTTGGCATGATCATGAAGGAACTGGAAGCTGCCGGCATCTCAGACAATACGCTGTTTGTTCTGTCCAGTGACAACGGTGGCGAGCGCTGGGCCAGCAACCTGCCTTTGTTCCACCACAAGGCTACGCTGTGGGAAGGCGGAATTCGCGTTCCCTGTCTGATGCGCTGGCCTGCGAAGTTGAAAGCGGGCAGCCTGTGCCACCAGCAGGCGATTACAATGGACCTGACTGCAACATTTCTGGCTGCTGCAGGTGGGCAGGCTCCGGACGGATACAAACTGGATGGGATGGATCTGCTGCCCATCCTCACGGGCGAACAGGAAACGGTGGAAGACCGGACCTTTTGCTGGCGGATTCAGCGTAACAACCGCCGCATGCGTGCTGTGCGTCACGGGAAGTGGAAGTACATCGACGACGGTGGAACGATGGATCTGCTGTTCGACCTGGAGGCGGACATTTCCGAACACAACAATTTGTGCTATCAGCGCAACGATATTGTGAAGGATCTGAAACGCCGACTGGTGGAATGGGAAGAGGAAATGGCAGCTGAACCCAAGACATTCTGGGTTCGCTGATGAATTCGTTGGTTCCCGGCGGGCGCGTTCAGCGTGCTCGTCGGGCTGCGGTCTGTAACTTCAGCATGGCTTTGCCGAGTGCATCACCGACCAGAAAATAGCTTTCGGCATTTCCGTACCAGTGATGTCCGTGCGTGACATTTGGCGACTGATTTGCGGGACGGGCAAACGCTGTGGTGGGGACAAAGGCCACGTGATTGCCCAGTTCTTTGCGAGCCGCCGCTGCGGCCTGAGCACGTCGAATTGCTTTGATTTGATCGTTTGCCTGATCGCCGTCGTTACCCAGTTCGCCAATCACCACCGGGAGTTCCGGGACATCGAATTCGCGACGAACGTCAAGGATCAGGTTGACCAGATTCTGCTCATATTCCTCGCGTGCTGTTTGCGGCCCAAAGGCATCGTTCCATCCCTGAAACCAGACAAAGCCGGAGATTTGAACCGGACGGTCAGCGAGGGCAGGGAATTCGTCAGGGATCGCCGCGAGAGCCTCCCGGATTTCGTCCAGCATTTGTTTGTAATACGGTCCGGTTTCTCCACCTGATGAAGGAGGACGAAAATCCGCGAAGAGACTTTTGCCGCCCCAGGCCGTCTTGATCAGCAGCACCGGAGCTTCACTACTGTCACCAATGACATGTCCGAATTGAAATTCCGGTCCGATGTGATGGCGGCCTTCGTAAACGGCGAAGCCAATGGACAACGGCCCGCGTTTGAGTTCGCGTGCAGTGCGATAGCGACACCACACATCATCGCGAACGGTCCAGTTTCCATCACTGTCGCGCACGTGCTGGTAGCGTTCCTTGAGAGCCGGCGTTTCGGCCAACTTCTGCAGCGTACCTTTTCCGGAGTTGTAGTATTGCGGGTGGTCCAGGTCGACCACCCCCTGACCTTCCATGTTGGACTGACCGGCAAGCAGATAAACCTGCACCGGCCGGGGATCAGCCGCCGCCGCAGGTTCACTGCAAATCCAGAGAAACAGCATGTGCAGCAGAGTTTGACGAAGTGTCATGCGACTGACTTTCGAACTGGAATGAGCAACGAGAATGGTTGATGTGGTCTGATTCCCCGGAGCATAGGCGGTTCTGGTATCCGACAAAAGCTCTGCAGTTGACCGACCTCTCTCGTTTGGCAGGGACTGCGTTTCCGGGATGGTCATTATTCGTTCTGCGGGGCAGGGGCAGATTTGTTCTGCGGTTGGAACACATCCTGGGCAAACCAGTACAGGCTGCTGCTCCAGTGGGCTGCATCATGGCCGTGATGATCAACATGCCATGTGTGTGAGATCTGATGCTGCTGCAGAAAACGATGAGCCCGCTGGCTGATTCCCAGCAGACCGTCTTTGTCTCCACACGAAATCCAGATCAGACTCAACTGCTGGCGTGTTTGAGTGGGTTCAGGGATCAGTTCACTGAAGGAGTTTGTATTGGGGGCTGCGGAAAAAGCACCAATCGACGCGAACAGTTCGGGATGAGCGAACCCAAAGTTGAAGGATTGTCCGCCGCCCATTGACAGGCCCGCGATGGCTCTGCGTTCCCGGTTCGTGTCGACGGAATAGCGGGCTTCAATGGTTGGGATGACATCGTTCAGTAAGTCCTGTTCAAAGCGAGCAAAGGCAGGGGCGTGGGCAAAGATGTCTCCTTCGGCGCGATCATTTTTTTGAGCACGCCCGTTGGGCATCACAACAATCATCGGAACGGCCCGGCCCTCTGCGATGAGGTTATCGAACATGACATCCGGTTTGGCGAACCGTTGCCATTCTGTTTCATCCCCGCCGATTCCGTGCAGCAGATACAGCACCGGGTATTTGATTTCAGCGGAATACCCGGGCGGCGTGTACACGTTCAGCCTTCGTGTTGTACCGACCGTAGTGGATTCGTATTCGATCATTTCCAGTCGCCCGCGCGGAACGGCATCGCGCCGAGTCATAAACTGTTCGGGCGGTGCCGGGAACGCCGGAACGTCCTCGGGACCAGGATTTGGTTTTCCAAATGCTGGAGATCGGGGGCGATCGTTGCGGCTGCGGTCAGGACTCACCTGCTCATCGCCAGTTGGTGTTGTCCTGACGTTGGCGGAGGCAGGATCCGGAAGCAGCGGCATCAGCAGTAATACCAGAAGAGAACCAATCGAGTGCGACAAAGGAATAACTCCGTCCGAAGCGCAGGCCTTGAGAGTAGTACCAACGGTTGCCGCATTCAGAGACACGGCAGTGGCCGAAGTTTCGCTGTGAGAATTCGGGAATGCCACAAGGTGCTCAGGAGTGACAAACGCAGGGTTTGACTCGCATGCAGGTTGAGGCGTTCGCATTATTTGAGACTGGGAACCGGTTGATTGAGTTCGGTGGAGTCAACTTCATCGAGGTGAACAGCGAGTGCCTCCAGAAACTCCCGGCGAAAGCCACGCAGCCAGAACACGTGTGGCTGATCGCGACTTTGCCGTTTTTGCCAGCGAGCAATGATGAGCACCCGGTGGCAAGTCAGGAACCTGTTGATCACTGCAGCGGCGATGCCCCAGATCAGCAGAAAGATTCCCACGAATTCGGAGTCTACCATTTCGGAGACGTACAGAAACAGTCCGATGAAAGTTGGGAGCCAGATCAGGCTTTGGATCATCCGCATGCGCAGCTGCAAGGAGCGTGAAATAGAAATCGTGACTCGGCAGATGGGTTTGAACAACGCGGGACGCCAGGCCGGATAGCGGCAGTCAATCTTCAGGGGGACCAGATCTTCTGTGGCATTGGTCCGAGCGCAGATCGCCGGCAGTCGCACATATCGCCCGCGGCAAATCAGCAAATCGCCATCCACCTGCAGCCGCGGAGTGCTCAGGTCTGAATTCGCAGGATCGGGCCGGGAATACAAATCAGAGACGGCCCATGGATCGGGAGCGGAGGCACTGTCGGTCAACTTGCATTCCTTCTCCAAATCCACCATCAGACAGAACAGATTGCGCAACGGCCTGGACACTTCAGGCGCGTGGTTGCCGCGGTTCGGTTTGATCAGCACCTGCGGAAGCCCTGTCGCCCTCGAGGGTGATCGTGACAAGCGATTGCCATGCATGCAGGCTATCCGCAGATGAGATCACCTGCAATTCCTGTTGTGCAATTGCCGGGCTGATTGGTGTGCATTGCACGTTGCCCAGCGTTGGTTGTGTTGAGTTGGTGTCTGTGCAGCGGGTTTCACTGCCCGTGTTAACATGCTGTGCGGCCCGACCCTTGTGGGATCAATTCTCGGCGCAATGCCAGGTGGCCTCGTGGCCGGGCGATCCGCTGGTCGGATGGCGAAGCCTGCCGCCGGATGCTGGTGACTGGTTGATTTTCCGGTGACGGAGCGGGTCGTCGTGACAAGTGGGGGCAGTTCGGACAGACTGTAGCCAGTTTGAAACGTCTGCAATTCCTGTCCGGGAATTGCCGGTTGATAGTTCAGCATGGGGAGTTGCACAGCGATGGTCTCACCAATTTCGTATCCTGGGATGGGCGACATGAGTCGTCGCCGGTTGTTTTCATTGGGGGCTATGGCAGCGGGTTCGACCGCTCTGACTGCTGTCGCAGCGGATGCGTCCGCCGGATCGGCCCCGGCTGATGAGCAGGTTCGTTCGCCCAAACGTTATGAGATGAAGAAGTCGATCAACCTGTGGGCGTTTCCCTATCCGGATCGGATGGACTTGCGGCGTTGTCTGCAGCTGGCGAAGGACGCGGGGTTTGACGGGATTGAGTTGAATTATGATCTGGAGAGTGAACTGTCGCCGAAGTCGGGGACGAAGGAGTTCACGGCAATTCGCCGCATGGCGGAGGAGATTGGTATTTCCATCAGTGGGGTTTGTTCGTTTCTGTTCTGGCCGTATCCGTTGACCAGCAACGATCCGGCTGAGCGGGCGCGGGGGATGGAACTGGCCGCTTTGATGACGCAGGCTGCCCATGATCTGGGCACCGACAATCTGTTGGTCGTTCCGGGTGCGGTGCATATGCCCTGGCGTGAAGATCATGATCCTACGCCCAATGACGTCTGCGATCGGCGGGCTCGGGCAGCGATTGCAAAATTACTGCCGGGGGCAGAAAAACTGGGTGTCCATTTGAATATGGAGAACATCTTTTTCAACGGATATCTGCTGTCGCCATTTGAGATGGTGGACTTCGTGGACAGCTTTGACAGTGAATTTGTGCAGGTGCATTTCGACACCGGAAACATCATGGAGTATCAGTTTCCGGAGCACTGGATTCCGATTCTCGGGCCGCGAATCGGCAACGTGCATTTGAAGGAGTACTCCAAGCGAGGCAGCGATCACAGTCTGGAAGCATTTCGTCCGCTACTGGATGGCACAACCAACTGGCCGGCGGTCATGGAAGCCTTCGACAGCGTCGATTATCGGGGCTATTTAACGTTTGAGTACTTCCATCCGTACCAGCATTACCCGGAGGCCCTGATTCATCAGACCGGCGATTCGCTGAATCGACTGCTGGGAATCACCGACCGCAGGTGAACCTGGCAGCAGGGCAGGCTTTGAATACCGCAGACAAACCGGGTGACAGGCCCGCCCTGCGAGCAGCGCTGATCAGGATTGTTGATCAATGGTCGTTTCATTCGTGACGGGTTGATGACGCAGGGTTTCCGGCCGAAGGGGCACGATAATGCGAGCACAAAATGAGTCTCACCGGGGGCATTCCGACAGATCTTCGATCAGGGTTGTGCTGGCCGCAGTGTCATTGCTTGCAGGTGGCCTGATTCCTGATGCACGTGCGCAGTCTGAGGAATCCTCGGTCTCGCTTCGAGTCAGCCCGCTCGCGGAAAACGGCCCCGTCAGCCCCTTTGTGTTTGGCGCTGGAATTGACCACAAGACCAATCCCTTGCGAGCACCCCGGTATCCGGAGAAAGTGCTTCAGGACATCAGTGATTCCGGTTTGAGAATCGCTCGCTATCCCGGTGGCTTTGTTTTTAATCGGAATGACCATCGGGGCTCGTGGTCGAATTTCTACTGGCAGGATCACATTGGTAAGAACCCTGATCGGCAACCAACGGAAGTCTATGACCTCGATACGTTTCTCCAGCTCTGCGAACGGTTCAGCATCGAACCACTGATGCAGATTAACTTTGTGGGCGAGACTCAGGAGTCTGTCCAGGGCTACATCGAGTATCTCGTCGGTGACGGCGATATCGACAACGATGGCATTGACTGGGCAGCCAGGCGGAAAGCCAACGGTCGAGACAGGCCGTATCAGATCAAGTACTGGCAAACTGGCAACGAAGTGCACAGCTACCCGCAGGGCTTTCACGAAAATGCGGCCGGGGCAAAGGAATACGCCCGCATGCTGGATCGGCTGGTTCCGGTCATTCGGAAGCTGTCACCGGATGCAAAAATCATCGTGCCGTTCATCAACATTCAGCGCCCGCGTTCCGAGGCAAAGCGAAACTCCGGTGACCCGGATATTAATTTCACGACGAGTCACGAATTCGCATCGGCATTTCTGGAAAACCTGAACGTGAAGGTCGACTACTTCGACTGGCATTTTTACCCGGCGAATGGCTGGAACGGCAACTATGACTTTCTCGATACCGACGATGAATGGAAGCACCTTTACTGCTGGGGCACGAAGTTCCGTGAGTGCCACGAGGTCATCAATGAGTTGATTCGACAGAAGTGCACTCAGCAACCCCCGCCGAAACTGGTCGTCGGTGAATGGTCGGGCGACTGGACCGCTGGAATCTTTCGACAACATGAAAACAGTTTCCGCGGTTCGCTGATGCGCACGATGGCGACCGGTATCTTTATGGCTGACCAGCTTTTGTACATGACCCAAAAGAGCATCCCTTCCGAGAACATTCACGCGGCCTTTTGGCACAGTTTTTCGAATGATGTGCAGGCGATGTTTTCAATTCAGACAACTCGCGAACAGGGGCTCGCTTACAAGGGAAAGAGCACCGACGAGGGCTACGGTTACCGAATGCCTGTTTATTGGGTGTTTAAACTGCTCAGCGAGCAGCGGGGCGATTTTCTGGTCGAAAGCCAATTGCATGGCGAGAACACGATTGCTGCCCCCGCCACCGGCCTGTACCGCGATCCGGAATACAGCTTTCAACGAGTTTCGCACTGCGCCACTGTCACCCATGGAGCAGCAGGCGATGTCGACAAACTCTACGTAGCGTTGCTGAACAAAGATGCTCGGCAACAAGTTCGGGTCCGTCTGAACATTCAGGGTTGGCAGCCCGGGACGGACGCCGAAATTCACGAAGTTCGGGCTGACAGCTACCTCGCCGAGAACACCATCGAGAAACCGGAGACCGTGACACTGAGCGGTCCACGCGTTGAACGGGTCGAAGATGACGCTGGTGTGCTCAGCTATCTCCTGCTGCCGAACACGGTGGCTGTGCTTCGGTTTGACCGGGCAGTCGTTGGGGCGCAGTAAAACCAGTGTCCATCGCCAGTGCCGAGAAAGAATCCTTGTCGGCAATGGGGGGGCGGCAGGTCCTGCTGAGCCAGTTGGCAAGAGAAAGTCAGACGCGTCGTTTGACGTGAATCCAGACGAAGTTCCTGAAATTGTTCACTGCGGCGGTCGCTCCCACGATGGGATGTCTCGCGAGCGCTGTCTACACTGCAGGTGTCGAACCTGAACCAAATCATCTCCGGACAAGTCAACTCGGTCCGGACTGCTTCAAGCTGACATGCGTTGTCAAAGACGGTTTCCGATGCTCACGATTTCACGATATTCCGCCGTTCCCCTGTTGGGGCTGATCGCATACGCCAGCGTTGCGATGGGTGAGGATTGGCCAATGTTTCGGCACGATGCCGGCAGAACGAATGTCTCAGCCGAGGAGATTCCTGATCCGCTGCACCTGCAGTGGAAGCGGCAACTTCCCCCGGTGACTCCCGCCTTTCGCAAATCGCGGCTTCAGTTTGATCAGGGTTACGAACCGATTGTCGTTGGCGACAGCATGTTCGTGGCGGTGCCGCACATCGATGCGGTTGTTGCGTACAGTGTGGAAACAGGGGCAGAAAAATGGCGATTCTACACCACCGGCCCCGTGCGACTGGCTCCGGTGGCGTGGGAAGGAAGACTCTACTTCGGATCAGACGACGGTCATTTGTATTGCCTGAATGCATTGAACGGCGAACTGCAATGGAAGTTTCGTGCCGTCCCCTCTACTCGAAAGATCCTTGGCAACGGTCGATTAATTTCTGTCTGGCCAGTTCGTGGCGGCCCGGTCCTGGCCGCCGGAACCGTCTTTTTCGCCGCCGGAGTCTGGCCGCTGGAAGGCGTCTTTGTCTACGCGCTCAACGCAGAGACGGGCGACGTGAAGTGGGTTAACGATCGCTGCGGTACACTGTATGGCAAGCAACCGCACGCGGGTGCTGAAGCCCTCGGCGGACTTACGCCGCAGGGATACCTGTTGGTGAACGGCGATCAACTGCTCGTCCCCTGCGGTGCGGGGCGACCAGCAACGCTTGACCTCATGACCGGCGAATTGCTGGATTTCTCGCTTCCGTCCGAGGGACGTCTTCCTGGCGGCTGGTTCATGCGGACAGACTCGCAGCTGGCCCGCGACATTCGCCGGGGAAAAGTGGAATTCGACAGTGTCGTGAATCGTGAAATGCACGAGGGTGGACTGAACACAGGCAAAGGCACAGCAGGTGCGCGAACGGAGGTCACGCTGGGTGGCACACTTGTGAAATACGCAGACGGAATCGAGGGAGTTACAGGCGACGTGCATAGTGTCGTTGCTGCCAGCGGTCGGTTGTTCGTCACCGGGCTGGATGGAGCGATTTCTTGTTTCGGTAAGACCGAGAGGTCTCCGATCATGCACCCGGCACAACCTGCTGCCCGACCGAACGTTGACAGAGCACAGACATCTGCCGTCGCCCGGTTCCGCAAACTGCTGTCACTCACAGATGGCAAACTTCCTGCTGCCGGTGAAAAGTCATCGACTGGCGGATACGCGCTCGTGGTCGGCACGCGGACTGGCCGATTGGCGGAGCACCTTGCTGCCGAGACGAATCTGAATGTCATTGCGGTGGCTCCGAGGGAGGCGGATGCAGACTTGATTCGGCGACGAATTCTGAATCCGTCAGCGCCACCGGGTCGAGTGTCGGTCCTCCATGGCGGCCTGGCACAGCTGACATTTCCTCCGTACCTCGCTGATCTGATTGTCGCGGAAGAATGGGACTCGACGCAGCTTGGCGAAGGTGCAGACGACCTGCTGACTCTGTACGAACGTCTGAAACCTTACGGGGGTGTCGCCTGTCTGGAAGTGGAAGCAGCGCGAGACGAAGAGATTCGTGAGTGGCTTTCCGCAGCCGGTCATACCGAAGCCACGGTTGAACGTGATGGCAGTTTCCTGCTGATTCGTCGAGCGGGAGCGTTACCGGGAGCTGTCGATTATACGAACAACTGGAACGCTCCCGATGCCCGAGTTCGGGCTCCGTTGGGGATCCTGTGGTTTGACGATTCCATCGCCCGCTTCAAGCGTGCACCACAGCCGGCGATCGTGGGCGGCGTGATGATTTCGCAGGACAAGGACTGGCAGGGCGCAGAGGACAGGATGGGGCACGTCAACCATCTGCATCGTGACGGCACCGGGCGATTCCGTCTGCTGAATGCTTCATTCATGGACGTCTACACTGGCCGCGTGATGTCGCGTGGGGAAGCGGAGGTTCGGTTGGGGCAGATTCCGGAAAGTCCGGGCCCGGACTTTCGCCCGGCGTATCAGATTCGTCCGCCGTATGTCGAAGAGCATCTGCAGGAAGTGGAGTCGCGCGGCGAGAAGCCCAAAGTCTATCCCTTCCAAACGCAGCTTGATCGAGGCCAGATGACGAATCCGCTGACGGGGCTCATTGAGCCGCGTTGTTATGTCAAAAGTTATGGCTGCGACGGCGGTGTGGATTACGGCCATTTGATCACGATGCGTTCGGCAACGCCCGCTTTTTACGACAAACAAACGGAAAGCGGCACCATCAATATTGCCGGTCCACGATCGGGGTGCACCAACAGCATCATCCCTGCGAATGGTGTGCTGAATATGCCGTACTTCTACGAAGGCTGCACCTGCAGTTACCCGCTGCCTTCCGGTGCCGCGCTGGTCAGTATGCCGCAGACGTTTGAACAATGGACAGCCTGGGGGCAGGGCACTGCCAAACCGCTTGTGCGCATCGGCATTAATCTGGGAGCACCCGGAGATCGAATGACCCACGGCGGGACGTTGTTTCTTGACTCACCCAGCGTCGGTGGGCCGTCGCCCGACGTGCGCGTCACCACGCAACCGGAGCGCCCGGATTACTTTTATCATCATTCAGTCTTCATCGAGTCTGGCCAGGGCTGGCCGTGGGTCTGTGCCTCCGGTACTCAGGGGATCGAGTCATTGCATCTGGCGGACCTCAAGCCGGGGACGTTTACCGTGCGGCTTTACTTTGTTGAACCGGAACACACTGCGGCCGGGATCCGCGTCTTTGATGTTGCACTGCAGGGAAAACGCGTGCTGACGAATTTCGACATCTTCGCAGCGGCTCAGGGCAAAATGAAATGCCTGGTCAAAGAATTCACCGATGTTCAACTTGACGGCGACTGCACGCTGACTTTCACCTCGCACGCAGGCCGAAGTCTCCTCAGCGGGATTGAAATTGTGGCCACAGGCCTGATTCCTGATCCACTCCCGGAGATTGGGACGACGACACGGTCGCAGCGATCCGATGATGCTGTTCAGTGAATGGATCATTTGATTCCTGCTGATACGGTGCGGTGAGTCCGTACGAAAGTGATCAAACCTGAAGGCCCTTTGATTTCAATTCCTACACACAGATCGGAGAAAAACATGCGGAATCCGACCAGTCGAGTCATCGCTGCCTGCTGCCTGCTGGCGATCATTCTTGTTCACCCGGGTATTGCCGGGGCTGAAGATAAGGACGCGACCGAGAAGAGTTTCTCTGTCGTATTACTGCCGGACACACAGAATTATTCTGAGAAGTATCCGGACACGTATTTTTCTCAGGCGCTTTGGATTCGACAGCAGGCCGCGAAGGACAACATCAAATTCGTGATCCACCTTGGCGATATCGTGCAGACATCCACCAAAGAACCCGAGTGGAAGAATGCAGATCGTGCGATGCAGTTGCTTGATGGTGTCGTGCCCTACAGCATGGCCCCCGGCAATCATGACATGGTTGTGACGAATCGGGACTCCTCACTTTACAACAAGTACTACTCGCCCGCGCGATTCGAGGGACGTCCGTGGTATGGCGGACACATGGGGGACAACAACGACAACAACTACTGTTTCTTTGAAGGCAGTGGCATGAAGTTCATGATCATCAATCTCGAATTTGCTCCTCGCGATGAAACGCTGGAATGGGCAGCTGGTGTGGCCAGCAAGCATCCCGATCACCGAATCATCGTGGCGACTCACTGCTATATGCGTCCGAAACAGCGAGATACCTCATGCGCTTCGGCATACAAGATTGCGGGCAACAGCGGTGAAGAGATCTGGCAGAAATTGATTCGCAAACAGCCAAATATCTTTCTCGTTGTCAGCGGCCATGTTCTGGGAGTGGGTCTGCAGACAAGCACCAACGATGCTGGCGGCAAGGTTCTGGAAATGCTGACCGATTATCAGGGGCTCCCCAACGGTGGCAACGGTTGGCTGCGTTCGCTGAAATTTGTTCCCGCGGAGAACAAGATTCACGTGCGGGCATATTCTCCTTTGCTGAACGAGGAAAACACGGCTCCGGATGAAACGTTCTCGCTGGACTATGAAATGACCGGCGGTTGATGAACAGCCGGCGGTAGCTCACGATCAAACACCTCTGAACGTTGCGGCTTCACGACAAGATCTCCCGCCTCGGAAGTCGTGGCCACGAATCCTCGGCGCGGTCGATGTGACGGTCGCTGACTGCCCAAAACCTGTCCCTGGAAGCGGTCAATTGTCTTTTGGGGATGGCCCGATTTGTTCGCCTGGTGGCTGCGCGAGCATTCCACCGCCTGCTGCCAGAGAGGATCGGGTAAGAACGGAAGCATCCGCTGCAATCACCGGACAGTGTGGGATCCCAGTGAGCGATGCGCGGGCAGCGACTCGTGATGCCGGTGTGACGTATCGCGCACGCCGGTGGGTCGGAGGCCGATGGGGCCACTCATTTGCGAAATCACCCCACCTGCGGTCCGGGGACATCTGACGCTGGAAGAGCAGATCGGGATTTGTCGTTCATGGCGTGCTCCCCATTTTCTGATCCAGTGTGATGAGAGTCAATCAACCGAATTTGGTCCGAGGAGACTTTGATGACTAAGCGACGACGACGAAAGCCTGAGCAGATTGTGAAGCTGTTGCAGGAGGGGCAAGCGATGTTGGCGGCAGGGAAGTTGCTGGCTGAGGTGTCGCAGAAGCTGGAGGTCAATGAGTCGACCTGGATGCGTTGGAAGAAGCAGTATGGCGACATGCGGTCCGACGAGGCGAAGGGGCTGCGGGAACTTGAACTCGAGAACCGACGCTTGAAAGAGCTACTGGCTGAGTCGGAACTGG
>JAFMMM010000424.1 GCA_017859815.1 Planctomycetota bacterium | reverse complement strand
CACCAGCATCGTCCCGGCGGGGTTCACCCAAACTGAGGGAACAGATCCACAGGATGTCTCCGCAATCGCAGGTCAGAATACTGACGCTGGAAACGATGGGTATGGGCCTACTCCGCCAGTTGCGGTCGACGACACCGCAGACTGTATACCTCCGGGCCCACGATCGACCAGTGTCGCGGACAATGACACTGCTCCCGGCGGTACTCTTGACACTTCAACGATCGACCTCGATCCATCGACTGCAGGACGACAGGACTCGTTGACAGTGAGCGGAGAGGGAAACTGGCAAGTCAGTAGTGATGGCAGCGTTCTTTTCAGTCCAAACGCTTTTAATGGTGACCCCACACCGATTCACTACACCATCGAGAACACGGTCGGAATGGTCTCCAACGAGGCTTCCATCATTCTCGACTACTGCCCGGTGTTAAGCGACGACAGTTCAACTGGAAACCAGTTTGGAGACCCGGTGACGATCGCAGTCCTGAGCAATGACACGACCGGAGATACGGTCGTGCCTGCAACACTGCAGATCGTCGGCACTTCCAGTCCTGGGGACTCACTTGTCGTCCCGAACGAAGGCACCTGGTCAGTAAATCTGCAAACTGGGGAAATCACCTTCACTCCTGAACCGGGATTCGAAGCTGACCCAACCCCAGTGAGCTACATTGCAGAGGACGAGGAAGGCAATGTCGCCGAACCGGCCTCTGTATCGGTTGCGTATGAGGGCACGACGGAATGCGATGGATTTCCACTAACCCTGGTCATCGATGATGCATCCACTGAGGGCGTCGACATCATCATCGTGGACAATCAGCCAATCGGCACCGAAACAGCCTACGGTGCCTCAACACATGCCGACGAGGCGTCTGTGGAAACAGGGAGTATCAGTTTCCGCGGCACCACGTCCGGTGTGCGATTGATCGCGATTTCTGCGCTCAGCAAGCCTGTACTGACAGCAGACTATCCAAATCTGGAATTGTTCGCGGAGGTGATCAGTCTGGAGGCCGCAGAAGTTCAGATCATTGTCAGTGATGGATGTTACAGTCTGGAAGGCGGACAAACGTATGATTTCGTCAGTCCGATCGGGGGAACAACCCACGGAACAGTTCTGTTTGACGAAATTCTTGATCCGGACGACCTTCCGTTTGGCACTGGTCCGGACGCAATTACAAACTCGTATACAACTCCGAAGAGTGGTGCATTTTCAAGCTCTTCATCCCAAACATACGCTCCCACAACCGACATCGACGTCTCCATCACAAAATCCATCACCATCAGGCACGGTGGTGGGTACGGTATTTCAAGGCTGGGCGTCGGCGGATCGGTAACTCAGCCATCTCTGGATCAAATCGACGATCTTGTCATTTCTCAGGACGCTCCTGAACACTCCATCGAGCTCAGCGGAATCTCATCCGGTGGAGGTTCTTTTCAGACTTTGTCTGTCTCAGCCGTCAGCAGTAATCCAAATCTGATTCCAGACCCGGGCACTGTGTATACGTTTCCAGACGAGACCGGGACGCTGAAATTTACTCCACAATCCGGGGCCAGCGGGACGTCCTCAATTACAGTGACGGTTGAAAGCCGCCGCCTCGCCAATGACGGGACTGGAGAATTTACCGTCGCCAGTCAGCACAATGGTGGACAGAAGGTCTGTGCACTGGAAACTGCCGACTTTGACGGCGACGGTGTCCTTGATCTTGTCACCGTAAATACCGCCGCGAACACGATTTCTCTTCTCAAGGGTACAGGCGATAACCAGTTCACAGAACTGACGCAGATCTACATCGGTCATTCGCCTCAACGTGTCTCACCGGGAGACTTCAATAATGACGGTGAGATCGACCTCGCCGTAACAAGATTCGATTCCGATGACATCGCCATTCTGTTGGGGAATGGTGACGGGACGTTCAGCAACTTGCGAGCCATCAGTTCGGGCGATGGCCCAATCGAAGTCCGGACAATGGATCTGAACGGTGACAGGCGAGTGGATCTGATCATCCTCAACAAACTTGCCGGCGGAATTGCAGTTCACTACGGAAATGGCGACGGAACGTTCGAAACCCCAACATTCTACGCTGCCGGAATATGCCCGTGTGTCCTTGAACTTGCCGATTTGAATCAGGACGGAATTCCGGATCTCGTCACCAACGACCTGATGAGGAACGTTGTCAATGTCCTGCTCGGAAATGGCGACGGGACTTTCCAGCCGGTTGTCAGCACGCAAATTCCTGGCGAGTCACACTCCCTGACAACCGGTGACTTCAATGACGATGGCTTCACCGATGTTGTGACAGCCAACAGGAAGTTTGGACTGACTCTATTGCTGGGAAGCGGCGATGGATCCTTTTCAGCTGTTCAGCAGATCAACCTTGTCAACAAACCAACGTTGGTGTCAAACGGGGACTTCAACTATGACGGAAAGAACGACCTTCTGGTTGCAGGCAACAACGACGAACTGCTGATTTTGAACGGCAACAACAATGCCACGTTTGAGCTGAGTGGAACGCTGCCGGTCAGCAACACCGCAAAAGCGACTTTGATCTCGGACCTCAACAACGATGGCGTGCTGGACATCGTGGCGGCGATACCGGCTGAGAAGTCGTTTACTGTACTGTCAGGTACACAGAGAGTTCTCAGCTCAAGCACAGACCGGACATTTACTGTTACGGTTGAGCCAACTCAGCCAACGATTGTCAGCCCGGTGTCTTCAACTGCCGAGCAAAGACCACGGCTGGAATGGACAGCAGTTCCATCAGCCGCCTCCTACGAGGTCTGGATCGGCAACGCCAGCACTGGTCAAAACCCGTATCTGAAGAGCACAACAAATGACGTCTGGCTGGACGTCCCGAAAGATCTCGGCGTCGGCAAGATGGACCTGTGGGTTCGCGGAGTTGATCAGGATGGTCATTATCTTCCGTGGAGTGGGATGAATCGATTTACGGTCACATCCATCACGACAGTCCCCGACATGCCCAGACGACAAGTTACGTCACGTCCGGTGATCACATGGCCGGAGGTTCCCGGGGCTGCTTCATACGATGTTTGGGTGAATAACCGCAGCACAGGCGAAAGTCAGTATCTGCGCGATGAGGTAACAGAAAATCGCTGGACACCTGCTGCAGAGATGGATCTTGCGGAGTATCACATCTGGGTCCGTGCTCGCGCTGCGGACGGTTTCTCTGCAAACTGGGGAACGCGACAACACTTTTACGTCACGCCAACCCCAACTGTCACCAGTCCCGTAAATTCGACATTCGACCGAACGCCAACATTTCAATGGGGCGAGATTTCCGGAGCGACCAGCTATGGCATCCAAATCCGCAGTCAGATGACAGGTAACGTCATTGCTGATCTCACCGGATTGCAGACGCCCGAATACACACCTGTCGAAGCATTGAGTGACGGTCCGTATGTCTGGTGGGGTGTTGCCGAATCATCTGTGGCCGGACTGCGCAGCAACTGGACACGAAGGACGGAATTCTATGTCGGCGGTCGCACTCAGGTGACTGGCCCAACCAACCCGCCAGCGTCTTCCCTCCCCATGATTGAGTGGCAGGACGTCGACGGTGCTGTGCGTTATGAACTCTGGATCTCAGCTGATGGCACAACACTGATCGCCGATGAACGCCAACTCACTGAAACCCGATACGAAGTAACGACTCCACTCAAATCCGGGGTTCGCTGTGACGTCTGGGTCCGAGCCGTGAGTGGAAGTGGTGAATTCAGCAGTTGGTCAAGACAGTTCAGCTTCACCGTATCTGCAGCTGAGGCGTCGGAATCGCAGAATGCAGAAGATCATCCCGGCGAGGAGATCGTTGCCAGTGCATTGCCGGATCTGCTCCCACAGGGTCAACCCACTTCCGAAATCCGCAGCGAAGAACCTTTGGAAACCCCGGCAACGACTGAAGAGCAATTCGTTACAGTGGAGCCCGCAGCAGACACAACAACTGATGCAGCATTGCTGTTTCAGCTGTTCCAGAAATCTCGGAATGAGACATGGTACGACGAATTTGCCGAGGCGATGGGAATCTGATCACGCTCCCATTCGCCTGCGACAGGCAGATTGGCAAAAGCGACCAGAAGATCTTCTCACACGATGCTGGCCGGTGAGCGTGCAGTCGCACCGAGTCGGTTGGCTCGACTAAAACAGGATGATTTGACATCACCACAGAGATCACCAAGACTTCGGCACGCCGTTGACGTGGCTCTCAAGAAGGACCTTGCCGATGAACATCAGGTGTATGCTGAAACATCTCCCCGAAAGTCTCTCGGTCATTTTGTGTTGTGTGATCCTCTGCAGCACGTCGTCCGGGCAACAACGACCAAACATCCTGTTGATTGCCGTCGACGATCTGAATGACTGGGTCAGTTGTCTGGGCGGG
>JAFMMM010000071.1 GCA_017859815.1 Planctomycetota bacterium | reverse complement strand
TTGGTCCCGCATTTTGCTCCGACCGCAAAACGTGTGATCTACCTGTTCATGAGCGGTGGGCCGTCCCAGATGGAGACGTTCGATCCGAAACCGAAGCTGCGCGAACTGCACGGACAGCCGTTGCCGGAATCGATTCGACAGGGTCAGCGTTTCACCAGTATGACAAGCGGATATGAGCCTCGGATTGCGCAATCGGAACACAAGTTTGTTCGACGTGGTCAGTGCGGACATGAGATGAATGTTCTGTTTGAACAGCTGGGCACGGTTGCGGATGACCTTGCCATCGTTCGCAGTTTGCACACGGATCATATTAACCATGATCCGGCGGTAACGTTTCTGCAAACAGGCAGTGGCATTGAGGGGCGTCCATGCATGGGCAGCTGGACATCGTGGGGGCTGGGCAGCGAGAACAGTGACTTGCCGGCCTTTGTGGTGCTGGTCTCCAGCGGTGGGCAGCCATTGCTGACGCGGTACTGGCACAATGGGTTTTTGCCCAGCCGACACCAGGGAGTTCAGTTTCAGACTCAGGGAGATCCGGTGCTGTTTCTGTCTGACCCGGCGGGAATTGATCGATCGAATCGGGGGACTCTGATTGAACGGCTGAATCAGTTGAACCGGATGCGTTACGAGCAGGTCCGGGATCCGGAGATTGAGGCCAGAATGGATTCGTTCGAGATGGCATACCGGATGCAGGCGAGCGTGCCGGAACTGATGGAACTCAGCGGGGAGACTCAGTCGACGCTGGACATGTACGGCGCACAACCGGGACGGGCTTCGTTTGCGAACAACTGTTTACTGGCGCGACGTCTTTCCGAGCGAGGCGTTCGATTCATCCAGCTGTACGAACGTGGTTGGGACCATCATGGTGCTGTGAACAGTGCCATGCGCGGAAAGATCCCGCAGGTGGATCGTCCGTGTGCCGCGTTAATCCGCGACCTGAAACAGCGCGGTTTGCTGGATGATACGCTGGTGATCTGGGGCGGAGAATTTGGGCGTACGTCCTACAGCCAGCACAATCGCGGCGCGGAGTACGGGCGAGATCATCATCCTCGATGTTTCAGTATCTGGATGGCTGGTGGCGGGATTCGTCCGGGCATCAATTACGGACGCACGGATGAGCTGGGGTACAACGTGACAGAGGATGGTGTTCATGTGCATGACCTGCAGGCAACGATTCTGCATTGCCTTGGAATTGATCATCGACGCCTGACCTACCGTTTTAAAGGGCGTGACTTCCGGCTGACCGACGTACACGGTGCCCCCATTCGTACACTGCTGGATGTCTGACCGGCAATCGAGCCTCGTGTATTCCCCTGATGGTTGGTTCTCGGGAATTGCGAGATCCGGGCGTCATTGGCGGCAGCGGAGCAGTTAGTCGGCAGGGACGCAGCGATTGCGTGCCCAGTTGCGAAGTTCGGTGATTCGTTCGCCGTTCAAAACACTGAGAGGTTGTGTGTTTTTGAGTTCGTTGAGCAGGTGGCAGGTGGCAAGTTCTTCCTGGTTGCTGAAGGCGGAGAAAAGAGCACCAACGATGAGCTGTTCCAGCTCGGAGCCGCTGAATCCATCGCTGTGGTCTGCCACCGTTTCCAGGTCGAACTGTTCCGGATCGCGTTTGCGGCGTTTCAGGTGAATCTCAAGGATGCTCCGGCGGGAAGCATGAGTGGGCAGGTCAACGAAGAAGACTTCATCGAAGCGTCCCTTCCGCATCAGTTCCGGTGGAAGCGCAGAAATGTCGTTCGCAGTGGCAATGATGAAAATGGGATGCCGATGGTCCTGCATCCATGAGAGCAGGGTACCGAACATTCGTTTGGACAGACCGCCATCGGCCGACTGTGCGGACGCAGATGCAAAGGCTTTCTCGATCTCATCGATCCAGAGAATTACGGGAGCCATGGATTCTGCCTGGCTGATCGCCTGGCGCAGTTGGTTTTCTGTTTCGCCGACGAACTTTTGATAGAGCACGCCGGGGTCAAGACGAAGCAGTGGCATCTTCCAGTCTGCGGCAACAACTTTCGCACAGAGACTTTTTCCACAGCCGGGGACACCAAGCATCAGCACGCCACGGGGAAATTCGATACCGAAATTTCTGGCCTTTTGAGTGAACCCGCCTCGGCGTTGTTTCAGCCAGACTTTGAGTCGCTTCAGCCCTCCAATATCTGCTGCATTGAAATCTGCGGCGATCGATTCCAGAGCGCCGGTGGAATTCAGAACGGCTCGTTTGGAATCAATAATCCGTGGCAGGTCGGCTGCCGTCAGAGCGTTGTCGTCGTTGATCGCAGCCGCTACGACTTTCTCCGCTTGTGAAATTGTCAACCCGCGAAGAGTCTGGAGCAGTTGTTCGTGATCTCGTTTGGTCAGACGCAGGGTGATCTCGCCCTGCGACTGGCGTTTGACTCTGCGGAATGTTTGCTTGACAGCGTCATCAAGTTCAGCGGTTGAGGGCCATCCAATTTCATAGTGATGAGAAAATAGACGGAGCTCTTCAGGGAGCGACTGTGAGTCGATGAGGACAAAGCAATTTCCGTTCGTCTCACTGGCGATGATGAGATCGCGAAGATGTCGGTGTATTCGTGCATCTTTACAATGTGGGGCGAAGTCCTTGAAGATAACGACGGTATTCAGCGGATGAGAAGATTTCAGGTACTCCAGAGCAGGAAGCGAGTTTCCCGCCGTGACAACGGGGGCCCCGGCCTGAATGCGTGTGACGGGCTGCAGACCGGTCGTGAGTGACCAGATGAACACGTTTCGATCCAGTGCAAACGCGGCGTCGCGAGCGATGAATTCAGCTCGGGGCTCATCGACTGTCTGAATTGAAATCAGGGGGTGACCTGCCTGAATCAGGCTGGAAAGGTTTTCTGACATTGAGACTCTCTGCGGATCGCGAATCGCTGGGGGATGGATGACGGTGTTGTTGCTGCAGGGACCAGCGTACAAGGATCGCAGATTTTCGACGAGAAGTCAGTGCAGGCTGGGGGCCGACGCGCGGAAGTTTGTCGAGGCGGAGACCGAACAGCAGAAACGGAAACCGGGCTCTTGAGATTCGCGCGGCAGGACGAGAAACTTTTTCAGAACCTGTTAGGATTCCGTCTCGTCTTACCTGCTGAGTTTTGAAGACGGGCGTGTATCACGTTGCACAAGGAGAATGGTGTGAATCGGGTGTTAGTGATCTGCACGGGTTTCGTGCTGACAATCAATCCCTCGTCAGCACAGGATGCCGGATGGCAGCGTTTTCGCGGGGCTGATGCAGCGGGGCTCAACACCGCAGAGATTCCAACGACCTGGAATGACGAGCAGAACGTGGTCTGGAAGACGGCGTTGCCGGGGAAAGGATCCAGCAGCCCGGTGGTTTTCGGTGATCGGATTTTTCTTACCGCCTACACGGGGTATGGCCTGGATGTTGCGGACGCGGGGGACCGCAGTCAGTTGCGTCTGCACGTGGTGTGTTTGGATCGAAACAGCGGTAAGACGTTGTGGATCAGCGAAACGGAACCGGCGGCGGAAGAACAGGAGGTGACCAAACGTGTGGCCGACCATGGTTACTCGTCACCAACGCCCTGTGTGGACGAAAAGGCAGTTTATGCATCGTTTGGACCCTCAGGTGTGGTTGCCTTTTCTCACGATGGCGAGTTCCTGTGGCGTCGCAGTGTGGGTACCGGGACAGCGGGATTTGGAGCGGCAGCCAGTCCGATTGTCTTTGAAGATCTGGTGATTATGAATGCGTCGATTGAAGACGATGCGATCTACGGGTTGGACCGAGTCACAGGAGAAGTGCGCTGGCGCACCTCGGAGATCATTCGTGCGTGGACCACGCCCACCATTGTGACGATTGCGGACGGGACCAGCGAGCTGGTGATCAACCAGAAGGGCCGTGTGCTGGGCCTGGATCCTCGCACTGGAAGTCAGTTATGGAGTTGTGACGGAATTCAGGATTACGTTGTGCCGTGTGTTGTTGCTGACGGAGCGACTCTGTACTGCAGCGGTGGCCGGACGAACCGGACTTTGAAAATTCGGGCGGGCGGGCGAGGCGATGTCACCGCGACACATTTGGAATGGAAAGTGGATCGTGGTGCGAACGTGACCAGCCCGCTGCTGGTGAACGGTCACCTGTTCTGGGCTCACGATAAGTCCATTGCGTTGTGTGTGCGGGCGAGTGATGGGGAAGAGATGTTTCGGGAACGTATGCCGACCCGAAGCCGCGTCTACGGTTCCGTTGTGAGCGACGGCCAGCGGCTGTTTCTGACCACGCGTGATTCCGGTGTACTGGTCCTGGCTGCGTCCCCGGAATACAGGGAGTTAGCTCTGAACAAGCTGGGGAGTGAGGAAGAGCTGTTTAATGCTACCCCCGCAATTGTGGGTGATACTCTGTTGCTGCGCAGCGACCGCTTTTTGTACTGCATTGCGAAAACGAACTAGTGCAGGTTGAGTTGATACGTCGTGTGTTTGTGAAATGTTCGTTCCGACGACCGTCACGACATTCTGTGATTTTGTCAACGCCGCGTTGGAAGCAAAGGCGTGGAGAGACTGATGAGATCGTCTTTGTGGGGTGTGACCTGCTGTTTTCTGATTGCAAACGGCAATGGCATGGGACCGTGTCTGGCTGATGAAGCTGTCGGCGGGGATTCAGCGCAGACACTGTTGTTTGCCGACAGTTTTGACCGGGATGAAAGCCAACCGGACAAGGAAGAGATTGGCAACGGGTGGAGCAGTAACAGTGGGTGGCGAGCGAAGGGGCACAAACAGGTCGATCTGGCCGACGGTGCCATGCATGTGACTCGACACGCCGAGGCTGATCACGGTGTGGCAATCTTCCATGATGTCGAGTTTCAGGACGGGACGGTGGAAATGAGAATTCGTTTGCGGCCGGGTGATGATCTGGGGCTGGACTTTGTGGATCGACAGCTGAAAACTGTGCACGCCGGTCACCTTTGCATGGCACGTGTCACTCTGAAGTCGCTCACGATTACGGATTCCAAAAGCGGGCATATGAATCTGAAAGTCCGCGAACGGCGTCTTGCGGGGGAGAAGAGCGAAGAGTTGAATCAGCTGATTCAACGCTGCCGGAAACGGTTTCCCTTGACGCTGCAGGCCAACGAGTGGTTTACGTTGCGAGTCACTGTGGCCGGCGATCTGATGACAGTCGCTGTCGATGGCAGGCCTGTGGGGGAATTTCGTTCCCCCGGGATTGCTCATCCCGCAAAACGTATGATCACGCTGGCTGTCAATAAATCAGCGTCGGTGGACGATGTCAGAGTCTGGAAACAAAAGTGATCGAGTGACATCGTTGTGCTGTCATTGTTGCGGAAACAGTGTGCTGTAAGCAGTGAGCTTTATTGAAGCAGAATGGTGGCCGGAGTTTTGCAGTGACCAGAAGACCGGGAAGGTCGGTGAACAAGGTATGGATCAGGTTGTTTACTTCGATCGCTATCAGGGCAGGGAGTGCGTGGAGCAGATCTATGGCGATCGAGCGATGCGCTGGACCTACGGGACAGTGGCCGGGAAGATCACTTTGGGGGTGCTGATCAAGCGAGCGATTTTTTCCCGCTGGTATGGTTGGCGAATGGATCAGCCTGCAACTCGTCGAAAGATTGCGCCATTCATTCAACAATACGGGTTGAATGCCGACGAGTTTCTGCAAAGTCCCGAAGAATTCGCCAGTTTCAATGAGTTCTTTTCGCGTGCTCTCAAGCCAACCGCACGGCCTGTGGATGCGGATCCAGGAAGCGTGGTCTTTCCGGCGGATGGTCGGCATCTTTGTGTGCCCGATCTGTCGGCGGCGGAAGGGTTGTTTGTCAAAGGGCAGATGTTCCAGCTTGGAGATTTGCTACGGGACGATGCGCTGACTGATCGGTATGCCGGCGGAAGTTTGCTGCTGTCTCGGCTCTGTCCGGTTGATTATCACCGTTTTCACTTTCCGGTCTCCGGTATCCCGGGAGAGACGCGATTGATCAACGGCCCGCTGTATTCTGTGAACCCATTGGCGTTATGTCAGAATATTCGCATTCTCTCCACCAACAAACGCTGCGTCACGGCGATGGAGACTGAGAACCTTGGTACGGTGCTGGTGCTTGAAATTGGCGCGACCTGCGTCGGCAGCATTTGCCAGACTTACACGCCCCAACAGGCTGTGTTGAAAGGTGACGAAAAAGGCTATTTCCGCTTTGGTGGATCGTCAACGATGACAATTTTTGAACCTGGGCGTGTTCAGTTTGATGCCGACCTGGTTGAGCAGTCTGCCAATTGCCGTGAACTGTACGCACGGCAGGGCGATCATCTTGGGACTGTGATCTCAGCAGACTGATCGCCTGATCGCGGTGATCACCGGCGGATCGGATTCGAACGCTGAGATCGCCCGTCGGCAATTGATGACAGCAATCGCAGTCCGCTGAAATCGATTTTGTCCGTGCGTGAGCAGACTCGCACCCCCTGCCGTCCGGCTGAGAGCCGGTTTGTGCCTTCGTCGATTGGTGGAGTGCCCGCGTGGTTCGTTGACCCCGCGAAACACATCTCCCGGTGCCACCCACCTTTGCGGTCCGGCTGAGAGCCGGTTTGTGCCTTCGGCGATTGGCGGAGTGCCCGCGTGGTTCGATGACCCCGCGGTCCACATCTCCCGGTGCCTGGCGGCTGATTCGTCCACGCATCTGATTCGGCCACCGTGCCGATTTTGGGGATTCTGCCAGTCGAGTGGATCTCCCGACTCTGGTTGCACCCGGATCGGCTCCCCGGAGCCACCCAGCTTTGGGGGGGGCCGTCACGGTGCCTGGTACCTGACCTGCCTAATCTGGCCAGGTCAGTGATTCAGCCGAGGGAGCAGTTTGTGTCGATGCTTTTTGCGGGTGTGTTTCGCGTTGCAGGTTTGCGTGTCTGGTGTCAGCCAAACGGTTTTCCCAACTGTGTTTCCTGGATTGGATATGTGGTCTTGCCAGCTGTTGTTTGGAGTTCGATCGGCATCGAGCAGGCGCTGATCGCATTGCGAAGCGAGCCACGGAAATTCGCCTGCCACAGCAGTGTTGTTAGCCGCAGGCGTCTGTTGCAGAAGTCATTGAATGCTCTCCGTCCGTCTTACAGTGATCTGCACATTCGGAAGCGTGCTTTCGGCCTTGTGAGTCAGGTAGAACACGTGGAGTTCAAATCCGGTCAGTTGATCGCTCCTGTACAGTGTCAACTCAACCGTGGCATCGATAGAGCGTCCCAGTTGAACGGCGCGGTACATGTCATCAGTTTGCAGCTTACTGGTCTGCCAGTCTGCGCCCAGGAATGTCTTCAGGTTTCGCGTGAAGTGTTTTTCACTCAGGCCCGTTTGAAGTCGGAAGATTGCTCCTTTCGCCGTGTCTTCTCTACTCAGGAAGGTGACGTCATCAAACCCGTTCTCAAAGGCCGGCAGCCCCAACATTTGAGCACGGACGAGAGTCGTTAACAGTTGTTGCCCAACCTGCAGGTCAGCTTCCGTGAGATTTGTGACATCTACGCCACCTGCGAGTGCTGCGGCCTCGAAGGATTTCCGGTTGTCGCCGGCAACAGCGTGGATGACAGCTTGTTGAAGCATCGACTGCATCAGCAGCGAGCGTTGGGAACGCATCGTGTTAAGAAACGTCAATTGAAGTTCCGGCAAACGACCTTTCATGACGTTGGTCTGAATCTTCGCACTCAACGCTTCGTTCTCTCGCAGCGCTTTGCTGGTTCTTCCCGCTCGTGCTAAAGCGAGTGCATGTGTCGACTGGATATCCCAGCCCATGGGCTCTGTTGGTTGCCCGAGTTTCCCTAATCGGTCCAACATTCGGACTCCGAAAGAGGGCTCTGTCAGGTCCACGATGATTTCCGCCATTGGTTTGGGAATTTCCTTGAGCACATAAGGCCAACAGATCGTGGCCAGTTTCTCGGACGCTTGTCGATGACTTTCGGTGAGCGGACTCAATGGTTGATACAGTTGTTTGGTGAGAGCGCGAATGGGCTTTGCGTACTGATCAGACGTCTCGTCGGCGGCGGGGCGTTGCGACCACTCGTTGAGCAGTTTTTCAATCTGTTCAAGAGGGGGCTGTTGATTGGACTCATCTCGGCCAGCCGTGCCTTCGCTGCTGCCCGCAACGGTGACCGGATCACTTCTGGTCGGTGATGTCTCTGTTCCAAAGCCACTAAGAAGGGAAATGGCGGTCAGGAAAGTCAGCATGAAGATCACTCCTGTTGTCAATTTATCGCTGCGAGAGAGCCAGCAACATTGAGATTGCTCCAGGGTTTTCGGGGAGCGGACTTATTGCAGAGGGCTTCACATGGCCCAGACCCAGTTTCAGAATCGAGAGGACTGCGTTGGTCGGGGAAAACTGATGTTCTTTCTTATTCTGCAGCCGCTGTACAGGCTTGGCCCATCGCTTGCGGTGTTGGGGAAGCGCACCTGTGCAATCAGGTTCGAGCGTAACTGGAACTCATTCATGGTCGTCCTCTGTAGGACGAACACATGGACCGGATTGGAATCTAAGAAGAGCTTCAAGTCTACGCAGGAACAGCAAACTCAGGAAGAGCGTCGATTTTCCAGCGAACGATCCGTCGGTTGTCGAGCCGCAGATTCGTTCGCACATCAGTGTTCCAGAGGCAGACACTGTTGTGATGGCCGTGAACGGGTGATGGTGAGAGTGATAATGAGCGAGGCCTGAATGCTGGTCTGGTTGAAATCTGGAAGTGCAGCATTGTCTTGTACGGAAGCGCAGTCAACGCGTTGAAAACAGAGGCCTGTCTACGGTTGAGCAGAATTCCGACGTGGCTTTGTGTTTTCTTTCATCGGGCCGTAGGTTTGCAACAACACCTGATCCACGGCAGTTCGATCTGTTCGGTTCTGGAACGCCGGCAGCATTGGGTCATTTGTTCGCTGCATCTGAGCGACCAACCTTGCCTGGAGTGATTTGATGGCGGGTTGAAGGTCAGGCTCGTGAATCAGATTGTGCAGGCAGTTGGGATCTTTTTCGAGATCGTAAAATTCTTCCGGTACACGGTAGCGAAAGAGTTCGATTCTTGCGGCGATGCTGGCGTCACTTTTCGCAGCAGCGTTCATGGCCGCCATTGATTTCCCCTCGTTGTTGTTGCGATACCAGTGCTTGCCGTCACTAAAGGGATTGTAGATATAGCCATATTGAGCGTTCTGCACACATCGCATCGGGACAGCATCGCCACCGGCTTTGGAATCAATCTGTGTGAAGACAACGTCTCGGCCTGATTGTGGCTGCCCCTTCAACAGCGGCAAGAAAGATTGTCCGTCCAGCCCGGCCGGTCCAGAAACGCCCGTGGCTGCGAGGAATGTGGGGAAGAAGTCCACGGTACTGACAAAGTCTGTGTCATTCGACGTGCCGGCCTGAACCACTCCCGGCCAACGAACCAGCAGCGGTGTGCGTGAACTGTGAAACCAGGCATTGCATTTTGCGAAGGGAACGGCGATTCCATTGTCAGAAATGAACATCACCAGCGTGTTGTCAGCTTCGCCCGATTCCTTCAACGCCTGCATCACCATTCCGAAGGTGTCGTCAAGGCGACGAGTCGAGTTCAGATAGTGAGCCAGCTCGGCCCGAACTCCGGGCAGGTCCGGGAGGAATCCTGGCACGGTGACCTCGTCCGGCCGGTAGGTTCGTGATGGCATTGCAGCACCACGAGTCAGCTTTTCGGGGTTGCAATACGGGCGATGGGGGTCATGCGAGTTCACCATCAAGTAAAACGGGGCGTTCTGCTGACTGCACTGTGCCAGAAAATCTTTGCTGCGCTGGTAGTAAAGTTGCGGGTTGCGACCGTTTCCAAGTTGTGGCTGGTCGAATGAAAAATCCCACTGCATTGAGTTCTTTGGGGTCGAATGTTTGACCTTTCCCAGGATGCCGGCCTGATAGCCTGCTTCCCGCAGGGTGGTCACGATATCCGGAACATCTTCACGCGCATTCATGAATCCCATCGCACCGGAACGATGGCTGTATCGCCCCGTGGCAATAATCGCACGGCAGGGTGCACAGATCGCTGCGTTCACATGAGCCCGATTGAATCGCAGCGATTCCTTCGCAAATTTGTCGAGATTGGGTGTGAGATCGAGTGGGCGACCTCCGAAGGCTCCCAGTGACTCGGCGTGCAGATCATCCGCCGTGAACAGAAGAATATTGGGCCGTTCTGCGGCAAACGCCGGGGCTGACAGAGACAGCAGCAGAAAAGCAGCCAATCGCACGGTCGTGGTTGTTCGCATGGGTGGGTCTCAAGCAATGCGGTCGGGCCGCCTCGGGTTGAATTGGAATGCTGGTATTATGGCGGTTGCTCTGAGTACGGTGCAGCTCAGATGCCACCAGATGGTAGCAGTTGGCACTGCCGTCCGACACCAATTGACAATTGGAATCATTTCAGTGTGCCTTCGTGGTGCGTCAGTGCTGATGGCGAAACCGGCACTGATCGCTGGGAAGGAATCACTCCGCTTTGGCGAGATTCTTCCGGGCCTGTTGAACGGTAGTTTGCGTGTTGTGCTAAGCTGCACACGGCGTCTGCAAGCGATCTGTTCGAAACGTAACTGTCGTCGCTCAGGAAAGCGCTTCGCTCAGCAAAGTGCTGATTGCGGCAGCTTCCTTTTCCTCAATTCGACTGAGTCTTTTCATGATGTTGAACAAGTTTGCAGTACGATTCCTGCTTCCAATATTGCTGGCCTTTTCAGCGAGCTGCGCGGTTGCTCAGGAACTGTCTGTGACCCACGGGTTCGCTGCCAATGGAGATGTGAAGATTCATTACGTCACGGCCGGTGAAGGCCCACTGGTGGTGATGCTGCATGGGTTCCCTGATTACTGGTACACGTGGCGGAAGCAGATTCCTGCCATCGCTAAAACGCACAAGGTTGTGGCAATTGATCTTCGCGGCTTCAATAAGAGTGACAAACCGGAAGGAGTAGAGAGTTACTCCATGCCGACTCTGGTGAGTGATGTGGAAAGTGTGATCAGGCATTTTGATGCCAAAACTGCCACGGTGATTGGGCATGACTGGGGAGGTATGATTGCGTGGTCGTTTGCCATGCTGCATCCGGAAATGACCGAGCGACTTGTCATTTTGAATCTGCCGCATCCAGCCTGCCTGACAAGAGAGCTCGCCAACAACCCGGCTCAGCAGGCCGCTTCGGCTTATGCACGCTTCTTCCAGCAGCCGGAGGCCGCAGCATCACTCTCTGCGACGGTCATCACGTCGTGGGTCAGGGATGTCACGGTTCGGAAAACCTACATCGAAGCGATGCAGCGTTCCTCGTTTGAGGCGATGCTGAATTACTACAAGGCCAACTACCCGCGCGAGCCTTACACTCAGCAGGACGACTTTCCAACGGTCGTTTGTCCTGTGCTGATGATTCATGGTCTCAAGGACACGGCTCTGCTGCAGGACGCGCTCAACGGAACATGGCAATATCTTGAGAAACCGCTGACTCTGGTCACCGTTCCAGACGCCGATCACTTTGTCCAGCAGGCTGCACCGGAACTGGTGACGCGTACCATTACCCGCTGGTTGGAAGACCAGCAGGAAACCGGGGCAGGGCAATAACCCTGGTAACGCGCAGTCAACGCAGGCCCATGAACCTCGCCCTGACCGCAGTGCAATGGTTTCGCATGTCGGATGTCCGTCATGGGTGCCTCAGCCGTGTATCGCGGGTGGCATTTTTCACTATTTCTGACCGCTAAGCTGAGGGATGATCACCTCGCTCAGCACTTGCGTAGAAATCATGTGCGCTCGGTGACTGCGATCGGAGTAGATCGTCCATTCCCCCTCACCAAGATCCCGGACCAGTTCAGACAGGAACGCTGTGTAGGTCAAATACACATTCGTGGAGAAACAGCAACTGTCGTAGAAATTCAGGACCTGCACCTGCTTTCTGCCGGGGCCCAGCCCGCCCAACGCATAGATTTCCAGCCAGCTCGCGACTCCCGCGGCCGTCTCGGGGATCCCGTCGCCATCAGCGTCTACTTCCTTGAACAGTGGTTCGTACATCTGTTCGGCATCCCCGCGTGATCCCGGGGAATACGGTCGCAGGTACAGTGGCAGTGAGCCTGCAACCGGAAAGCTGGTCTGAATTCGGACATCAACTGCCGCGATCATGTGTCCGGCCCAGCCACCACCGGAAAGCCCCACGAAACTGACGTCCCCAGCATCAGAGACCGTCTTTCGGAAGTAGTTGACACCCTGTATGATTGGTTCAAGAAAGAAACGAAATACCTCGCCATCGGGCAGCACCGGAGGACAAAGTTTGGCAAACATTTGGTTGTGTCCGGATGTTCCTCGTGCGTCGAACAGTGTCTCTTCATTTGCTGCGGGCAGGATCACTGAATTGTCTGAATTGAAGCCCACCAGCGGCATGTCCGTCATCAGGACATGAAACCCATCCCGCAGCAGACGATTCGCGGTCTGATCAACGCCATATTGAAATGCACCATTGGCGCGGTGCCCTGAATTCAGAATCACGAGCCGACGGGAATTCGTGGTGCGGACCTTCGGCGATATGAAGTACATCAACTGGTGGTAGTCGTAAGGCGACACACTTGCGTTAAGACGATCCACGCGGCCGGCCAGCTGCGCATCCAGCCCGCTCAGATGTTCCTCAAAAACGGCGGTATCAATATCGCGATCAACTGTGGGCTGCACATCCACCGGCAAGCCGCCGGACCAAATCCATCGAATCAGCTGCTCACGTTTTTTTTCGGCCTGATCCAGCGTGTTGAACCGTATCAGTCCCGAGGGGTCGTAGTTCTGCAATGCAGCCGGAAGATTCTCTTCTTCAGGCATCACAGCCCAGGTTTGCAGCTGTCCGACTAACGCGAACAGAATCGCCAGGTATCGACCCAATGAACTTCGTCCGCCTCGCACAAGATTCTCCACTGCTGATTCTCCAGTCGTCGCCTGCCTCATGTCTTTCGGGAACGTAGCGGCTATTGAGGCTCGCATTTCAGTTATTTGGCTGCCCAATCGCCATCAACTCTGTCGTTGTCCGCAGGTACAGCACGCCTTCGGAAATTGCGGGAGTCGCATAGCAGGGTTCGGCGGTTGTATTCTTACTGAGTAATTCGAATGCCCGTCCCGCATTCACGACATACACGAAGCCGTTTTCACACGCACAATAAATCTTACCATCGCCGGCAACCAAAGACGCGATCATGCTGGCCCCGGTTCCCAGCCGCTGCTCGTAAATGCTGTCTCCACTGGTTGCGTCAAAACACCGCAGCACGCCGTTGCTGTTGCCCACATACAAACAGCCGTCATAAACGACCGGCGTTGACATGTAAGCGCCACCTCGATCCATGCTCCACAAAAACGATTCGTTTGGTGCTGTCCTGCGGAGGTCTGTCAGATCACCCTGCACGCCAAACCGCACCGCATGAACTGGTGCCTCAGCGCCGTGCGCACTTGTGATGAAGAGAGATTTCCCAACGGCAAACGGAGTGGGCACGGGGTTATCTCCGCCACCACGAATTCGCCACACTTCTTCTCCACTGCTCAACTCATAAGCAATCACGCTGGGCCAGCCGTTAATGACGATTCGATTCTGTTCCGCCACGCCGTCGTGATAGACAAACGGCGTACTCCAGTTCCGTTCCGTCTCACCCTCGCGAGAGACTCGCCAAACTTCTTCCCCAGTGTGTGCATCGAGAGTCAGCAGGAATGGCCTTGCGGGGTCGTCGCACACCAATACGACTCGATCCTCAAATACGGCCGGAGAGCTGGCATATCCCCAGCCAATGCCGTACTTGCTGATGTTGATGACTCCGAAGTCCTGTTCCCACAACAACTGTCCTTCGAGATCCAGACAGTAAAGGCCCTCTGAACCAAAAAACGCAAACACTCGCCCCCGATCGACCGTCAGAGTGGTATTCGCGTGAGTCGCTTTTTCATGTCTTGTGGCTCGTGGTTCACCGCTGCGACACGTTCGCTTCCACAACAAAGACCCTGTGGACTTCTGAAAACACAACACCATCCATTGCTGTTCGCCATGATCATCAGCCGCATCAGCCGCACCACTGCGGCCAATTTTGAGTGGGGCATCGCCGGCAGCGGAGACTGCGGTGGCGACCAGTAACAGGTCACCTACGATCACCGGGCTGGAGTGACTGAGGCCTGGAACTTTTGTTCGCCACAGAAGACCGCTGTCTTCCGACTTCAGATCCGGGTCAGCATTCCAGCGAACCGGCAGGTCAAAACCATCCGCAACACCCACTCCGCCCGCTCCGCGGAATCGAGGCCAGTCTGCCGTTTGCGTTTGACTGTTACCAACCGTGCTGCCCACATTGTCGGGAGCAGCGGACTGTTCGTCTTCCGACACTGGAGACTTCGCTGCAGATGAATTCGTTCGGGACTTTCGTGTTGGACCCGATCGACCTGCATCAACCGCCGTCAGCCGACTGGGCCGATTCAGGAAAATCTGATTGGGAGCCCCCGAATTTGCTACGGCGACGTCCGGAAATCCGTCACCGTCGAAGTCAGCGAGGCACAAACCGTACGAAGCGGCGTGCGGATCACCGAAGTTCAACTCGCGAAAACTGCGCCCGTCACCGTGATTGAAGAACGCGACACACGGTCCGTCCACGACCGACGTGACCACATCCAGATCGCCGTCACGGTCCAGATCACCGACTGCCATTCCGTAGGTTTGTCGATCGGCGGTGCCAAACACGGCACGTTCCGAAAATACCCCCTGGGCATCGCCGAAGTACACTTCATTCGCCGCGCCAATATTCCCGAAGATGCAGTCAGGATGACCATCCGCATTCAGATCGGCCACAGCGACGGCTCGTGTTTGGTACGCATCCCTGCCGGGGCTTGTGCTACTGAACCGCAGGGGATCGTTCTGAAGCAACACCGCATTCATTTGCATGTCGCGGTTGGCAAGAACCAGATCCAGCTTCTGGTCCTGATTCAGATCAGCGACTGCCACATCAATCGTCGAATCTGTTTGCGCACCAAACGTCCCGCCCTGAGTGAAGAAGCCACGGCCGTCATTGAGATGAAAGACATTCGGCATTCCTCGACTTGTGGAGATGACATCGAGATCGGCATCACCATCGACATCGGCCACGGTCAAGCTGCGGACACTGGAAATCCCCTGCAGCGGCCTCGAGAGCGAAAAGGTCGCCCGGCCATCATTCAGGAACACCTGACAGGGGGCCATCGCGTTGCCGGTGACAATGTCCACGTCACCATCTCCGTCCACATCGATCGGTTCGGCTGCATAACTCGTCGACAGGTCAGTTCCCAGCGGCCGCACGACCGTAAATCGCGATTTCCCGTCGTTCAGTAAGATGTAGTTCTGCTGTGGCCAATGCCGTCCGTTGGCAACGATCATGTCCGCATCCCCGTCTCCGTCGAGGTCTGCACTGCGGACCGATGCAGAGAGTTCCGTTTCCGTACCGAAAACCAAACGACTGTTGCTGACGAATGTGCGATCCTGAGCGTTTGTCAGAGCTGCGGGACAGCCGGCAAGGATCAACCCACACAAAATAATCCGCCTTGTTTTGCGGAAACTCACTGCCTGCTGACCACGGTCTGGTTTTCGCTGACCGATCACCTGTGCCCGTGGTTTGATCAATTGCATCTTCTGCGTGTTCAATTTCAGCGGCATCGCACGTTGTTCCAGGGCTGGATTTTCTCAACAATAGACCGAGAAATCATGACAACTTCCGCTGGGAGTGCAAAACCGAGTCGGCTGTGATTGCGCTGAGATCCTGGAATTGTCTCACGGACATCCTGATCTCATCACATGTCTTTCCGACTCACCAGTCGGGGATGCGGGCTGCTGTGAAGTTGTGTTACTACAGGATCTTTGCACACGGTTGCCAAAGTTCTCCAATAGACCTGTTCGACAAGCGAAAGCGAATTCAGCCATGACTTCCGATCACTCATCAGATACTTCAGTGGGCCGGGATCAGTTGACCCGTCGCCAGGCCATTCTGGCTGGCACGGCACCGTTGCTGCTCGCGTCAGTCGGCACAGACGAACCGAATCAGCCTGCCGCCGTCGGTCCCCTGCTGGGCCATGTGGATCATAACACTGCACTCATCTGGTACCGACCAGGTGCGGAAGGCAGATACACAGCCTCGCTGCACCACGATTCCGAAAACACGCCGCTGACGGCCACTGCGGAAGCGTCGGTGGAGAATGACCTGTGCGTTGTCTGGCGTTTTGACAATCTCAACCCCGATACTCAGTATCGCTACACCATTTCCCGCAACGGCCAGACCCTCGTCTCTGGAGATCGCTATACCATTCGTACCGCAAGGGATCCGAACACCCGGGGCAAAGTCACCCTCGCGATGGGATCCTGCGCATCCAGTACCGATTTCTTTGATGTCTGGGACCAGATCGCCGCGCAGGATATTGATGCGCTGATGCTGCTTGGAGATACGCCGTACATCGACAACAGGGAACTCAGTGTAAATCGTGAGAAGCACCGCCAGTTCCTCTCCATTCCCACTCTGTCGGCACTGGCTGCCTCCACGCCCGTGTGGGGGACGTGGGATGACCATGACTTCGGTGGCAATGACACCGACGGACGAATCAACAATCGGGAGGTCATTCGGAAGGTATTCACTGAGTATCGGGCGCAGACTCAATTCGGCGACGGCATTCACGGCGTCTACACGAAATTTCGCCGCGGCCCGGTGGAAGTGTTTCTGCTCGACCCACGCTATTTTTCGCAAACCGAACCCAGTCCTGTTGCTGCAGACAAGCCGACCTGCCTCGGTAAGACTCAGTGGAACTGGCTGCTTGACCATCTGCGGGCATCAACGGCACCGTTCAAAATTCTTGCAACCGGAATGATCTGGGATGACAAAAAAAACGGTGAAAAGGACGACTGGGAAACCTACTCACATGAACGAGAGGCTCTGTTCGATTTCATTGGCAAAGAACAAATCAAAGGTGTCGTGCTGATCGGTGGGGATATTCATGTCTCTCGACATCTGAAATATCCCATGACTGATCGCATCGGATATGACCTGCATCAGTTCATCATCAGCCCGCTGCATGACCGTGTGATTCCGTCACTCAATGTTCCTCACCCGCACCTGCAGTGGGGTGTTCCCTTAAAGAACATGTTCCTGACCGTCGAAGTCGATTCCACCTTAAAAACGCCGACGCTGCAGGCCAGGTGGATTGATCGGACAGGGGAAATCCATCGACACGTAACGATTACACTGGACGCCTGATCAAGTGCCAATTCGCAATTCCCGCTTCATCCGACGCGTGACTGCCCGCAGGTTTTACGGAATCCGTGAATGACGTCACATTCTGCAAACAGCGGGGAAATTCGGTTCAGGAGGGGCTTGCGACGATGGATTCCCGCCGGATACATGCAAGAATCCGGTTCCGGAACTGCGGTCTGACCGTCACGTGCCGGTCGATTGTGCGATCTTCCTGCCCCACACCAGTTGTAACGGAGCATCCGATGTCTTTTCAGTCCCGCCGCAGCTTTCTGCGGAACTCGTCCCTGCTGGCTGGTATGGCCGCCTGCGGCACATTGCCCGGAACCGCTTTTGCCGCACAGGCTGATAGCGCAAAACTGGGGATTCAGCTGTACTCACTTCGCGGTTTCAATCGCGAGCAGGCTTTGAAACATGCCAGCGCAATTGGTTTTCAACAGGTCGAATTCTACAGCGGAATGCTGGCTCTGAATTCGTCGGACGAGGAGATCGAAGCGACGAAGAAGCAGGTGGCCGATCTGGGGATGTCGATTTCTGCCCACGGTGTCAACCGGTTTACAAAAGACCACGATGCCAATCGGCGTACGTTTGAGTTCGCAAAGAAACTGGGCTGCCCGTG
>JAFMMM010000423.1 GCA_017859815.1 Planctomycetota bacterium | reverse complement strand
AACGATTGTGTGTACGTGATCAGCGGGCGACGGCAGGAAGGTCCCGGGGATGACCCGTCCAGCTTCGGCTTTCTGAAAGATGTCTGGGAGTACAATCCCGCGAAGAAGAGTTGGCGTCAGCGTGCTGACGTTCCCCGTTGTGTCATGGCTGGCACTGGTTTGGGATTTGGTCAGAGTCATATTTTTGTTTTGGGTGGGGCAACGGAACGGTTGTTTTTCAAAGGGAATGAGCTGAAGGATGAGCATCCCGGCTTTATCAAACAATCGCTGGCTTACCACACCATCACTGACACGTGGACCGAAGCCGGTGCCACGCCCGCCAACCATGTGACGACGATCGCCGTGAAGTGGGGGGACGAGATCATTATTCCCACTGGGGAAGTGCGACCACGAGTGCGTTCGCCGCAGGTGTTTCGTGTGTCTGTAAAGCGGCCGGCAGCGGCCTTTGGGATGGTCAATTATTTGGTGCTGTTCGGCTATTTGGCAGCGATGGTGGCGGTGGGTGTGTACTTTGCTCGCAGGAACAGGAATACGGACGATTACTTCCGCGGCGGGAAGCATATTCCGTGGTGGGCTGCTGGCTGCAGCATCTTTGCCACCATGCTCAGTTCTTTGACCTTCACTGGCATACCGTCGAAATCGTTTGCTCAGGATTGGGTGTATTCCATTGGCAACATGATGATTCCGGTGGTGGCAATTGTTGCTGTCTTTGTTGCGTTGCCTTTCTTTCGTCGAATCGACGCGACGAGTGCTTACGAGTATCTGGAGAAGCGGTTCAGTCGACCGGTGCGACTCTTCGGCAGTGCCAGTTTCACACTGTTTCATATTTTTCGCATGGCGGTGGTGATGTCGCTGACCGGGTTGGCTTTGGCTGTGGCAACTCCTCTGACCCCGGCTCAGTCTGTGCTGTTGATGGGAGTGTTGAGTATTGCCTATTGCACCATGGGGGGGATTGAGGCGGTGATCTGGACGGACACGATTCAGACGTTTGTCCTGATGGGAGGCGCCCTACTGGCGATCGGGATGCTGATCTCGGGAGTTGAAGGCGGTGTCAGTGGATTCTTCTCCACCGCGGTTGAGGGAGACAAATTCAAGATTGCCAACTTTCACTGGGACGTGACCAGCAGTCAGATTGCCTTGTGGGTGATTATTGTCGGCGCGATTGCTCAAAATGTTTCGTCGTATACCGCTGACCAGGCTGTTGTGCAGAGGTATATGACCACGTCGGATCAGAAACTGGCGGCCCGATCGATTTGGACAAATGCCGTACTGACAATTCCTGCCACGCTCCTGTTTTTCGGTATGGGGACCGCGTTGTTTGCTTTTTACAGGTCGCATCCGGACAAGCTGGATCCCACGATTACCACGGACCAGATTTTCCCATTGTTTATTGCTCGGGAAATGCCGGTGGGACTGGCCGGGTTGATTGTCGCCGGGGTATTTGCGGCCGCTCAGTCGACCGTATCCACCAGTATGAATTCGACCGCGACTGCGATTGTCACGGACTTCATGCGTCCATTGAATGCGTGCACGTCGGAATCCGGTTACCTGAAAGCGGCACGTGTGTGCACATTTCTCATCGGAGTGATCGGGACGCTGTTTGGGCTGATTTTTGTCAATCCGGAGATCAAGTCGTTGTTTGACGCCTTCATCAAGGTGATCGGATTATTCATGGGTGTACTGGGTGGGTTGTTCGTGTTGGGAGCGGTGACCACACGTGCGAACAGTCTGGGGGCCATGACTGGTGCGGTTGTTGGAGCCGGGGTGATGTTCTGTTTGTGGCGGTTCACCGCTGTGAACGGTTATCTGTACACCGCCAGCGGCATCGGTGCTTGTGTGCTCGTCGGGTTTGCTGCCAGCTTGCTGACTGCGCCACCAGCCGGGGACTTAGCCGGATTAACAATCTACACGCTGCACTCCACACCCACTAAAACCGCCTCGACCACTTCGTAATTCGTGGAGATGTCAACGCGGCCGTATTCCGTGTGATAACGCTCAGCGTTGGCACGTTCGCCGATCTATTGACGGCGTCCTGATGGTTGTTGTCGCCGTTGTGCGGTTGGCGTTCAGTCCGCGTGTGCAGAACTCGCCTTCCCGCGTTTTGTTTGAAACTGCTTCCATTCGATATTCTGTGGGTGTTTCGCGGGATCCAGCCGAGTGGAGTGAAGCATCTGAATTTTCCACTGGTCATTTGTTTTGATCAGCACCGCACTTTCCAGCCAGACAACAGTTCTGGTTGTGCCATCCCGAGTGATTTGTGCTTTATTCCAGTAGCTGATCCACGCCATATTGTGTTGCTGGTGAGCATGAATCTGCTGGAAGAAGTTGTCGCGCTGGTAGGGTTTGCCTTTGGGCTGTACGGCCTCAACGAGTTTCTGCATGGACCAGACTTCCCCATGTTCCAGCAACTGAAAATCGTTCGTGGCAGTGGCGTGCATGGCCGGACCATCATGTGCAGACATGGCTGCAAACAGCAGTTTTACCGGAGTGAACGCCGGATGATCATCGACCTCAGCGGCGGTGGCAACGCCCGACCCCATCAGGAGGGCCATGGTGAAGCTGGTAACACGGAGAACAGAAGCAAACCCTGACATCAAAACAACTCCCGGGGGCAGCAGGAATGGACACGTAGTGTTGACTCACACGCCGAGCGTGTTGCATTGTCGAGCATGGTCTGCCGAACGATCTGCAGTGGATGTCCAGCGTGACGGGTCAAGGGAGACCGTAGGTTTGGTTTGAAATCTGAATCACTGTTTCGGAGAAGGCAATGCGGATTCCCTCAGCTGTTTCACTTGATGGCCGGGAGGCTCGAGCGCAACAGCGGTTGGTGATTGGTACTGCCCGGAATGCGGAACTGAAAGTCACTGGGAAGCGCGGTGGTCGAGTGTGCCGTCAATGTGAGCGATGACACCCGGCCTCAAGGGAACAGGATTTCGATGATCTGATGTCATCACAGAACGTTCGTTGGAGTCGACAGAACAACGATGCCGCGGTTTTGCTGCAAACCAATTGACAGGTTCACGGTAAACGACCTGACAGCGAGTGCAGGACCGGACCCCATTGTCGTTGATTCTAATTGGACAACGGCATTGACTGTGCCGCTCAGGCCACACCGGGCGTGCGGCGATGAGCGTTTTGAGGGAAATCGAATGTCAACACCAGTGGTTCCGTACCGGTGTTCTCAATCTCCACGCCACCCTTGTCCAGGGCAGCCTGCGTGATAAAGCCGATTTCCGGGTACAACTGCCCCAATACCATGTCGTGATGGTAATTCACCGCCAGCTTACCAACTCGCCCGGTGCCACCATTCGTATGGAACAAGGTGGGGGTTTCCGGGCAGAATCTGGTCTTCGCTCCTGGCTGTAACGTCAGTCGCAGAATGGAGCATTTCTGGTCTCCCAGAAAATCACCGTAAACAATCCACTTTGCGTCTGCTCCGTCAGCGGTGAACTCGTTCGAGGTGATTGCTGGTCTTGAGTTCTTCAACACGAAGTCCGGATCCTGGTTGGCGGCGAAGTCGAACTTCTCTACGAGGTAATCCCAGTCTTCGTGCTTGTCTCTCGGATAGTCTTCTTCTCGACAGGCATAGAACGCATCCGCAGCACCAATGCGGCCGTCCAAAGTGAGATCTTCAGCGAGGAAGTGTTCATCCATCGTGACGTGCAGTTCGTGAGTACACAGATTGGTGGGAGAGTGCAGCACGCCATTCGGCATCACAAAACCGTTATCCAGTCGCATCATCACATGCGGGGCAAGATGGCGAACGCCGTTATATTCTCCCTGCCCAAAACTCTTCATGCAGTCGAGGAATTGATCCTTGGTGACGAAGGAGTACAAGCCCATTGCGGTCGTGTAGTAGTGGGAAGCGCTGACGCCGGGATTGTCGAAGGAGTTGATGTCATACACTTCCCATTTCGACCAGTGCAGGTGGTCGGGAATCGGATTCAGGTTGTCAAACTTTTTGGAGACGATTGGCCAGGTTGCGCGGCCAAACATGTCTTCGGCGAATGCGGTGACTTTTTCGCCCATTACGGCGTTGGGATTGGCTTCAATCAGATCCTGCAGAGACACAACCTGTCCGTCGGGTGTCAGAACGTGTGCTTCACCTTCTCGGAAGGGAGCTTTGTTTGTGCGAGTGTCGATCACACCCGTGACGATTGGCACGGTGCAGCACATCCAGATTTCGTCGAGCCCGGTGCCGCCCATGTAGTCCGGGTAATATGATTCTTCGGCCAGACGGATGCGACGACCGGGGGTACAGAAGGTGCGTCCCGCGTAGCGATGCAACAGTTGCAGGACACCATCGTTCTGGTTCAGGCAAGCATCAAGAGTGGCTGCTGCCGAACCGCCGGAACCGTCAATCACGTCCTGCTGTGGGTATTCGTGGAGTTTTTCGGCGAGCGTTG
>JAFMMM010000422.1 GCA_017859815.1 Planctomycetota bacterium | reverse complement strand
AAGTCTCCGGGAGGAGCACCTTGCTGTGGTGGTGGATCCAGCAGGCTTGGCCAGCGCACGTTGTTGGCTGTGATCCACTGCCCTGCAGAGGCAGGATCGACGTCCATATTCACGCCAACAATCTCAAAGCCCTGCTTTTGATACTTCGCATAAATCCCGTTCAGCGCGCTGATGTCCTGCGTGAATTGCTGAGCGTATGACGCCCAAAAGACGACCAGCAGGACCTTGCCGCGGTACTGGGCGGTACTGAGTGATGTTCCCTGCAGAGTACGTCCGACCAGCTGGACCGGGTTGCCCTTCAGGTTCAGGCGTTTAAGTGCTCCCTGAGCCCGCTTTCCTCCGGCCGTTTCCGGGTAGTCCTGCGAGAGTTTTTGATACCACTGAGCAGCTTCCTTCAGTTGCCCCATCAGCTCATAGCTGATCGCCAACTGGACAACGGCGTCGGGGGCATCGATTGACTGAGGGAATTCTTCGGCGAATGTCTGGAGTTGTTCCAGCCACCACGTCTGAGTTGCCTCTCGGGCAGCCTGAGCTTTGGTTTGGTCTTCCTGTGTTTCATCGTTACGAAGTCGCACTGCGTACTCCGCCATCATTCGACGGTAACGGACATATTGCAGCGATTTCGGTCGACTTTTCAGCGCGGTTTCAAGAGCCTGAAGTCTGGCCAGTCCTCGAGGGTAAGTTCCCGTCTGCGTTGCCGTGGCCAGACTGTCGGTGTACTGCTGCAGCCACTGCGTTTGTTCTTCCGCAGTACGGGACTGCTGAATCAGCTTCTCCGCCAGGTCTGCACGCTGCACGTTGTAGTCGGAGATCTGCTGAATTGTGGCATTTCCCATCGGGACATTTTCATCAAGTTTCTGCAGGGAGGTCAGCAGTTGCTGCATCTCCTCAGACATTTCCAGAGCACCTGGTACTGCGGTGGAAGCGTCGCCCGTTCGCATCAGGATTCCGCCCATCGAAACCACGACATTGCCACTGGTGTCAACCGGAGAGGGAACATTGATCAGTTTCCAGACCTGCCCGATGCGGACCATTTCACCGACGGCGATCAGATCCAGTTTTTGCCCGTTTTCCACATAGGCCATGGCGTTTTGATAGACGGTGAGATCTTCCGCAGCCTCAATCTGTTCCGCCGGCACCAGTCCGGGATTCGGAGGGTCAAATCGCACCCATTTTGATTTTGAATTCAGCAGTGCTGGCTGAGCCGCAGCCGCTTTGGCCTTTCCCGGCAAATCTGAGACGGCGGTCTTCAGCTCTTCGGCCATCGCGGCAGGGATTCCCAGTTGTGCAATGTCCTGCTCATTCAGCATGACAGACTGCAGCGTCGCGAGGTCACCTGCAATCAGTGATTCAACCGCCAGTTGAGCCGCCTCCTGGGCCGACAGGACTTTCCACGTCTCGATCAGTCCATCTTCGTTGGCATCAAGTCCCCAGCGTGTTCCTCCCCAGTTCATCCAGCGAAACTCATCCGGGCGGATTTTCGTGCGCGCTCGATAGTCGCCGTTTGTGTCCTTTTCGCGGTAGACTTCGAGGCCGTGCTGAAAGTAGCTGAAGGTGTCCGGAGTTCCATCCCCATCGGAGTCCGCGAATCGCCGCAGCGGTTCCCCGGAGGGGCCGTAGACAACGTAGCTGGCATTTTCAATTTTGACCTGGCAGCGGGCGACTTCTTCGTCATTCGGCTGATCGAAGTCGACGTTTTTTTGCGTTGGGGAATACTGCCTTAACAATTGCTCTGCTGTGACCTGCGGCTGCTGAGCGATTGCTTCTGAGTTTGCCATCGGGCCGACCAGAGCCACAGCTAGAGGCAATCCGCCGCAGACACATGTTCGAATCAGCGAATGACACAAGTTCAACATCCTGACACTCCGCAAAAATAATTTGTGGCAGAGTCATCTCTCCATCGACTGCCTGCATGGCAGGTCAGGCAACTCCGCCATTCAGAGTTTAGAAGAACCGGGGCCGGGAAGTCAGCGCCTGTTTGCAGGATCCGCAGCGTTTGTCTGCTGCAGGGCATCGTCGTAGCTGACCTGATAGCCCGCGATCATCATTCCGGCATCCACGGTAAGTGTTTGTCCGGTGACCAGCCGACTGCCGGTGATCAGACTGACAATGGCTTCCGCAATATCTGCAGGCTGGCAGACTTTGCGTAATGGCAGGGATTGCTCGTAGGCTTTGCAGACCTGGTCGTAACTGACGCCAAGGCCCTTTTCAGTCCAGCGTCCGGCAATGAATCCGGGCGCTATTCCATTGACCCGGATTTCCGGCGCGAGAGTGCGTGCGAGGGAGACTGTCAGATTGTCCAGTGCAGCTTTGGTGCAGCAATACGGAATTGAACTGCCCTGCCCCAGCTGAGCAGCCACGCTGGAGATATTGATGATCTGGCCATTGTCTGATTTTCTGAGTGCAGGTGCCGCCGCTCGCGCACACTGGAAGGCACCAGTGACATTTACACGAAACAGTCGTTCCCATGTTTCGGCAGAAACCTCTTCCATACGCTCAAACGGGATGAACTGGGTTGTGCCCGCACAGTTCACCAGCACGTCAAGACGACCGTGTCGATTCAACGCTGCGTCAATCAGCTGCCGACAATCCTGATCATCAGCAACGTCTGCTTGCAGGCAGAGGGCCTGGGATCCCGTTGAGCGGCCAATCGTTGTGATCTCGTCGGCTGTTTGTTCTGCTTCCTGCTTTGAACGCGAATAATTCAGAATAATGTGATACCCGCGGCGAGCCAGTTGCAGAGAAGTGTCGCGGCCGACTCCTGTCCCACCGCCGGTGATGATTGCAACCGGTTGTTCTGATGCTGCCATCAATGGTCTTCCGTTTGTTGATGTGTAAAAAGAATGAACGCCTGTCTGGATCGTGTGTGCGCACGACGTTGGTCTGCACCATGTCATGTCGCAGCATATCAACTGGGCTAAGGTGTCGGTTGAGCAACTTTTGGCCAGCCCCGATCATCCCACGTCAACGGCAGCATCCGAATCCTCGATTTCCCGTGCAGCTCTTTGTCGTAATAGTGGTGAACCAGCCATTGAGTGCCATCTCTGTCCAGCAGACTGGCATGTCCGGGGCCAATCCACTGCTGGTGCGTTGTCAGAACAGATCTTCCCCCGGAATCCAGCAGGGAGTGATTTTGGTCGTCGAGATAAGGGCCGGTGATTGACTGGCTGCGTCCGACAAGGATTTCATAGGTGCTGTCGACTCCTCTGCAGCACTTGCCATGGTTGACGAACAGGTAGTACCAGCCATTCCTGTACGTCAGGAATGGTGCCTCAATTTCCGGGCTCCATGCCACACGCAGCGGTGTCGCGAGGGGATCTTTCTGCAGACCTGTCCGGGGATTCAGTTCGACAAGGTGGATGCCATCCCAGAATGATCCGAAGGACATCCAAAGTCGCCCGTCAGGGGCGGCAAACACCGCCGGATCAATGGCGTTGAATCGGTCTGTCTTCTGAGACCTGAGGACCGGGCCACGATCCTTCCAGTGCCAGTCGTCGGAGTTGGGATCGAGCGTCTTTCCCTCCACCAAACCAATCGCTGACGTATTCTTTCCGAAGGAAGAAACAGAGTAGTAGACCAGCAGTCTCTGCTCTGTCCGCAGAATATCCGGAGCCCACAGGTGGCCGCGATTTTCCGGGACCAGTTCAGCATGCCAGGACGGCCGCTGTTCCCTGCTGAACAGAGCCGCTTCGGTGAGCCAGCGTCCGTCTGCCGTTTCTTTTTTGACTTGCAGTCCCCAGCCGGTACACAGCAGTCTGGGCGTGCCATTTTCCACGATGACCGCCGATGGGTCGTGGGCCGTTTCAGGGTCCGGTCGACGCGGTTCAGTATTCTGGGCATCAACCGTCCCAGCAACCAGCAGCAACTCACAGACGAGGATGAAAAGCCAGGTTGAGAGTCCGGTCATTGAGTGGCCTTCAAGTGTTTCAGCTGGATATTGCGAAACTGGACTTTCATCGGCTTGCCCGATCGCAGTTGCAGCCCAAGGATTCCGCTGAGATCGAAATGTTCGGTTTCCTCGTCGACAAGTTCGGAACACTTCACACCGTTGATCTCCAGAATCATGTGTTGGCCTCGAGCGGTGATTCGATAGTCATTCCACTGAAAATCGGGTTTCATCGTTGCTGTTTGATTCAATGGTTCGGCCTGCCGATTTCCAGATTCATCGATGACCGTTCGAAAGCCGTTCTTTGTCAGCAGTTCCGGGCCGCTGCGAGTATGGATTTCATCGCAGACACCACCGAGGTAGGGGCCACTCTGAAAAATGTCGGCCTGATAGCCCACGGCCAGACCATCGTCACGAATTTTGCTGCGAAACTGCACACCCGAATTGCAGCCGTTGCCGCGGACTCGAAACTGCAGCCGCAACTCAAAGTCGCTTACGTCACCGCCCTGCCAGACCAAGAACTGGTTTGATG
>JAFMMM010000421.1 GCA_017859815.1 Planctomycetota bacterium | reverse complement strand
GTTTTCCGGATTCGGGTCACACAGATTGAGCCCGTGAATCACCATGCCGGCACCGGTCCCAACGGCTGCGAGCCCGAGGCCATGTGTGCGGAGCAGTTCGGCCAATGGCAGTTCACGGATGCACTCGGCTGATGGGGCGAAAACTTCAATTGCGTCAAAACCAAGTTCAGCGGCCTGCCGGGCCCCGTCCGCAAGATCGTCATGAAACACGAACGGACCACGACGAGCCTGTTCAACAAGGCTGATCGTAACTGCAGAACGGATCATTGCACATCTTTCCATTTCAACCTGACGAAATCCCCGAGATCACATCCGCCAGTTTAGCAGCCACGATCAAATGACCGAAGGCTGGTGCGAAGAAACCCTGGCGGATCCGGTGCCCCGGAATGGCGTGGCCGGTCTGCTGTTTCACCGAAGCAGATCTCCCCGGTGTAGAAACATGGTTTCAGGCAATGCAACTCAGGCAAGGCAACTCAGGCAAGGCAACTCAGGCAAGGCAACTGATGGGCAGTGGAGGCAGGCGTTGAGGGACTGGACGCCGGACGGTCCGGGCTGTGCAAAATATGCTGACGACGTTGAACGCCTGCACCCCGGGGCGTTTACGACGGATGCGGCAAGCTTTGTGTTTCGGAAAATGCGCTTGCCATGTCTGCCGACCGACCGATGCTGGCTTCCAAAGTCCCAAGTGAAAGCCTTACGAGGGGCGCCTCATCGCACAACGGCGTGACCTGCCCAGTTCGAGAGAGCACATCGGACAACCTGACATCAGCCAGAACTTTTTCAGCAGCGGCCATGGCGTCATCGACCGCACGATGAAGAGGACACAAGCTTCCGCTGTGACTGGCAATCCCCAGAGGGCATGCTGTGATTCGCTGAACAGGCTCCAAAGAATTCACGATATCCAGCAAAGAGACGTCTTCCGGCGAGTGGGACAATTGAAAACCGCCATTGGGTCCTCGTTGCGCCGTCAGCAGTCCGGACTTCACCATCGACTGCATCAGTTTAGACAAATAAGGCCCGGGAACGCGGGTAACTTCGGCAATTTCGCGAGACGGGCAGGCTTGTCCCCCGCGGCTGGCGATTGTCACAACTGCTCGAAGTGCATATTCGACGGATTGACTGATCATGAAATTGTCACCAATCTCGAGTTCCGCCAGCCGAGATCTTCCTGCAGGGTGATGCTGCAAGGGAACCGGCAAGCATTGCAAGTCAAAACATGCAGGCGGTGTCACTCTCGCACGAAGCTTTCGAGCCAGCCAGAGCGATCCGCATGCCCGACAGTGGAACAGCTTCGCCGTCATTCAGGCAGCTAGCATGAGCCGTCCAAATCTCTCACCAAAACATCCTCTCTTCTATTCCGACAAAGCAGAAAACCTGCCACACAGAATGGATTCTGTTTAAAAAAAACAAATTGAGGTGGAGCTTTCCGCCCCGGGGGCGTCTCCGCCTCTGAATGACAACACAACGCTGTCTCCGGTCACGCGGAGTTCTCAGGCGGCTCGATAAGTCCAACGCTCGTGGCGATTGCCGCAGGAAAGGCCTGGAAAGCCCGAAATCCGGATAGCTCCTGATAATGCGAAAACTGATGGCGAATTGCAGTCCACAATCCCCCCCTTTAAACTTACCGTGACGACTGTGGCTGGGGGGGAAACGCCGACGCGGCCCGTATAAAAGACCAGCGTTCCACATCCAGCCCCGGGGTGCAGGGCGATCACACGTCTCCCTCGATCTGAAATTTGCGAAATCAGTTTGGAAGTATCGGTTATCCCTATGCGTTCTCATCTTTCCATCCTGCCCGTATTTGGGCTCGTTTTTCTTGTATCCTGCCAGCCATCGGATCAGCAACAGTCTGCCGAAACTCAAGCCTCGGCACCTGCCGTCATTCCTGATGATGCAGAGGCCGTTGCCGGGTTGGAAGCAGCCGGGTGCAGGCTCACGAAGGATGAAGCTGGTCTGGTGACTGAAATCTCGGTCTCTTCCGATACGGATTTCACTGAAACAGCCAGGCTGCTTGCCGGCCTCAAGAACGTTCGCACCGCGAGATTTGGTGGTCCGGGCATGAATGATGCCGCGCTCGCCGGAATCTCAGCTCTCAAAACACTGCGGCGGCTCGACCTGACCGATGCGTCAGCGGTTGGTGATGGAACGCTGCAGGTTGCCGGACAGTTACCTGTGCTCGATGTGCTGATTCTGCGTCGCTCGGGATTCACCGACGCCGGTTTGCAGCACATCCAGGGGCTCAAACTGCGGGCGATCGATTTACGGAATACAAACACGACCGATGCCGGTGTGGCCTTACTAAAGGACATTAGCACACTTGTTGACGTGCAACTGGAGAAGTCCAAAGTGACAGACGAAGGCGTCAACCACCTCCGCGACCTGCCACTGAAGTCTCTGAACCTGAATTACACCGCAGTAACCGACGGCGCTCTCGAGGCGATCGGGCAGATCGCAACTCTCGAGCAACTGCAGATGGAAGCCTCTCGCATCACAGACGAGGGAATGGCCCACCTTGCCAATCTCAAGAAGTTGCGTCGACTCAGCTGCCGTTTGGCCGATGTTTCGGGGGTCGGCATCGCTCATCTGGCATCCTGCACCGCTCTTGATCGTCTGGAATTGCGAGAAACATCGATCGACGATGAAGCACTCGAAGTCATCTCAAAGCTGCCGGCTTTGAAGTTTCTCGACATCAGCGAGAATCGACTGATCAGTTCCGATGGAATTGCGATGCTGGGCAAATTGACATCGCTGACTTATCTGGAGTTGCGAGAAGTGAAAAAAGTTCGCGACGAGTGTTTTGCTGCACTGGCTCCCCTGACCGAACTGACGGAATTGAATCTGGAAGCGACCCGGATTACTGCAGATTCCCTGCCAGTGATCCTCGGATTTCAGAAGCTGCGAACGCTGAATATGGCAGGCACCCAGCTGGATGATGCCGACTTCGTTCAGCTTGGCCAACTTCCGGAACTTCGCGTTCTGGATCTCACCAACTGTGAAGCCAGTCAGGAAACAGCGGATGCCCTGAAAGCAGCCCTCCCGGCATTGCAGATCAAGGGAATCTGATCTCAGATTGAGGTCGCGCACCCAACGCAGAAACGGCCATCTCAGTCGCGGTGAGGCACTGCCGCAGCAGCGGCAGCCTGCCACAGCCTGCGGGCTGCTTTCCCCTGACCATCACCCTCGTGGGCAAAGATTCAATCATGATCAGAGACACATCCTGCCGCACTGAAAGCGAACGACTGTTTCATGAGGCCTCCGATCTGATTCCCGGCGGAGTCAACAGCCCGGCTCGCGCGTTCGGAGCAGTTGGCGGCACACCACCGTTCATGAGGAAAGGGCAGGGCAGTCGGCTCTTTGACGTCGATGGCAATGAATTCATTGACTACATCGGTTCATGGGGTCCGCATCTGTTTGGCCACCGGGATCCAGCGATTCTGGATGCCATCCAGCAGGCACTGGAAATTGGGACCAGCTTCGGTGCGCCGACACACGCGGAAGCGGAACTTGCCGCACTTGTTCGCGAGCTGGTTCCGTCCATCGAGATGGTCCGCATGGTGAACTCCGGAACCGAAGCAACGATGTCCGCGATCCGAGTCGCCCGGGGATTTACCCAGCGCGACGGTGTGATCAAATTTGCCGGCAACTACCACGGGCATGTTGACAGCCTCCTGGTGGCCGCGGGCAGTGGTGCCCTGACACTGGGCTGCCCGTCCAGTCCCGGCGTTCCTGCCGGAGCAACAGCGGACACCCTCGTCCTGCCCTACAACGATGTCGAACAGCTGCAGCAGGCCTTTGCTGCGAACGGCGACAAACTGGCTGCCGTCATTATGGAGCCGGTGGTGGGAAACATGGGCTGTGTCATCCCGTCCGGCGAATTCCTGAATGCCCTCAGACAGCTCTGCGACCAGCACGGCACCGTACTCATCTTCGACGAAGTCATGAGCGGATTTCGAGTGGCCCGTGGCGGAGCCCAGGAAGTGTTTGGGATCACCCCGGACATGACCACCATGGGAAAGATTCTCGGAGCAGGAATGCCGGTGGGGGCCTATGGCGGACGCGCCGACATCATGAAGAACGTCTCCCCGGTGGGCAAGGTCTACCAGGCCGGTACGCTGTCCGGCAATCCTGTGGCGATGGCCGCCGGCAAAGCCATGTTGCAGCTGATCAAAGACCAAAACCCCTATCCGCGCCTGGAGGAACTGGGCAGCCGCCTTGAACTGGGTTTTCGTGCGGCCGCAGAAAAGCACGGTGTGCCGGTCAGGACGAATCGGGTCGGCAGCATGCTGACCGTATTCATGACGGATTCCCCGGTGACGAATCTGGATTCTGCGACGGCATCAGATACGGACCGCTTCTCCCGCTGGTTCCACGGAATGCTGAATCGCGGTGTCTATCTTCCCTGCAGTCAATTCGAAGCCATGTTCATCTCTGCAGTCC
>JAFMMM010000070.1 GCA_017859815.1 Planctomycetota bacterium | reverse complement strand
AATCACACCATGTTCGGTCGGATTGCCACCGGCAACGGCGAGACGCGTTCCGGCAGTATTGAAAACCACGTCGTGAATCAGATCAGCCGGCACGGAGAGCGTTCGCAGCGGCTCCAGTGAAGGCCAGCTTCGCAGCGTTACCCCGTCCTGCCCGGCTGTAATGAGCTGGTCGCCCGCCGGTGAAAAACAGGCGGCTGTGATGCCACGCGGTGGCTCGTCAGCGGTTACCGGCAGCAAAAAAGAAAAGACAGCCAGCAGTCTTGTCACGCGACGGCGGTTCATATCGCGTCTTGTCCGGTCAGAGCGAGGATCTGCTGTCCATCTCGATTGACCTGAATCGGTCGTCCATCCGCAGTGGTCAGCTGAGCACGAGGGTCAATTCCCAGCAGACTGTAGATGGAACAAACGAGATCAGCGGGAGTCACTGGATTCTCTGCAGGACTTTCGCCGACTCGATCACTGGCGCCAACGATCTGTCCTCCGGGAACTCCGCCTCCGGCAAGGACCGCGCTGAAGACACGTGGCCAGTGATCGCGACCACCTCGCGTATTGATCTTGGGGGTCCGTCCAAATTCTCCCATGGCAACAACCAGTGTCTCCTGCAACAGGCCGCGTTCCTGCAGATCCGTCACAAGGGTGGAGAAGCCCTTGTCAAAGGTCGGAATCAATCCCACACCCGGATTGGCTCCTGTGAAACCATCCCGCAACCGCAGCACCAGGTCGTCGTGCGTATCCCAGCCGCGATAATTGACGGTCACAAAGGGCACGCCGCGTTCCACCAGCCTTCGAGCCAGCAAACAGCTTTGGCCAAACGTCTTCGGGCCGTAGCGTGCCCGCAGCTGCGGTATTTCATCGTGGAGACTGAACGCTGATCGTGCTGCATCTGAGGTCACAAGCGCAGCCGCCTGATCAAACAGGGAATCTGTGGTGTTTGGAGTTTCGCTATCCAGCTGACTGAGAAACTGTCGCCTTCGCTGCAGACGCTGCAGATTGCCCTGTGGAAAGAAATCAAGATCCGGGACGCGAAAGTCAGGCCTTGCCGGATCGCCGCCAGTGGCAAATTCCTGGACGGTGTCGCGGAGGAATCCGGAATTCATCGACCCGGCATTTGGAATCGCAACCCAGTTGGGAAGCGGGCTGCCGGATTTTCGGAACCGGGCAGAAATCGCTGCCATACCAGGATAGTCGAGCACGGGTGACGGCTGGTAGCCGGTTTGCAGATAGGTGTTGGCCAAACCGTGTTCACCGAGTGGCGAGGTCAACGAACGTACGACCGTGATCTGCTCGGCGACGCCTGCTGTACCGGTCATCAGTTCGCTGAGCTGAAACCCGGGGATCCGTGTGGAAATCGTTTCGAATGGTCCGCGGACCTCAACCGGAGCGTCGGGCTTGGGATCAAACATTTCCAAATGGCTGGGACCACCATCCAGCCACAGCAGAATGCAGGCTTTTGCCGTTGCAGCCCGCCTCCGCTGACGGGCCATGGCCCGTTGCTGCAGCAGGGTTGGCAGAGAAAGACCAAAGGCTGTGAGTGCACCGCACTGAATCGCAGTGCGGCGAGTTGCAGAGGGTATTATCATCTCAGCGATTCTCCCGAAAACTGCGGCTGTTCAGCAGACTCCAGACAAAATCTTCCAGTCGCTCCTGACGCTCCATGGCACTGTCGGCCAGCAGTTGCGTGTTCCAGTGATCCAGTTCTGAGCCGGTCACCGGGCGGCAGAGCGCCAGCTGCAGAAACTCGGCGACGATCTGCGTTGTGTCGGCCTGCTCGCGGAGGCGAGTCTGCAGTCGTCCTCTGGGATCCCGGAGTCGGCTGTTAATCAGTTCTCCGTTGAGGCGATGCAGCATAATCGCCAGAGAGTCTGCCGAACCTCCCGATGTTGCATCACAAGTCTCTGCTCCCTGGCAGCGCCCGATGGCGTCGAGGGCGGGGGCAGGCGTCAGGGGATCAATGATCTCCAGCGGATCGCTGGTTTCGTGTTGGGGAAAGTCAAAGCCCACTCCCGTGACAGCGGCAACACAGTTGAGAAAAACAGCTGGTTCCAGTGGTCGTGTTTGGCGGGCCGCGTAGAAGCTGATCCTCGCTGTGGAGTTTGAATCCAGTGCCGTCTGTCGGGCGTAGGTTTTTGTCAGGACCAGTGTGCGAAGCAGATCCTTCAGGCGGTAGCCATTCGAGGCGAATCCTTCGGCCAGTTCCTGCAGTAACCGCGGATGGGATGCCGGATTGGTCTGGCTGAGATTGTCCACCGGATCCACCAGACCACGTCCAAACAGGAACGCCCAGACGCGGTTGACCAGGTTTCGGGCCAGCAGGTGTTCGGGAGCCTGCAGCAGCCAGTTACTCACCGCCGCACGATGGTCACCGGATTGGGTGAGGTCACGTTCTCCGGGAATTCGAGGAATAGCGGGGTCGCCTGTGCGGACATTGGTCACGAAGCCGCGATCGGCCAGCTGGACGACCTGGCCTCGTTGCAGCCTGGCAAAGATTGCAGCCAGCCCGTGATAATCATCCTGCTTCCAGCGATCCAGAGGATGATCATGGCAGTTTGCACAGCCGATCTGAATTCCGGCGAACGCTGATCCGACAAGTTCCGCGTGCACACGGGCATCCGGAACCATGCGTGAAAAGCCCGCAGCGCCGTTCTGATGGGAGTCACCGGTCGCGGTCACAATGTCCTGCATGACAGCATCAAATCCGCGGTCCTGCCGAATGGAATCCTTCAGCCAGTCGCGAGAAGTTTGCAGGGCAATGCGATCATTGGGCAGGGAGTGCAAACGCAGAATTCGGGCGAATCGTTGAGTCCAAAGATTGACGAATTCATTCTCCTGCAGCAACGTGTCGACGAGTTGTCGTCGAGCATCGTCACCGGGTGCTTTCAGGAACCGCTGTTGTTCGGTAATGGTGGGCAGCCTGCCGCAAAGATCAAGAGTCACGCGACGCAGCCACACGGCAGGCGCGGCAGTTGGGGCGGGGCTGAGATGCATCTGCTGCAGCACCTGACCGATCTGATCATCGACCGGTGATTCGGCTGCGGCAGCCTTCTGTGGCACAGCTGTCCGGACCTCTCCGGCTGCAGTGTCAACGTACGGGGCGCGAATTCGGAATGACTCCACCTGATCGAGATATCGAATGAGTACTGTGTGTTGTCCGGAACGCAGTACCTGAAGTGTTCCGGGACCGATCATCCGAACGGCAGACGGGTCCGTTGTCGAGATTTGTGCACGCTTCGTGACATCTTCCTGACCGCGTGATTCAGAGACGGCGGTGACACTGAAGCTGAGTTCTGCGGGAAGGTCTTTCACGATTGCTGCGGGCGGCGAGAGTGTCAGTTGCTGTACGCGATAACCCGGGTCCCGTGGGAGACCATTGCGGATCCAGTTCAGCAGCACTGCTGCTTCAGGGCTGTCAGCTGTAAAACGTTCTCCACCGCCGTGATTCATCTGTCCGGCAGGCTTGCGCAGCAGCAGACTGCGTTCGGGGCGATCACGATGAATTCGTCGGCCATCATGCTGTTCGGCAAGTGCGGAAAAGTCCTGATCGGGGGAAGCCCCGAACAGAGACAGATGCAATCCTCCACGACCGGCGGCGGCACCATGACAGGCCCCGGAATTGCATCCCTGTCTGGTCAGCAGCGGAACGATCTCTGCCTCAAAATCGGGAGGATCTGCCGGGAGGAAACACAACGCGATCAGGCTGACCTGCAGCAGTGTCATGGTCTGCTGTCTTTCTTGCCATTCGGACTTCGTCCTGGACGCTGCTGCTTTGCCGGTGAATCTTCAGCGTACTGTGTGGACCACTTTTTGAGGTACTCCTGTGCTTTCGGAGTACCGTAGTTTTGCAGCTTGCCCGCGTTGATAATGGTATTGGTAATGCGATGCAGTTCTGCCTGCACTGCAGTATTGCCGTTGGCTGCACGTTCCACTCGCTCTGCTGCGCGGATGACTTCTTCGTCTGTCGCTGTCTTCTGGATGACAGGAGCAAGGAGCGATCTCATATCCGGTGCTCCGCCGCCCTTGCCCGTGCTGGCTGCCATCCGGGCCATGCCAGGCAGAGTTTCCAGACGTGGCATTTCTCCACCGATCACACCGACAATGTCCTTGAGGACCTTCGGCAGGTCGGCCTGCAGACTGGGCTGAATCAGTGCATGGTTAGCGCTGATCAGGCCCTTGTCAGCCACCAGGATGGTCAGTGTGACGTTGCGATTCAGCCCATAGCTGCCCGGGCCTTCGGCACCCTCGGGAGAGATTGCAGTTGGGACGTCCTTCGTCAGGGCATGTTGCATTCGCTTTATCTGCGCTTCGCCCTCGGTGGGGTCTGCCGTGAGAAAGACAACCGCAGTCTTCAGACCGTCTGGCTTTTTTGTTGCTGCCCATCCACTCAGTGTACGCGTCAGGCCAATGGCTGGGCGCGTGACATTGTGAACAAAGATTAACAGGGTTGGCTGCTGTTGCTCTTCCTGCACCAGCACCACCTGTTTTCCTGCATTTTCACCCAGAGCCAATCGTGCCTCAAGAAGCGGGAGAGGTTCACCAGGCTGCGGCCCCGAAAAGACCTCCTCATCCTGTCTGGTCTGTTGTTGTGGAGCTGGTGGTGCGGAGTCTCGCTGACATGCTTTGGCTGCGGGGGCCTGCCACTGCACGATGAACAGGACGCTTAAAGACAGTGCCGAAAGCAGAGGGAACGTGCGCATGACAGAAGAATCCCGGGATGAATTCAGAAAGCCGCTGCCGGTCCCTGTGGGACGTCACAATCCAGCAGCCATACCGCAGGTCGTCTGCGGGGCGCAGCATCTGCCCTGAACAGAAAAGGCCTGATGCAACAGTTTTAGTTTATCCGGAAAAACCCTGCATGGCAAAAACCAACTCGCACTTGGCTGGCGTCAGCAACTTTCCGGGTCAAAAAGAAGAGGGACTGGTGCACTGCACCAGTCCCTCTTTCCTGAACCAAACGGCCGCCGGCAGGATCAGGAGTTCCGCTTGTCGGACTTGCGTTTCGACTGCCGTCCGAGAACGACTCCGGCCATCAGCGACCATGCTGTAGCTGTCAGTTTGCGTTGCGAGCTGGATGCCGTTTCCCGTGTTGAGACGACTGCGTCCTGCAGTGTGTACTCCTGCTCCGGACCGCCATCCGACTCCCCAACGTCGTCAATCAGCAGTGCCTCCATGACACTGTCGACCAGACCGGAGTCTGCAACAGCGGTTTGCTGCGGGATTTCCACCATTGCCGGATCAATCTGTACCACAACGCCGGAGGAGTGAGCAGTGATACTGATCACACCGTCGTCTGCACCACCGGTGTAGGAAACATCGACAGGCTGCTGTTTCGTGACGGTGGGCAGATTGCCCTCCACGACAGGTTCCGCTTCGACATCTGCTGAGACGACGAAGAAGTTGAGCGGCTGACTCCACGGCAGGCCATTACCGGCTGCATCCAGTCCGCGAACCCACCAGCGGTAAGTTCTTCCCGGGGCAAGATCGACCGTTGCCGTGTAGCTGCGGCCAAGCAAGTCACGTTGGTTGATGACGACTGGCTGCGACGCTTGCGACATGTCCTTGACAAGGATTTCGAAGGAGACAGCATTTGTGCCACCGGTCCACAGGAATGTGGGTCGCTGACCGGCGAAACCACCGGGAGAAACCAGAGTTGGAGCGTTGCCAACTCCTGTGGAAATTGTGAAGTTGGCCGGTCCACTCCACTGTGAAACGTTTCCATCGGCATCGTAAGCGCGAACCCAGGCACGGAAGGTCCCGTTTTCAAACGGCAGGACGGACTGATAGAAGCGATCCGGAATCTCAAGGACTCTCAGAACCTGCTTCTCGCCAGTTGTCAGGTTATCGACCCAGAGGTCATAGCTGACATACTCAGTCACACCCTGCCAGGTGAATCGAGGCACGTTGGTTGAGATGGCACCGCGAGGATTCACGATGATCGGAACCGGTACATGGAAGTCGGTCGGTGCACTCCACGCAGTCTTAAATCCATCTGATCCAATTGCTCGGACCCACCAGCGGTAGTCGGATGTATTCAGTTCAGTTGGCGAAGTCCAGGTGATTTGTTCGGCACCGGGGACATGCGGAACGAATTCGTAGATCTGTTTTCGTTCGCCCGTCGTGACATTATTGACCCAAAGTTCATACTCAATCGCCCCGTCAACGGCATCCCAGACGAAGTCGGGTGTGCGATCAGTTGTGATCCCTTCCGGTGTGTAGGTTGTTGGACCAAGGCGATAATCCATCTGGAAGACCAGTCGCTGGCTCCACAACCCCGGTTCACCGTCAGCGGCCAGCGGGCGTACCCACGCGTGGTAGAGTCCGTTTGGCAGTGGAGCAGGCGGAGTGTAGCTGTTGGATGGCAGGGAATTTTCGTAGATGATTTTCTGCCTGGCTCCAACCTGGTTGACCCAGAGTTCGTAGCGGGCGGCACCCATGTCCGTCCATTCGAATGTCGGTGTGGTATCCATGGTGATTGAGAACGGTGCGGTCATTACGGGCCGATCAATATCGAACTCCGTCATTTCGCTCCACTCACCGGCATTTCCATCGAGGTCGAATGCTCGGACCCACCACTGAAACGTGCCCAGCCCCAGTGACTCCACAGCTTCATAGCTGTTTGAGTCAACGAAGGAATCATTGATCACTTCGCGAATGTACTGAGGGGCCGTCTTGTCTACCCACAACTGGTAGCGGGAAGTATCGGGGATATCCACCCAGTTGAAGATCGGTGTGATATCAAAAGTGGAACCAACCGGACGGTTGGTGGTCAGTGTCGTGATCCGGAACGGATGCTCAACACTGGAGGCACTTCCCATCGCGTTGGTCGCAGTGATTACAACACGATAATCGCCGGGGGCGAGTTCAACCGTTGGCGTAAAGGATGTGGTTGTGATCCCATCGGCAAGGATAAGATCCGGCTGACCTGCCTGCAGCAGGGTGACCCTGTACTGGGCAGGACTGCCTGTCCAGCGGATTTCGGGTGTCGTATCAGTGGTAATCGTAAATGGACGCTGGACCACCGGTGTGGTTGGAACACCCACGCTGACGACCTGTTCGCTGAAACTGGTGGCACCGAGGTTGTCGGTGACAACCAGTCGCACTGTATAGGTGGTTTGAGCAGCATCGGTGTAAGCATGCGTAGCGGTGCGAACGCCACCGGTAGTGACGAGATCCGCGGTTGCCCCGGGAGTGTAGTCAAAGTACCACTCAAGCTTATCGATGAAACGCCCTGAGCTTGGATTCGGATGAGTCGACAGGGACGCATCAAACGTAATCAGTTCGTTCAGGGCCGCCGGATTCGGATTTGCAGTAAAGATCGCAACAGGGTCGTTGGTCAGAAACTCTGTTGCCCCAATATCGAGTGTGAACTCACCATCTCGGTCACCGTCGATCAGACGGGGATTCCCGATGTTGTCCAGCTGATCCACCAGGGGCAGATTCGGGTAAGCGGCGTTGTCGCCCGCATCGATTGCAAGGCTGCCCGGAGTCAGTTCATGAACCCCCAGGCCATTACCGGATGCGAATGTCAGCGGGCCCGACGAGTCTGCGAGGGCAGAGCTGTCTCGACCAAAGGTGTCGGTCGTCAGCAGTCCAGCGCTGGCTCCGATTGTGTATTGCTCATCGAGGACCTGAATCAGGTTGTACCCCAGAGACAGGATTCGCCCTTCGAAGTTCAGAGACGCTGAGTCTGTCGTTCCCGGAACGACAGCGTCGGTGGCGTTTCGCTCCAGCAGAGAACTTCCGAGAGCGATGGATTCGATTGTTTCACTGTTGAGAGCGCCACCACGAGAGCCTGACTCATTGTCGGTGATCGTGGCGTTCCAGAGAGTGGCGGTGCCCGCAGCTTCACTGTAAATGGCACCACCGCGTGAAACCGCGTAGTTGTCAGACAGCGTGGAGCTGATCAGCTGCACATCGCCCAGGTTGTTAATGGCACCTCCCCGCGAACCGGCTGTGTTGGAAACAATGGAGACAGAGCTTCCCGTAACGGTCCCCGTGTTGTAGAGACCACCACCCTGATTCCCGGCTTGATTATTTCGAATGTTCACATTCAGGAGCGACAGTGTTCCCTCGTTCAGGATTCCCGCTCCATCGAAGGCGAAGCCATTCTGAAGAGTCAGGTTTTCGAGGGTCAGAGATGCACCCGGGTGCACATGGAACAGTCGGTCGATTGCGTTACCATCGATGACTGTCAGCGCCGGTCCGGCACCGCGAATGATCAGGTTGCCGGTCACATCAAGGTCACCCGTAGTCGCATCATCCTCGAAGCGGCCGTCGAGTGTGAGCATGTAGGTGCCGGGGGTCAGTGTGATCACATCATCACCGACGGAGGCATTACTTTCCATCACTGCTGCACGCAGTGTGACCGCACCGCCGAGGGTGGCTGCCAAACCGTCACCCGGATAAGAGTCCGGGAGATCTGCGAGGCTGGGGGTCAGTGTATCCACATCCCAGACATCTGATTTTGACGGGACAACCGAGCCGCCGGAGTCTTTCAGAACAAGCCGGTTATTTTCAGTGTCCCGAATACCGGAGTCGGTGGAGATCAGAGAGAGTTCATACTGACCATCTTCCGCTGTCAGAGTGGAGAGATCGATGGTGTACTGCCATGCCGAAAGCGATTCAACGGTCAGGCTGTCCAGATCGATTGCCACACCATCACGAGTCAGTGAGAAGTCCTCAATGTCGACGCCTGTCACATCCTCTGTGAATGTGACCGTGACAAGGCCGGCCGACACGGATCGTGGGTCCGGTGAAATCGGGCCAATGCTTGCGAGGTCCGGGCTGCCGGGCTTCGAACCACCTTCGTTGGTGGAACCGCCGCCGCCACCACCACCACCGCCACCTGGCGCGCCGCCACCACCGCCACCACCACCACCACCACCACCGCCGCCTGGCAGTGTCAGGGCGGGTGCATCGATGGACAGGTCATAACTGCGAACGGTTCCCTGTCGGAAGCTCTTTCCGGCAGGTGCAAATCCTGTGTTCTCAAATTCGTCACTCAGGATTTCGATCACATATTCCCGACCTTCAACAACCGTTACGGAGAGGCTTCCATTACTGCCTGCATTCACAGTTGAGTACAGAGTGCTGAGGTCCACGTTCCGGACCATGGCCTGTTCTTCGGTCTGCTCAGCCGGGTCAATCTCATAGATCATGAAGGTCAGGTCAGCACCAAGGGCGTCGGTGGCAGACAGACGTACGTCAAGGTTGCCGGATCCGCCGGCAGTAAATCGATAATAATCCCGGTTGGATTTGTGATGGACATTCAGCAGGCCGTCCTCGGCGAGGGCGTTGACGGAGAATCCGGCCCCCGCGACGACACCCATCTGTGTGGCACCAACGAAGCTGTTATTGTTTTCCAGGCTGTCGGGGGCAACCGGAACTTCGCCCGGGCGTACATTGAAGATATCTCCGCGGCTGAGAGAAAACGGCGTAGTTCCCGTGAAACTGGGGGTGTCAACACCGGTATCCCACTGAAAGTCAAACAGGCCGTCGTTGACAACCGTGTTGAAGAATGTACTGAACCCCTGGGTTTCCGTCGTTTGTGTGAAGCCGTTGAAATCAAAGTCCGATTCAACACGCCATGTCGGTGTTCCAGTGCCGTCCGATGACCAGGAAGGCATCGCTGCAAAGATCGCCCCATCATCCTGAATCATCGTGTCGGAGCCTGGGGTGTCACCCACGACATCGAAGAATGATCCAATCGTTCGAGTGAGGTTTCTGGGTCTCACGTTTGAGTAGGACCATCCATCCGGATTGAGGTTGGGATGGTTATGGTTTGGCGGACTGGTCGAGGCGCGTACTCTTGACTTGAATTCCGGTTCGTTGTTATCGAGGAAGGCAAAACCGTTGGTGACATCGAGTGCGGTCCCGGTGTTGTCCCGGAATACGAGGTCAAATCTTGAGAGAGGGTCACGATAGCCTGCACCCCAGGCAAAGTCCGGATCGTCAGCAACATCAAAGTTGCCGGTTGTCTGCGGAGGCATCTGTGACACGAAGCTGTCGAAGTAAACTTCAGCTCCGTAGTTCCCGTCAAATTCGTTGGCCCACACTTCAGCGTCGACACCAGACATTCCAAGCTCAAGAGATGTCAGAGCAGTGTCGATGTTGCTGACCGAGTCTGTATTGCCGACTCGGATCACCAGGCCTCCGAGCGATCCCGGGATCAGAGTGGTCAGCGGTCCCCAATCGAGGTTGGGAACTCCCGAGGAGTCGTTCTGACCGTGTTCGAAGAAGGTTGGGACACGCGACTGGACATCGGCACTGCCGTTGGACTGAATCAGGTTCAACTGGACGCGAAGTTCCAGGTTGGGATTCTGGACGTCATCGTTGCTGCTGGTCAGATCGAAGAAAACGGCCAGTTCGTCATCAGATGCTTCCTGCAGTTGGTCTGCTGAGCCGGTGTTGATGACGTAGATTCCCTCCATGCCGTTGGAAAGGATGTCGTTGTTGCGGATCAGGACAAACGTGTCCTGCTGCCAGCGATTGAGGATGTCGATGCCGCGACCGGTGTTGTTGGAAATTCGCGAATTGACAATCTCCAGAGCGGAATTAAAGCGGGCTGGAGTGAACTGTCCACCGCCGGGTATTCGAGCAACTTCAAAGTTGTCATCCCCGAGGTACTCAACTCCGTCGCCAGCGTTCTGCATGATCAACGCGCTGTCAATGGTGACATAAACGTCCGACGCGCGTTCATCACCGTGTTGTAAATTGCCTGCCTCCTGGCCGGCATCATGTCCGATGTCGATCCCGTCGCTGCCATTGTTTGTGAAAGTCGCCCTGCTGACCTGAATTTGACGTCGGCGTTCGTTTCCAAGGGCCTGCAGGCCGTCGAGGTACGGGCTGTTGTGCTGTGTGATCTTCAGACCGTCACGGCCGTTAAAGTCGAAACCGATCTCATTTTCCACGGTGCCGTCGCCGAAAGTGGCGGAAACACCCTGTCCCAGAACCGCCCCATCCTTGCCATTGTGACTGAAGTCACTGTTGAGCACAGAGAGGTCAAGGTCCATGCCTCCGACACGTCGTTGGTACAGGTCTCCCTTGTCTTCAATGGAGATTATTCGGAGCCCGTCTTCGCCGTTGTTCTGGAAGCTGGAATCGACAAAGTCGAAGCTGCCGTACGCGGCACCGTGGTTCCGGAATCCGGTCAGGGAGTTGTCATCCAGCGTGAGTCGCTCGAATGTCCCGTTAAAGATCAGTGTGTCGAAGAAGTTAAATGCATCGATCGAGAAACCATCTCCGATATTGTCACTGATCGTCGTGTCAATACTGTTGAAGATGATGTCGATTTGCTGGAAAGCGTGAATGCCCACACCCCCGGCTGCATTGGTTGACCCTGGCACACCGTCGTTGGGATGGAATCCATTGTTGGCTGGTGTATGTCCGTTACGGCGAACGGAGTTGCTGTTGAATTCCACATTCATTCGGGCGTCTGCTTGCGCATCCAGTCGCAATCCATACTGCCCGTTATCTTCAATGAAGTTGTCATTGATAAAGAAGTCCAGCCGGTCCAGCGTGGTGTTGCGGGCAAAGATGTCAAACCCGTCTTCCACGTTGTTGGTGCTCTTGTTCTTCTCAAAGCGAACCGAGTTCAGATAGGCGTCTTCTGATCGTTCGAAGTGGAATCCGTCACGTCCGCTGTTCAGAAACGTGTTGTTGATGACCTCCAGGTCCTGGATCCGTGTTCGCTCCTTCATGGAGAAAAACAGTCCGTCGCCCTCGTTGCCCAGATTGTCCACGCCAATCACGTTGTTCCGAATGACAGATGTCTGCAGCAGTGCTGATGCGTCGGCATTGATGCGACCGTCATCGAGGCGAATGAAAATACCGTCGCCTGTGTAAGGTGTTGTGCCGTTGTTGTCATCCTGCGTGGCCGAGATCGTGTTGTTCCACACCTCAAAAGAGCCGGTCCCATAGTCCAGACCCTCGAGCGCGATACCGGTGCCGGTGTTTTGATGCAAAGTGTTTCCACCGCCACTGACATTCCCCTGTCCCGGAGATTCAGTTCCAATCACCACATTGAAACCAAGGTCCCATGGCTGTACTGTCGCTCCGGTATTCCCAGTCGGCAGCGGGAGATCAGTCCCGAGGCCAAAGCTCAGGGATTCGAACTGAATGCCGTGCGACTGGTTCTGTGAGATCACATTGCGAGTGATGTCCGCCCGAACGGTCGAACCCACTTCGGGGCGAGCGTGGATACCCACACCAAGGTTCCCGGTGATCGAGTTCCCAAAGATCCCCTGCACAATGACATCGCCGTTCGGTGCCGCCTCTTCCAGCCTTACAAAACTGCCACCGATCGTATAGTCACCGGATCCGGGAACATCCCGCAGAAGGAATCGGTCTGCCGAAAGGACCGTGACTGCAAAGGTGCCATTTGCAGCGGCGTTCCCCTGCACTCCGGTGATGCGAATCCGATCACCCGTTCGCAGACCGTGTGCGGCCGATGAAATGATGATGTGGTCGTCGTTTGTTGCGTCGGTGATTGCCTGGGAGCCGGAGTCGATCTGAAGGTCAATCTGTGCGAACCCGCGCGCGTCGTTCTGTCCGGAACCACCGCCTCGAAAGTCCGGTACATACCATGATCCACCACCCGCATAGACAAAGATGGAACCGAAATCGACATCAGTCCCCTGCAGGGCAAATCTGTCATTGCCGATCCGCTGAACAACAAACTGCCCGTTGGCTCCGTGGTTGACCGCCGTGTCGCCGTTCTGAATCCCCTGAATGATGATGAGATCACCATCAATCAGACCGTGATTCCTTGATGTGACTACAAACTTGCTGCCGGCGCGTCCTCCGCTGACAGATTCAACACTTCCGGAAAATGAAGCCTCAGGCAGAAGCGACACGCCGGAGCCGCCATTATTCGCAATCGTGTTTTCCACGATTCCGCCGGCAAATCGGCTGTCCACCATGCTGACCCGAATTCCATCGATGCCGGATGATGAAATGGTGTTCCCCGTGACCTCCCCTGTCACATCACTTTGCTTTGTGGAGGTGAAAAAGACGCCGTGTCCCGGGACTCCGGAAATCGAGTTGTTCCGGATCGAGACGTTGCGAATCGGACTTCCCTCAGCGTCGATGTGGATCCCATGTGTAACACCCGCTACACCAGCGCCCGGGAGAAATTGCGATGCCGAGCTGGAGCCGGGATCCCCCGCCATCTGTCCGGAAACGTTCTTGTTGCCCAGGAAATTAAAGTCGACATCTGCACCGATCAGATTGTTTCCAAAGACAGACGTCGGGGTCCCGTCGGCAAGGTCAATGTCAAGCACGAACTCCAGAGTTTCGCCGGGATTAAAGTCGGTGAAATCCACCGTCAGAGTTTGATTGTTATTGCTGAAGACTGCGTTGCCGACACCGGTCAGGGCTCCGGTCCCGTTGACGGGCGTGAATGGCTTACCGGTTGTGGCGTCCGGATCGAATGCCAGTCCAATGTCGCTCAGGTCAAACACAAATGTCTGCAACAGTTCGCCGCGAACAGCTCTGTTGGTGAGTGTGAACGGCTGCACGAACGTGTCGCCTTGAGCACGAAACAGAACATCCGCACCTTCAGACGAACCGATGCTGTTGTTTGCAATGGTGAGCCCGGACAGTTCCGCAATGGTACTGTCTGTTCCATCCAGCCCGGCGGTCGCATTGATGCGGACTGAATCCTTGTCTCTGGTATTGATTCGCGCGTTGTTGATGATGCGGAAGTTGTCAGCCGTGCTGACGATTCCAGGAGAGCTAAGCACATTCAGTACGACGCCCTCGAAGCCCTCTGTCGCTTCGATGACGTTTTCAGTCACCAGTCCATTATTGATATTCGACCCGGCCAGTGCTGAGATCTTCAGGCCGGGCAGAGTGCTGTCTTCAATAGTCAGTGAGCCGGTATCCGTGTTACTGAAACTCAGGTCCAGGGCTCGGCCTTCGCCGGCGACCCGAACGTCTTCGATCGCGACTGACTCGAGCCCGGTGACGTTGGTCAGATCGATGTCCATGGCCAGACTGTTGAAGTCCGCCACGGTGACAGACTCAATTGCCATCCGCTTCAGCAGAATTCCGCTCAAATCAATGGAAATTGCGTCGCCGGAGGATGGTGAGACGGCAAATCCCTCGAGGACCAGTCCGTCGTAACCCACCAGGTCCGTCGTGTCGACTTCAAGTCCGCCGGCAGGGTTTGTATACAGATCGAAATTCTCGGAGTTAATCACCAGAGCGTTGACCGACAACAAAGTCCGCTGCTCCAGTTGCTCCGGATTGGCCGATTGCTGTGCTCTGCTGCGGTTCACCCTGCGGTGGCCATTGGAGAAGAGATTTCGACGAGCAACAGAGAGCCAGGTGTTCAGAAGCATTTCGAGTTACCTGAGTCAGAAAATAATATCAGAGTAGGGTGGCGACCCCGAATGGCACTCTGGAATGATCCCAATCGATGGGATCATTGGTACAGAACGCTTGCGCACGGGCGCACGTCACCATTCATACAGTCGGTACAATCCATACAACGGGTTGAATAAAAGCCCGCAGCCGTGGATGAAACACACAAAACCAGAAAGACGACGATTTTGCTGTCATCGTCCAACAGGTCAGCGGTGTGGTTTAATCAACGGAGTGCGAGAAACTCCCGTAATAACACGCAGTTCAACGATAACCGCGTTTTGCGGCAAGACCGTTTCTGACTCTGAGACGTCCCACTGACTGTAATCCGGAAAATTCTGCCGATGTTTTGCGGGACAGGCTGAATTTCAGCAGGAATTGCCGATTCCTGAGTCTGCCGCCTGATGAGGACAGCAGAGGGTTCTCTGTCCTGCAGCCTCAAAGAAAAAGGGTCGGCGTACCTGTGTACGCCGACCCTGCAGTGTCGAAGCTGGTGATTCACCATCCTCCAAACAGGTGTTTCAGAAGATCACAGCCGAGATCGCTGCAATCTCTCCGGTTTTGTCAGCCCGCGTATTCCCGACCTTTCTCCAGACCTGGCAGTGGGATCGGGTAGAAGCCGTCGGCGTCTGCTTTCAGCGGCGATTCGGAATCAAGAGTCAGAGATTGAATGTCCGGAGCAAATTCGTGCTCAGAGTTCATCATCTGCTCCAGAGTAATCTCCTGCCCTGTGTGAGCAGCCATGCGGCCCATGGATGTGACAAGGCTGGCCATGCAGCCCCGCTCGACTTCGTTGTACTGCTGGTCCTCTCGAATCGCAGCAATCAGGTGCTTCCATTCATCCACATAAGGATTATTCGTTTCCTTTCCAAACGACCAGATCAGATTGCGATCGTTCATCTCATGGCCTTTGTACATGCGAGCCCGTGATGGCCAGTGACCGCCGTTGGAAATCACTGCAAGGCCTTTGGTGCCGTGAGCGTAGCTGGAGAAATCCTGATAGCAGCCTGGCATTGTCCGGCCATTCATCAGAAGCTTTGTCCCATCTTCAAATGTGTACTCCATCGAGTAGGTGTCGAAGTTCTGGTCGACATTGTCGCCACGATAATGTCTGCCGCCACTGGCGACACACTTCACCGGCCACGCGTTCTTCATCCAGCAACTCTCGTCAATGTTGTGAATCAGGAAGTCGCTGACAGCACCGCCGCTGAGCCAGAGAAAGGCATGGAAGCGGCTGATTTGCCACATGAGCTCGCTGACACCGTCCGGCTTCGGTCCGGTGGCAGCCGTTCCCGTGGGGCCGGCCATGCGATAGGCGCGGAGCGTAACCAGATCGCCCAATTCGCCGTCCTGGATGCGATCGTGAAGTTCACGGCGAGCCTCGCAGTGACGGCACATCAGGCCCACACCCACCTTCAGATTCTTCTCCACCGCCTTTTCATTCAGAGCCAGCATGCGGCGAGTGGTGGGCCCGTCGACGGTAACCGGTTTCTCCATGAAGACATTGAGGCCTTTTTCGATGGCATATGTATACATCACCCAGCGAAATGCCGGCGGTGTTGTCAGAATCACAACATCACCCGGACGCAGACTGTCCATGGCTTTTCGATAGGCATCGAAGCCCACGAATCGCCGTTCCGGAGGCACATCCATCTTGCCCGATTCGCCATACTGGTTGTTCAGACGGCCGTAGCTGCCTTCAAGATTTCGTTCAAAAACGTCCGCCATTGCGACCAGTTTGAGAGGGCCATTGTCAACCGCGAACGCATTCGTTACGGCACCAGTGCCGCGCCCGCCGCATCCCACGAGGGCCAGCTGAATCGTGTTCTTTTCATCGGCCCACGCGCCCTGCGCGAGGCTGCTCAAAGAACCGGCAGCTGCAGCTGCTGCTGTGGAAGATTTCAGGAAGTTACGGCGCGAATTGCCGCTTGAGGATGGTTTCATTGTGCATGCTCCGGCGGGAGACCGCGAGGTCCCGTGGTGGTACAGAAAGAGGTGATGCAGTTGTCCAGCGGCGGTCCGCAGGTATGACCTGTTCAGCACAACTGCAATGGATCGAAGCCAAGTATGACATTTGAATGCCAGAAAAAAAATCGAATCATGGCTTCAGCGATGACGGCATCGCGGATTTTGAATTGTCTGCAGCAGCGGCTGGACCGGCTTGTTTCGGCTGTTCAGCCGTGCTGTAAGCCGCAGGGGAATGCAGACACTGGCACGCAGGCGTCAACAGCAGCGAGGGTTTGAAGGGAGCGGCTGTTCGACAAAACCAACGGATCCCGCCTTGATCAACTGAGACAAGGCCGCAAGTTGACGCTGCGTTTTTGAATCCCGGGATCATGCCCTCACCACCTACCAGCCCAAAAAAAACAGCCCGCCGTTTGAAACGACGAGCCGTTTTTAAGATGGGCAGAGGGGGAATCGAACCCCCGACACCAGGATTTTCAGTCCTGTGCTCTACCAACTGAGCTATCTGCCCGCGAATGAAAAATCGTCCGGCGTTCTGTTGCCGAGGATCGTCCCATCGCTTTAAGGGTCGGGAGTCTAAGGCCTTTCAGCATTGATCGCAAGGCTGCGTTTCTGCTTCCTCGAAATTCGAGACTGCAGCCGCAGAATCCAGCCAGAGCAACCGTTTCATACGCCCGGATCTTCAGATTCGACAACGACAACTTCGATTGTGTAGGTGGAGCCGCCTCCCATTCCACCGCCTGGCATTTCACCTCCCCCAAACCCCGGAGGACCGCCGCCACCAGTAGCCGCACCAACCGATCCGGGCTGGATCAATACGTCGATCGTTCTGCGAACTCCCGATGTCGTTGTCTTGACGCCATCGAGCCAAAGTAATTGGCTGGCAGCATCCGGAAACTGAATGCCGGCAGACGAAGATTCGTAGTGTTTGAGAACGGTTTCCTGATCCTTCGGACGCTTTGGAGTGAAATTCAAACGGGCATACGAAATTCGAGTCGTCGCAATGTCCTCTTCGCTTCCGCCGAACTGCATCTGGCCGACGAAATCAAATTCCGCACCACGATGGGCCCTCACAGGAAAGCCCCGCACCTCTGATTTCAGTTTTCCGCCCGGCGAAAGTGACATGTTGCGTAACTGGCCAGCCCATGCGGTCACCATCTGACGTCTGGCAAGTCCCCACGAATCGAGTGAGGCTGTTTCATCTCCGGATTTGGTGCGAGCCGGGCGGGTAAGCGATTTCAGTGAAACCAGCATGCCCGGATCATAAACAGACGTTGCAAAGAAAGACTGTGCGTTCAGCGGATCTGCTCCCGCAGATTCCTGCCGAGCGAATAAGTCGTACGCAGCACTGCGGACTGATTTGCACGGCATGGTTGCCGCCAACTTCAGAAATGGTAGGGCCAGAGAGAGGTCTGTGGATGACTGGAGTTGACTTGCGACTGCCGTTGCGAACTCGTTGCTCCAAAGAAACTCGCGGCTTTTTGTAAGCACCGTGTCTGGTAATGTTGTTCCCATCGGTGCTCCCGGTATTCCACCGCCCATTCCAGGCATCCCACCAGGCATTCCGGGTGCTCCAGGCATTCCGCCGGGCATTCCGGGTGCTCCAGGCATTC
>JAFMMM010000420.1 GCA_017859815.1 Planctomycetota bacterium | reverse complement strand
GCGGCCGCGGTCCGGAAACCGTGGCACGTCGCAGTGCTTTCAGGGCGATACCACGATAGCTCTGAAACTGCTGGAGTGACATTTGCAGGAGTGGTGAACTGTTTTGAAAACCATCTTCTGTGGCTGTTTCGGGGGGCAACTCTTCCGCCAGTGACCACGGCAATCCCAGCAAGTCCTGCAGGGCGTAGTTGTATTCATATTTTGTCAGGCGACGGAATGAGGAGGATTGTTGGTTGTTCCTGCGAGTGATGGAGGCCTTATTCAGCTCGCCGCTGAGCCATTCGACGACCATTCCTCGATCGGTCTCCGGCAGTGGTGGCGTGCTGTCGTCTTCCGGCGGCATTTCGGAGTTGCTGAGGACATGGTAAATCTCCCGCCACTGATCGACGTCCGGTCCGGTAAGCAGGTTCGGGTTGAGCTGATCAACACGAAGCCTTCCTTCTTCTTTCCGTGGTCCATGGCAGTCGAGGCAGTTTTGTTGCAGCACGCTGAGGATGGACTGCTGATACGTAAGCAGGTCCGCTGTTGGGGCAACCTGCGTCTCTGTTTCCGAGACGTTTTCCGGCGGTGTTGGTTGCGTTGCCCCGACCGATTTCAAAAAACGGGAGTTTTGTCGTCCGATCTGCCGTGCATCCTGCAGCGTAGGAGGAGACGCGTGTTCGTCTGCGCAGGCGGGACACAACGAGACAGCCAGAAGGAGCAGGGGAACGATGAAAAATCGCATGACAGATTGGGCATTCAGCGGGAGTCCGGGAGCCGAGGGATTGTGGCGGTTGCGACCAATCCATATGGCTGAACAGGCAGTGTTTGCGGGAACGCAGCACTTCGAACGCAGGGTCGAGTAAGAAGATCATGTTTCCGGTAGGAACATTAGTGTAGTGAATACTGCGTGCGAGTGATAACGGAATTTCATGCAGGAGTTTCAACGTCTCTCGATGCAACACGCGTGCTTGTTGAAGAAAGACTTGAGGCTTTTGACGCTGGATTCTTTGCAGCCAAAGGCCGGGAGCACTGTTTGTGCTTTGCAATTGAATCCATCGACATGTGACGGGAGTCACTGTGCAGTTCGGTCAAGGCGGAGCAGGTATCTCGCGGGAATCAAACGCGTGGTCGTTCATGCTGAGTTGCGGGGTCATTCAGTCGGCGTACAGAGCTGGCAGCAGTCTGCCTTACAGAGCGCGAGCAAAGAGTTTTGCGGCAGCACTTCGCCGATTGCTTCCAACATGCGGGGAATTGCTGCATTTCACTGTTCGTACCGTGTTATGTCGCTCGAGCCGGGCCGATGTCGTGGAATACGCGAAGACGTGGGTCGCGAGTGTTGGAGCAGCATGCGGTTGAAGGCAGTACAAGGATGACGTCAGAGGTGTCGATCAGATCATTGAGACGGCCTGCGACGTGCATCAGGGGGCGTTTCTGATACGCTTGCGGCACCGTAACCCGCGGTTGAATAGTCTTGACGGAGAGAAGTGATGTGTGCCTGGAGAGTGCCTTGCCGGGCGATGTCAGCAATCCTGTTGTGTGTGAGCGTGTTCCTGCTTGCAGACACAGTTCTGGCAACGCCTCAGGACGATGCAGACCGAATCAGCTTTGATCGCCAGATTCGGCCGATTCTTTCGGACCTTTGTTTTGACTGTCACGGGCCGGACGAGTCACAACGAACCAGCGGACTGCGTCTGGATCAGCAGGCTGGTTTGTTTTCCCGGCGGGATGGCGGTTTTGTTGTTGCTGCCGGACAGCCGGAGGCAAGCCTGCTGCATCAGCGAATCTGGTCGAGCGATGTTCATGTTGTGATGCCTCCATCGGATTTTGAGCGTCAACTTTCCACATCCCAGAAAGAACTTCTCACGCGGTGGATAGAGGAAGGCGGTCAATGGTCCGAACACTGGGCGTTCGTCCCACCACGCGATCGTCCGCTCCCGGAAACGCGCCGGTCGGACTGGCGTAGAAATCCGATTGATGATTTTGTGCTGGCTCGTCTCGAGGCTGCCGGACTGCAGCCTGCCGTGGAAGCTGACCGGGAGACCTTGATTCGGCGTGTCAGTCTGGACCTGACCGGGCTGCCTCCCACTTTGTCAGAGGTGGATGCATTCCTTGCTGATCAACAGGCGAATGCGTGGGAGCGAGTGGTCGATCGTCTGCTGAGTTCCGAGGCGTATGGTGAGCACATGGCGGTGGACTGGCTGGATGCGGCTCGGTATGCGGACACCAGCGGTTACCAGAACGACGGCCCGCGAGAGATGTGGCGGTGGCGCGACTGGGTCATTGATGCATTCAACCGCAATCAGCCTTTTGATCAGTTCACGACAGAGCAACTGGCTGGGGATTTGTTGCCTGATCCAACGCTGCAGCAGCGAATTGCAACGGGATTCAATCGCAATCATCGGGGCAACGCGGAAGGGGGCATTATCCCGGAAGAGTATCAGGTGGAGTACGTGGCAGACCGGGTGGATACCACATTTGCGGTCTGGCAGGGCCTGACCATGGGCTGTGCTCGTTGCCATGATCACAAGTACGATCCGTTATCGCAGAAAGATTACTACCGCGCCTTTGCCTGGTTCAACAATCTGCCGGAGTCCGGGCGTGCCATCAAAGAGGGAAATTCGCCGCCATTCATCAAGGCTCCGTTGCCACACCAACAGCAACAGTGGAGTCAGTTGCAGCAGCGGATTGATGCCGCTGACCAACTGGCTGAAGGCACCACTGCTCAGTTGCGAACAGCTGTTGAGCAGTGGCGAAAGACGGTGGATGCGCCTGCAGAGCCGGAGTGGAGCCTGACTGACGGTTTATTGCGGCATTATGCGTGCGAAGGGAATCTGCAGGATTCTGTGACGGAGCAGCAGGCTGAGGTGACTGCCGGGTCGGTAAAGTGGGCGTCTCGCAGTGTCGGCCAGGCTGTGGTGGTCGATGACGTCCCGGTGGAAACGGGTGATGTGGCGGAATTTGGATACTTTGATCGGTTCAGTTTGACAGCATGGATTCGCCCGGACAGGCTGAGCGGCACGGTGATTTCTCGAATGATCCCGGAGCAGCAGGGGACGGGCTACTATGTGCACCTGCAGGAAGGGAAGGTGCAGGTCAATCTGGTGAAACGCTGGCTCGATGATTCGATTCGGGTGCAGAGCCGCATGTCATTAACGGCGGGTGAGTGGGTTCATCTGGCTGTCGTTTACGATGGCTCTCGTGTTGCGTCCGGAATTCGCCTGTATCTGAATGGCAAAGAAGCGCCGCTGCAGGTGGTCCATGATGGACTGAACCAGACGTTTGCCGTGGCGAAGCAGCCCTTGCGGATTGGCGGTGGTCAGAGCAATTTTCACGGCGGCCTCGACGAGATTCGGGTATACACGCGGGATTTGACAGCGGCGGAGGTGGAGCTGTTGGCGGTTGAAAAGACCGTCGGTGAGATATTGCCGCTGGAGTTTCACGACCGCAGTCCGGCGGAGCGGCGTAAGCTGGAACGCGTGTTTCTGGAGCGTGGAGCTGCGGCGGAATTCCGGCACGTCTTTTTTCAGCCGACTCAGCTGCGGCGGGACCTGCGGGAACTGTTGGATCAGATCCCGACGGTGATGGTGATGCAGGAAATGTCAACGCCGCGACAGACTCATGTGTTGCAGCGTGGCCAGTATGATCGTCCGGGTGAGCCTGTCCGGCCGGGCGTGCCGGAGGCGTTTGCAGGAAGTTTCGTTGGGCGGCATGAGAATCGACTGGACCTGGCGGAGTGGTTGTTAAGTCAGGAGAATCCGCTGACCGCTCGAGTTGCCGTGAATCGTTTCTGGCAGCGTTACTTTGAACGGGGGCTGGTGCGGACATCGGAAGATTTCGGCTCGCAGGGAGAACCGCCCAGTCATCCGCAACTGCTGGACTGGCTTGCTCGCGAATTCGTTCGCAGCGGCTGGGACATAAAGGCGATGCAGCGACTGATTGTGACGAGTGCGGTTTATCGTCAGTCATCGCGTGCTTCGGCGGAACAGCTGGAGCGTGATCCGGAGAACCGCCTGCTGTCTCGGGGACCTCGGAGGCGGTTGTCTGCAGAGGCGATTCGGGATCAGGCATTGTTCGTTGCCGGGCTTCTCAATCACACGGTTGGCGGACCATCAGTGAAGCCCTATCAGCCTGAGGGGTTGTGGAAGGAGATCGCCACGGACACTGACTACGTACAGTCGACAGGCCCGGATCTTTATCGCCGCAGTCTGTACACGTACTGGAAACGAACAGTGGCGCCGCCAATGATGGTCACGTTCGATGCAACATCACGAGAGGCGTGCATGGTGAATCGCAGCCGCACAAATACTCCGCTGCAGGCGCTGGCATTGATGAATGGAGTCACATTTGTGGAAGCGGCACGCAATCTGGCCCAACAGGAACTCCTGCGATCGGCGGCTTCGGTCGACCAGCGAATGGTGCGGATGTTTCGCATTGTGACCAGTCGAAAGCCGTCTGCTG
>JAFMMM010000419.1 GCA_017859815.1 Planctomycetota bacterium | reverse complement strand
ACAATGCCCGACATCTGCGCGGCTGGCAGTACCAGCCGATTGCCTGCGGAACAGACATTTGTGACCGCATTTCAGGCACTGCAGTCAATCCCGGTAGATTTCATTGCAAATAAATTAGACAGCGAGTCTCCCTTTGCCTCTCGTTGCAGCAGTCACGGTTGCGATGTGGAGCGCGGGGCTGATTCCACTCGAACGTGGGTCTCAGCGACTCCAGTGGCACGAGGATTGCTCTACTGATGCGCTGAACAATCAACCGCGCACCGCGTTGGTGTCCGAACCAGACACTGCGTGATTCGCGGCTACGACGGAGACAACTCTCATGGCGTACGTTGATCACAGTTGCACAAGGGGCGCGCAGGGATCGCGACGACAGCAATTTCAGCATCGATCGAAACAGTCGGGCGATGTTCACCACCGGAGCAAGCGGCGACACCCAGGAAATGAGCAGTACAATTGCCCGGAGTCACAGGACCAACCCGTATCTCGTTTTTACAGATCTCGATGGCACGCTTCTGGATGAGCAATATCGGTTCGATGCCGCCTTGCCCGCGATCGAGGCACTTCGCGAACGCAGCGTTCCGTTGGTGCTGGCATCAAGCAAGACGCTGGCAGAGATGGTCCCGCTGGCGATGTCTCTGAATCTGACAGCGCCACTCATCGCAGAGAATGGAGGCATCATCGGATTCCCGCAGGCGGTGGAAATTCCCGGCGGATTGTCCGTGGCTGGCAGATGTGGCGAGTTTCGGTACGTCCGGACCGGTATTTCACGAGACGTCATTCGATCAGTCAGCCTGCGGTTGCGGCGACAGATGGGGTTCCGCTTCGCAGGATTCGCAGACTGGAGTACTGAAGAAATCGCGTTGCGGACGGGACTGTCACACGCTGCGGCAGATTCCGCCAGCCAGAGATTGGCCACGGAACCGATCATCTGGACCGGTACTCCCGCTGAACGGACAGCCTTTCGCAGAACACTGCTGCGTTACGGCATTCGCATGCTGCGGGGAGGGCGTTTCGATCATTTGATGGGGAAAACGGATAAGTCCACCGGCCTGCGTTTGCTGCGCGACGTGCTGACCGTCAATCAGGATTGTTCTGCTGCAACGATCATTGCCCTCGGTGACAGTCAAAACGACGAGGAAATGCTGAATGCTGCCGACGTCGCAGTTGTGCTTCCATCCATGCGAACCGGTTCCTGCATGCTCAGACCGAAGGCGCCGAGAGTCATCTATGCAACCCAGACAGCAAGTCACGGCTGGAATGCGGAGGTGCTAAAGCTGCTTGGCTGAGTACATCCGGGAACTGGCGAAGCGTGCAGGGCAGAGCGTGCAACAGAAGCCGCTCAAGGAATTTTGTTCCACCGGGAACAGGGAGAAACAGGCATGGCTGATTTTCATCAACACGGTGTTGTCACCACATTTCACGATTTCAAGACCCGACCGTTGGAGGACATTGAGGCCGAACTTCTCAGGTTTAGTGAACAACGCCCCATGGCCTTGATCCTGCCGAGTCTCTACTCTGAACTCGAACGACCCGCCCTGCAGCGAATCATTGAGGAATTGTCTGAGGTCCCCTATCTAAATCAGATCGTAGTGGGTCTCGACCAGGCTGATGAGTCGCAGTACCGCCATGCTCTGTCCTATTTTGGACGGCTGCCACAGAAGACCCGCGTGATCTGGAACGACGGACCGCGAATGCAGCGCATCCAGCAGCGATTGAAAGAACGCGGACTAACGCCTGGGGAACCGGGTAAAGGTCGGAACGTCTGGTACATGTTTGGTTATGTGCTGGGATCGGGCTGTGCACAAACCGTTGCGTTGCATGACTGTGACATCACCACATACCACCGCAGTCTTCCAGCAAAGTTGCTTTATCCGCTGGCGAATCCCCAGTTTAGCTACAGCTTTTGCAAAGGCTATTACGCACGGGTAGCCAGGCAGTCCATGCATGGCCGCGTGTTTCGGCTGTTCGTGACGCCGCTTTTGAGGGCGTTTTCGACAGTCAGTCAGGCCAGTTCCTACCTGAATTTCCTCGACAGCTTTCGTTACGCCCTTGCTGGAGAATTTGCACTGCAGAAAGACGTCATTGAAGACATTCGGATTCCGGGTGACTGGGGTCTTGAGATGGGCATTCTGTCAGAAATGCACCGAAACTATTCAACCAATCGAATTTGCCAGGTCGACATTGCGGACTTTTATGACCACAAGCACCAGAGCGTCTCGGCAGATGATCGGAATCGTGGTTTGTCCCGAATGACCGGTGATATTGCACGTTCGTTATTTCGAAAGCTGGCGACTCAGGGACAGGTTTTTGAGACGGAGCGGATACGGACGCTGCGAGCGACCTATTATCGGATGGCGCTCGATCTTGTGGAGAGTTACCGCAACGACGCCGTTTTCAACGGGTTGAATTACGATCTTCACAGTGAGATTCAGGCTGTGGAGCTGTTTGCGGAAAACATCATCCGCGCTGGACACGAATTCCTTGATAGTCCCTCAGCAACTCACTTCATGCCAAGTTGGCGACAGGTGACTTCAGCGATTCCGGATATCTATGAACAATTCGTTGAAGCCGTGGAACAGGATCAGTTGCAGTACTGCACCAGACAGGGAACGCTGTTTCCGTCGCAGTCTGAGCAAAAGGTGAAGAATCGCGTGCAGCGGCACGTGGCTGCGATCTACGGTGAGGGCGGTGCGGAAGACTTTGTGGACCGGCTGTTCCAGGAACTTGACCTGCACGAATTGCGTGAATCGCCGGCGTCCGGCACGAACAAATGGGACCAGAGCGACGTGATTGCAATCACGTATGGCGATTCCATTGTCGCATCAGGAGAAAAGCCGCTTCAAACGCTTCGTGGTTTTTTTGACCGACGGCTGCGTTCCACGTTCACCGGTGTGCATCTGCTTCCTTTCTTCCCCTTCAGCTCAGACGACGGATTCGCCGTTATTGATTTTTGTCAGGTCGATCAGCGACTGGGCAGCTGGACTGATATTGAGCAGTTGGCGTCGAGTTACCGATTGATGTCAGACCTGGTGTTGAATCATTGTTCTTCACAGAGTGTCTGGGCCGATCAGTTCCGCCAGGGAATTCAACCTGGATGTGACTATTTTATTGTTCCGGATGACAACTGGGACCTGTCGAAGGTTGTTCGTCCACGCTCCTCGAATTTACTACAACCCTTCGAAACGCCGCAGGGAAAACGCTGTGCATGGTGTACGTTCGGTCCGGATCAGCTCGATCTGGATTACAGCAACCCGGACGTGCTGATGGAAATGCTGCAGGTGCTTCGTCGCTACGTTCAGCACGGAGTCGAACTTTTGCGACTGGACGCGGTCGCGTATCTGTGGAAAGAATCGGGAACACCGTGCATTCACCACGAGAAAACCCATGAGTTGATTAAATTGATGCGGTTGGTGTTGGAACTACTCAGTCCTGATGCCGCAATCATCACGGAGACAAACGTTCCCAATCGAGAAAACCTCAGCTACTTCGGGAACGAGAACGAAGCACACATCATCTACAACTTCTCTCTGCCACCGCTTCTGATTCACACACTGGTTTCCGGGAACTGCAGCCATTTGAAGACGTGGATGATGTCCATGCCTCCAGCGCGTCAGGGACGTACCTATTTCAACTTCATCGCATCGCACGATGGCATTGGTATCAGACCCACCGAGGGATTATTGACGGCACGGCAACTTGATGAATTCCTTGCGACAATGCGTCAGTTTGGCGGGTCGGTATCTCAACGAAGAATGCCGGACGGACAGGACGTACCCTACGAAGTAAATATCTCGCTGTTTGATGCATTGCAGGGCACCATCTCCGCGGGGACTGACGACTTCCAGGTGCCTCGGTTTCTCTGTGCGCATACCATCATGCTTGGGCTCGAAGGAATTCCCGGCATCTATATCCACAGTCTTCTGGCAACGCCCAACGATCATGAACTGGTTGAGGCAACAGGCCGGTCACGATCCATCAATCGGCATCGATGGGATCTGGAGGAAATCGAACAGGCGCTTGACGATGAACAAACGCCCGCCGCCAGAGTATTCCGTGAGCTAAAGCGACAAATCCAGATTCGCTCAAAGCAGGAGGCGTTTCACCCCAACGCAACGCAATACACGCTGCATTTCGGGGACGATGTTTTTGCGTTCTGGCGAGAGAGCCCGTCACGAAACCAATGCATCTTCGCGCTGCACAACATCAGCAACACTGCTCGGAGAATTCCACTGGCGGAACTCAACCTGATCGCTGATGAACTCTGGGGCGACCTGTTAACGGGGACACGTTATGACGACCTCTCGTCAATGCTCGAACTCGCTCCCTATCAGGCTGTGTGGATCAGTAATCAAAATGTCGGTTAGACTCCGCCCCTCAACGGATTCATCGTCCGGCTGGTGAACCAATGAGTGCCCCCGGCCCCTCGGTTAATTGCCAGGGTCTCTC
>JAFMMM010000418.1 GCA_017859815.1 Planctomycetota bacterium | reverse complement strand
ATCTCTGCAGTCCACACGGATGCCGACATCGAAGAAACGCTGGCTGCAGCGGACGCGGCGTTCGCTGAACTCTGAACCGCATAGTTGAGATCACCCTGGGAAACGAACACAAAAAGAGCCCGCGAGAATGATCCCGCGGGCCCCTTCGACGTGTAGATTCAGAAACTGGCCTCGTTCAGGGAGAGGCCAGTGAAGCTTTCAGATCGTCAACTTCGTCCTCGGCGTTCACGGCCAGAATAATGGCCGTAGTCGCGGTACCAAGAGCGGCAATGGAGAGCAGTGAAGCTGCCCCAAGCCCACCGGTGCAGGGAACGCAAACCGGAGGGGGACAGTCGGCGTACTGACCGCGAATTACAAACTCGCTGCCGGAAACGACCAGTTGATTGCGAGCCGCTGCTGGTGCGGTTCCGTTTGTCCAAAGTCGCACTGACGTGTTCGTTGATCCCACATTCAGGCTGTGCAGCCCTCCCCGCACACCACGAATCAGAAAACGTCCGTCTGCATCCGTGCGAGTCTCTGCTACGGGCGAGCCAGCGAACTGTAGTCTGACGGCCGCATCAGCAAGCGGAGATCCCGCGGTGGAAACAACCATTCCCTTCAAAGCACCCGCTTCAGACAGTTCGATATCCCGAGCGATCTTGCCAGGTGCTCCGTCAAACGCGGAAGCGACACTGGAGAAAAAGATTCCGGCACAAACTGCGATGCTGGTAATACCATGCAGCAACGAGTTTTTTCGCATTGTTGATATCCTCGATCAGATCCTGAGATCATGGGAATAGTCAGACTGGGCCACCAAGTACAGCCCCCCGTACCACTGCTTTCATCGGCACAAACGGACCAATCACTTCAGCAGGCAGGATCAAAACTAACGGATAAAGTCAAAAAACCGTCATTTTGCGTCCAGAGTGATCCTGTTGTCGCAGGTGGCTGACTGAAGATCTTCAGCGGAGAAGATCTTGTCGCCCGAGTCTTCAGCAACGCGAAGAATTCCGTGCGGCAGCCCTCACTTTGCAGTTCTCGATTCAGAGCCAGCGAGCTCAGTGCAGCAGAAAACGGCAGCCTCTCATCGGCAGCCACAGCAGGGCACATGCTCTTGAACTGGCACGCCACACGTTCTTAAATAGGGCACAACCCACAGGTGACGACCATGAACAGTCCACAGTCCAGCGATGTGTCTTCCGATGCAGCGGCGCAAAAAAATCGGCCTCGGATCAGCCTGGCTCGCTGGCTGCTCAGACTGTTTCTGCTGGGGCTCATTGTCTTTCTCGTCTCCTTGATTCTCAGGCCTCGTCTGTACGTCACAGTACGCAATGCCGGTCCTCAGCAATTGCAGGATCTCAAACTGATTGTGACTGGCTCGGAAACATCGTTGGGGGACTTTCCCGCAGGCCATGAACGCACCGGAGTTGTCTCCGCAAAGTCCGACAGTCATCTCAGTGTTGAATTCACAGACTCAGCGGGAAAAATTACCCTGCTCGAAGCCGGTGGTTACTTCGGTCCCGGAAGCACGGGTGAGATCAGGGTAGAAATCGAAAACGGACAGATCAGTAGTTTCGAGGACGGGAGTCGTCTTTGACTCGCTCGGAATTGACACCCTCGGTCTCGCCAATTTCCGCAGGAAGATCTGCTGGAACGGCCGGCCGATCAGACTGTCTGCAGCAAACGCAACCATCTGCTGAACTGGGGGAAAGACACTTGATGAGAGATGAAGCGAGCTACATCTGCGACAATTGCGGCGAGGAAATTATCGTCCCGATCGATCCCTCCGGGGGGGCGAGTCAGGAATATGTCGAAGACTGTCCCGTCTGTTGCAGCCCGGCGGTGGTGCATGTGGAAATCGATCCCGACGGATTCCCCCGTGTCTGGGGCGAATCGGAACAGGATCGCTATTGATGACTTCGCGAGGGAGCGATGCCCCGACAGGAATGGAAAACGACAGCTATGGAGTCAGCCTGCCAGACATGCCGGCACATGCGCGAAATCATCTCCGGAACCGGTGCACGATATTTGCTTTGCCGCCTCTCTCAACAGGATGCCGCTTACGCCAAATACCCGCGGCAGCCTCTTCCTGAATGCGATGGCTATCAGGCTGCAGCGGCCAACCTGCAAACACTGCAGATCCTGCCCCAGACCCTGGCCATCTGTCGGCTGGGTCCGGACAGTCCCGTTCCGGAATGGGCGAACGGGCAATTCGTTTCCATGACCCGAAACCGGCACGAGTTGTCCATTGTGTGCGACCAGCAGAGCGTTCCGAACGACGTTTGCAGCGAACAGGACTGGCGGGCACTGAAGGTTGCCGGACCGCTGGATTTCAGTCTGGTTGGAATCATTGCCAGCATCGCCGGAACGCTGGCTCAGCAACAGATCAGCGTCTTCGTGATCTCCACGTATGAGACCGATTACGTGCTGGTCAAACAGAACCAGCTGACTGACGCAATTGACGCACTCAGAATCGCCGGATACGAGGTCGCCTGAATCGCAGCTTGGCCCCCCCCCCCGACCGGGTCACGGGCAAAGGGAAAGTATGCGCAATGCAGATGCAGCGACCAATCGAGGGGCCAGCCGCTGATTAGTCCGACGGCCTGATCAGCAGCAGTTGTCGGCGACCGCGATGGATCCCAATCAGTCCTCCCGTCAGCGGATCGGCAGCGAAGCCCTGACCAGTGAACGGAACGGCTTCGACACCATCAAACTGCAGCACAGAACCGGAAGCGGGCAACTTCAATCGATACAGTCGGCCGTGGTCATGATCAGTCGTCAGCAGAACGTCATTCCGCCAGAGTCCACCGGACAGGCTGTAGTTTCCCAGTTGAGCAATCACCTGGGGTGGGTATGTCCAACGCTGCAGTTCTTTCCAGTCATCATCGAAACAGGCCAGAAAGGTCTCTGCATTTCGATCGCCATACAGGGCAAAGTTACACCACCAGCGTTGCCTGTGTCGGACCACCCAGGTCAGGCTTCCGCCGTAGTCATGAAAGTGATGAAACGTCGAAAGAGTCATCGCCTGCGGATCCAGTGCTTTGATCTCGCTGATTTCCGGAACTGCGGGATAATTGGAATGAGCACACAAGAGTTTGTTGTTCCAGAAGAAGCCGCTGTTCAGATGTTTTGCCGGCCCTGTACTGACGGCAACTCTTTGCCCGGTTCCACGCTCGTACTTTGCAATTTGAGTACTGGAAACAGCAAACAGGAATCGCGCATCGGCCGCTGCTGCCTGATGCGCTTCCGCAGCCGGGATGGCTTTTGCCAGCTCCCACCCATCCCATGTCCGGTCAGCACCTGCATCAGATTCAGCGGGGCAGGGCGGCAGTTGGCCGATGCCGTTTGCGAGCGAGCTGATGGGCAGACACCAAAACAGTACGAAGAGCCCCATGGAAAACACTTTCAAATCCACGCAGGAAGCGGAGGGAACCAGCCATGTTTGCCAGCATCGAATCAGGCCGACGGCGCGAAGAAAGAACTGCCGCACACTACAGCGGGGCAACACAGCGGGACAGGCGGCACTTGCACAGAGCACCAATTGACGATTGAAACGGTAACAGCTAGCCTCAGGACATCAATGGATGACTGCCGCGAAAACCTGGAGCCTGGGACGAAGGAAATCGACAACCATGAATGAAGCCCTGGACCGGAATCTCTTTCTGATCAAAGAGCATGTCGGGATGTTCAAAGCATCGAGCAACTACGACATTTACGACCCGGAGACGGGCGAGGTCTTGATGGAATGCCGGGAAGAGAACCTCGGGATCATCTCGAAAATGCTGCGGTTCACCGACTACAAACGCAACACTCCGTTTAACTTGCAGATCAGGACACCGGATGGCGAACCGATCCTGCGAGTGAGCCGTGGTATCTCAATTTTCCTGTCGAAGGTGACCGTGACGGACGAGAATGATCAGGTGCTTGGCCGCTTCAAGCAAAAATTGTTTTCCATCGGCGGGGCGTTCAGCGTGCTGGACACAAGCGACAAGCCGATCTGCCAACTCAAAGGCAAATGGACTGGCTGGGACTTTCGGTTCATGGCAGGGGACACAGAACTGGCACACGTCACCAAGAAGTGGTCCGGGCTTGGCAAAGAGTTGTTCACCAGCGCTGACAACTATGTTTTGCAGATCAATGAAGAACTTCCTGCCGGAGGAGCCATTCGCAAGTTATTGCTGGCATCCGTCATGTGCATCGACCTCGTGCTGAAAGAGTGACGCACCAACCCCGAAGACGCTCCCTACAAAGTGGAATGATTGCGACGCTCGGAGGCTGCAATTGAGCCGAGGCCTGCGGATCGTTAGGGGCACCGCCTTCCAGCAGTAGGTCTGCATGGTTCGTTTGGCCATCCAATCCTGCAACCCGCTGTCGTGGAGAGATTCCGGCCATTAGCGGGCCGGTCGTAAACTCGGGATGGCCCCGGATTTTCCCTCGAGGCCTGCAACGAAGCCATCGCAACACGGTAACGACTTGCTGGTCCCTTGACGAAA
>JAFMMM010000417.1 GCA_017859815.1 Planctomycetota bacterium | reverse complement strand
ATCGTGGAATGTACACTCCAGCAAACAGCGGCGATTCTTTTTCAGCCGAACGACTAGTGTTTTTGGGGGGGCGATTCTTAGAATTCACCGACAACCTGACCATCGTTAATGCTTCCAAGAAAGGCGAACAGTTTGGAATCAATCTGGTAGCTGATCGTTCGGGTTGACCCGTCTGCCAGCACGGCGACAAACGCTCCCGGGTGGGATGATCCGAAGCGATCATCGCCATCGCCCGCCCCATTGAAGTCTGCAAGCGGGACTTTCCGCGTGCTTCTCAGCGTGTCACTGTTCCAGCCGGCTGTATAGCCCTCGTTGTCGTCCTCCTGAGGTTGTCCCAGCAAAGCGCGATTGAGTCGTTTCTCCCCAACCAGCATTGTGTTTGATGTGCCGTCCGTAATGTCCTGGAATTTGCGGGGAGTCTTTCGACGGATGACACCGGAGCCATCCCGGTTGGACCCTGCGTAATCACAGAGAGCGCGACGAATGCTGGTGCCCGTAACCGGTGGGGAGTAATTGTCGGCCGTCGTGATTGTCTGCGGACTGCGTCGTGAGGGGCAGAAAAAAGTGGGGTTGGTCTGGCCGATGGCCACTTCCGCACCGGCCTGCCAAACTGCGTTCGCTTCGATGAATGGCAGAATCTGAAAGCCCCAGCCAGCGCGCTGTTTAGCCCCGACATCAGGGCTGCCCCCGGAGTAACTGGGAGGCGTATCCCAATTCCAGCCCCCGGTGGGAAAGTATTGGTATTGATCGTGGTGGTTGTGAAATGCGACCCCGATTTGCTTGAGCTGGTTCGTGCATTGAATTCTGCGAGCCGCCTCGCGAGCCTGCTGTACAGCCGGCAAAAGCAATCCGACGAGGATGGCGATAATCGCGATGACCGCCAACAACTCGATCAACGTAAACCCGCATCGTCCAGGACCGCCACGGTGATGGGAAGCAAGTTGTTTTTCCGGGGAAAGATGCATTCGTCAGTGCTTCGTCTTGTCCAGCGCAAGCTGACTAAGTTTGGAAATGGGGACCTGAATCAAACCATCCCTTGATCTCATGGGATATTCACCATTTGGTGGTGGGCGCCACTGCTGACCGCTCTACTCCGAACCCGATGGTCGAGAGTACATATTTGCGGGGGTACCCGCCAATAATCCTTTTTGGGATTCAGTACGCGATTTCCTTGGGGGTTTTGCGGATTCGGGCGGAGTGCCCCGAGATTTCCTCAATCCGGTGAGTGAGAAGCTGGAGAAGCCGAGTCCGGCATACGCAGTTGGCAGGTCGGGTGAACCACCTCTTTCAGAATCCAGCGCGATATCAAGTTCTCGCTGAACAGGTCAGTCGTTTTACCCGCCTCGATGCATCGTTTTCGGCACCGGTGAATGATCAGAATGGTGTTCGCCAGGAGGAAATGTTCGACAGGGGGTAAAGATCGCTCCATTTGCCACGAAATTACTGAAAGACAGGAGCGCGATTGACCGGCAGTGTTGCACACGATGGATGCAGATTTCTGGCAATCAACTTCCCGCATTCGGTCGAAACGCCCCCCTTTGGAACGCCCGTTGCGGTCGCGGTTGTGTGGTCACGGTCGTATCGCAGTTAGTGAGCGGTGGAGCATTGCTGTGGTGGGGTGGCCCAACGGGGGGGCGAGGAAGTCGAAGGATTCCGCGCAATCGCTGCTGAATACTTCCCGCTGTGGTGATCTGGGCGAGTTGTCGCTGGGGCGGGAAATCGCTCTGTGTACCAATCAGAAACCCGACGCGACCGCATGCATCGACGAGGGACTTTGATTTTGGCACGCGTGGAATTGCGACTGTCCCGCTTGTTGAGCCGGTGTGTGCGACGCTGTAACAGTTGGCAGAATTCGCTGCCTCAATTCGTTGCATACGTACTGCACCCGCCTGTGGTGGCAGTTGATCCGAACTGCTTCAATATGCGAATTGTTGAAAGCTGCGGAAAGAGCGAGGAGCGGTGCGGATTGGAATGAGAATCGCGCGCCCGGTTCCGTCAATGCGATGCGGGGCCGCAGACCGCACCTCGGTTCATGCACGGTTGCTTTACCCGTTGCTGCAGGCCGTCTACGATCCATTCGCTGCAGAAACTTCTCTGCCTCGATGTTTTTCGATCTCTTCAGGAGCGCCCGCCATGTTGATGTCCCGCCTGTTTCCACTGCACGTCCTTCTTTTGGTGACTGTGATTTCTGCTTCTTCGGTCGCAGCAGCTGCAGAAGAATATGTTTACGACGCAGTGCATTCATCCGTGAGTTTTAAAGCGCGGCATCTGGACATCAGCTGGATCCACGGCCGCTTCAATGAAGTCGACGGTCAGTTCTCAATTGATCGTCAGGATCCGTCGAAATCCAGTTTCAGCCTGACCATCAAGGCAGACAGTGTTGACACCGCGAATGCGGCGAGGGACGAGCATCTGCGACAGCCCGATTATTTTGATACGAAGCAGTTTCCAACCATCGAGTTTCGCAGCACGAAAGTGAAGGTGATCGAAGGAGGATATGAAGTGACTGGCGACTTCACCATGCACGGTGTGACACGTCAGATCACAATAGAACTGATGGGTGGAAAACAGATTGAATCTCGTGGAGTTCTTCGTATTGGTTTGTCCACAGAACTCCGGCTGAAGCGCAGCGATTACAAATTTGATCCGCGAGCGATCGGTGCCATCGGTGACGAGGCGATTGTGATCATTGACTGCGAAGGCATGAGCAAATAATCCATGCCTGATCTCTGGCTGCTGACATTCTCATTCGGCGGGGCGATGTTGTGTGCTGTGGTTGTCTGTGCTGCAGTACTGCCACGCAACAGCGTTGCCCCGTTGGAATCTTCGAGTATTCCGTCTCTTCAGCGACGTGTTCTTTTGGGGCTGATAATCGGCATCCCGGTCGGCCTGGTAATGCAGAGACTTGTTCCCGCATGGCCGCCGGTGAGTGCATTGGATCGGTGGCTGCTGATTGGCCTGCCCCTGTTAATCGTGACCGAGTTGGCATGCAGCACGCAGCTTCTGTACGCGTGGGGCGGTTGGTTACGACTTGCTGCCTCGGTGCTGCTGGTTCCCGTCGTACTGTTCGGCAGTGTGCATCTGCAGGTACAGTCTGAGGGAGTGCTGTTCGGATTGACGGCAAACGGACTTGTTGCCGTTATTAAGGCGATGATTGTCACCGCCGCACTGAACGCGTTCAGTCAGCGTGTGAGCAACGGTGAATCCTGGAATCACGGACGCGGAATCCTGATCGCATGCACCAGTTTGCTGACTCTGCAGATTACTGCAAATGTCGTCATGCTGGGGGGGTGGGTTGGCGGTGGTGCTTCTGTGCTGCCGCTGACCGGCGTTCTTACGGGAATGCTGCTGGTTGCCGTGATGTGGCGAAACTCGAGTGCAATACAGTCGACAATTCGCTGGGCAAACTGGGCTCTGGCTGTGACTTTGCTGCTGGGGTATTACTTTGGGCGTTTGACAGCTCCGCAGTCGGTGCTGCTGATGGGGGCGGTACTGGTTCCTGGCCTGCTGGTTTCCGGTTCGAAAAACGGTGGTTCGCGTCGTCGTTGCGGACTTGCTCTTTTTGCATGCATACTGCTGCTGGCGGTTGTGCTGATTCCGTCGGTACTGGAATTCCAGAAACGAATGTCAATCCTGCTGTCGTAGCGTGGGGAGCAACGGCATTGCCGGTGTCATCAGCAGTGCGACAGCGAGCAGGACGCGCGGTTTGATTTCAATAGAGCTGTTGTGGAGGCCACGCTTCATCCGCTTGAAATACATTGCCGTCGGCTTCAAGACTGGTTGTTGGCACGGGAGGCTGGGTTTGTGCGATGTTTGACGGCGAGATGATGACCGTGCAACACGGGCGGATTATTGGAATCGGAAGACAGAGGGGATGTGGACAGGCTTGTCGTGACGGCGATCGCCTTCGCGATCCTGGGTTCGACTTTGTCAGCAGTGAACTGATACTCTTAAAGTGATCGTGATCACGCCGCATGGTCAAACGTTTGGTTGCGATCTCAGACTCCGCTCTGGTGGCTGATTCTTCTGAGGTTGACCCGCTGCTGGATCGTCTTTGCCAACAGGTTCAGGTTCGAAAACAATCTGAGAGACTGCATCTGCTCGGCAACACAGCGTGCTTTTTCCAGGCCCTGTCCTGGTGGCAGGGGAGGCTTTCCAGTGGCATCTGCAAGCCAGCTCATGACGTCCTGGGGATAGTCGAGGAGTTCTTCCATGGACTGGATCGCCGTGTTGGGATTTCGCTGGCGGAATGACGGGGGAAATTCCTGCCCTAAAATCCGTTCGACCTGACCCCGTTGTGATTCGTGGCCATCCAGCCTGTCCCGAATCAGGTCTTCGTGAACCTCAAATCGAGGTCCCTTCAGAGTTCGAAGTTTGCCCAGCAACAGATCGCGCTGCAAGGTCTGCAGACGACCGGACGCCTGCTTCCCGTAGAGAATCCAGGCGATGAGCAGGCTTAAGATACTTCTGTTCAG
>JAFMMM010000416.1 GCA_017859815.1 Planctomycetota bacterium | reverse complement strand
TTCCGGTGCGGTTGCTTCCGGTGCGGTTGCTTCCGGTGCGGTTGCTTCCGGTGCCGCAGCGCTGGCTGCACCGGGCAGGAATGGATCGGCATTGATCTTCCAGGACGGATCTGATTCCGCTGGAGTGTCAGTTGCGTTTTCGGAGGCGAACTCCTCCTGAAATAACCCGTCGAAATCGTTTAGCCACGGCGTTTCGGATGCGGCCATGGGAGCGGTTGAAATACCACCCGTGGGCCCCGGCGGACGCAGCATCGCAATCAGCGGTACCACAATCAGCGGCAGCGTCATCAACAGAGTTGAAAGCAGACTGTTTCGGGAGGAATCCATTCTTCCGATCCTCATCGCACGGCATTGATACGCCACTCCTGTTCGGCGAAATCTGCCGGAGTTTAGACCATGCCCTGTTGCGGGACAATTCCAGTTTTTGGCGTGGGAAACGCAGTTCGGTCAAAACGGATTCGGGACGGTTTCCTGTCATCGGCAGATTCTGCCGGTTTATGGGTGATCTGCTGGGGAAGTGGTCCTGGTTCAGAAGACAGGGATTGAGATCGGAACCTGTTCCGCGAACAATACAGGCAGGCTGGCGAATTTGCTGCAGGGAGAAACCTGACAGATTCGATTTTCACTCCAGGATTGGGGGCTGATCCTGCATGGCGGTGATCGTCAAGGCTTGAGTTTAACGAGGAAATGTAACCCGGGGGGTAGTCGTGACGATTCTTGACCGAAGGGCAATGATGCTGGGGACGATCACGGCCGGATGCGGTCTCATTGCCTCCCGCGTGCGTGCCTGCGGAGTTGCAGAGGAACACCCACTTGCTCGGCCGCTCCGAATGGTGCAGCAATCACTTGCGGAAGTAAAAAAACGGCCGGGTTATGAGTGTCAGTTTGAGAAATACGAAATCGTTGACAACTCGGTCATCCAGCAGAAACTCAAAGTGAAACTGCGGCACGAGCCGTTCAGTGTTTATCTGCGTTTTGAGGAGCCACGAGCGGGCCGCGAGGTGATCTACGTAAACGGCCGAAACAACAATTCCCTGTTGATCCATGAACCGGGGGTACTGTCGCTGATTGGAACGCTTCGCAGAGCCCCTGATCACCCGGATGTGCGTCGCGAAAACCGTTATCCGATCACGCAGCTTGGCCTCGCCAGACTGGTTGAAAACCTGATTCGGCAGTGGAAGCTGGAATCAAATTATGGCGAGACCGAAGTCAAATATTACCGCGATGCAAAAATGGGGAAGACAACCTGCAATGTGATTGAGAGCAGTCATCCTCAGCCGCGTCGGCAATTCCCGTTCAAGCTGACACGAGTCTGGATTGACCCCAAATCAAAGATTGTCGTCCGTATTCAACAGTATGCATTTCCGCAGAACGCAAGTAATCCGCCGCCGCTGGTGGAGGACTACCAGTACAGTGCAATCCGCTGGACGAGCGAATTGGCAGATCTGGATTTCGACGTCGACAACCCCACCTACAACTTCTGAGAGTTGGGTGCCATTACTTCAGTCCGGCCTGAACGATTTCATCCAGCTGTTTCAGACCTGTTGCCGCGTCAATTTCATAGAAACCGGCGTGGTAATGGACGACTTTCCCATCCGGACTGATAACGATCCACAACGGCAGCTGTCCGCGGCTGTCGCGCGGATCGCCGACGGTCTTAAGCAGTGAGCCGTCATCTCCTCCAATGGGATAGCTCAGGTTCATGAATTCGGCTGTCTTTCTTGCCGAACGCTGTGCTTGTCGAACTGTTGAGGGATCCAGAAGTTCCGGATTACAACAGATGCCCACAACCGCCACGTTTTTGGAGCGGTAGCGGTTGAACAGGAATTCCAGGTAGCCGGTTTGCCCGTAGGGTTCTGACAACGGCTTATCCCGATACTCCCAGAAATGCAGGATTGTCGTCTTGCCGGCAAGCGAAGCGGACTCCAGCGTCCCGCCGTGAATCAGTTGCAGTGCGAACGCCGGCATCCGTGAGTTGACCATTGCACCTGCCTGGCTGGCGACGGCAGAAACACGCGTCTGCTGCTGTTCAACGTCGGTCTTGATTCGTGAAACCAGCCGCTGCAGCGGCGTTCCTTCGGATGCAGTGTTCAGATCATCCAGAGCAGCGGCCGCGTCCTGAATCTGGCGTTCAGACAATTCGGCGAGGACTGCGTCAGGACGTCGATTCAGAGTGGACTGCAGTTTCAGGAGATCTTCCTGAGTTGCAGCGATGGAGTCGATCTGTGCGGTTGGCACGGGTTCGGCAGAAATTCGCCGCACGGTCATTTGGAAACGGTCCCCGCGACCCATAAAGACATCCATCTCGGCCTGCACCAGTGTACCGGTCTGCTGATTGATCAACAGTTTCTGGCGGCGACCACGAGGTTCCCGTGCCTCCACTGCCCAGACCGCCTCCTGATCAAGTTCCGTGCGTTCGAGCAACTGATAAGTCCATGTCCCTACTTTCCATTCGGTATTCTCGTTAGCCTGATCCGGGAGAGTTAGAACCAGCGGGGGCAATGACAGGAAGTAATTGGAGTCTTCGTACTGGTAGGTCAGGTGGGGCTGAACAAGATTTTCAGCGGCTGCCTGAAATCTCCCGAAGCTGTCGGGCCACGGGCACCCGCGGCGCGGGTCGTCCAGAACATGAAAGAATGCTGTCGTCGGACTCTGAATCAGCAGGCACTCAAAACGTCGCAGGATTTCTGATTCATCCCCACCGGGCCGAATCAGACTGCCGGAGTAATGAGAAAGCTGAGGACGATCTGCCGCGCGACTCGAGTTGACCTGCAGACACAGCAGTGTACTGAGAAGCACGCCAAAGAATTGTGCTGAGAATCGCATGAGACAGCCCCTGCAAAGGTCATTGCGGCAAGATTTTGGAAAGAACCGGATCCCGTGCACTCTTCAAACAAAAGGGTGCACCGCGGTGGGCAAACTATGTCAGATTCCGACCGGCCTCACAATTGAAGCCAGCAAAAACGCCTCATCGGGGATGTGATCCCGGCGCTGGCACGCGTGTCTTCCCGAAGATCGCCCCGGCAGGATCAGGGCGGAGGGGGGCCGATTGACGCAGTTCCACGGAACGAATCAGCCTCGTTTTCCATGCTTCGACAATTTCTGACGTTGAAATCTCGACATTTTTTCCGAAGTTTCCCGTATTATGGGTGCGGAGGCATGCGGCGATTCCTGTCAGTAGGCAGCCGGAACAAATTCACAAACTTGGGTTTGACATGCAAAGCAGTTCGAATCTGACTGTGCAGTCCGGACCGATCGGCCCTGAAAGAGTTTGTTGCGAGAGGAATGAACAGTGGCAGACAACCAACACACCGTCGGCAACTTCGAACTGCGGAACTGTATTGCGTCGGGCAACTCAACGCAGATCTGGGAAGTTGTGGAGCAGGGCGGAACTGTTCCGATGGCAATGAAGCTGCTGCTTTCAGACAAGTTAAAAGATTCTGAAAGTAAATCCGTACTGAAGCATGAATACAAGGTCGGAACTCAACTGGAGCATCCGAATCTGATCCGTGTGCACGATCTTGAGATGACTCGTGACCACGGTTTCTTCACGATGGACTACTTCCGCGCACCAACACTGAAGAATCAACTCAGTGCCTCAAAGCCGGCAACACAATCGAAACTGAAAAAGCTGGTCGAAGCGTTATGCCAGTGCTTTCAGTACATGAATGAGAAAGGCTGGATCCATCGCGATATCAAGCCGGAAAATATTCTGATGAACAAGAGCGGTGAAGTTCGCGTGATCGACTTCAGCCTTTCCTGTCGCGTCGCATCAGGCGTAATGAAGCTGATTAAGGGAAAGCAAAAGAGCATCATGGGGACAAGAACGTATATCGCTCCCGAGGTTATTCTGCGGAAGCCGCCAACCATTCAGGCGGACATCTACAGCCTTGGGGTGACGCTGTTCGAAGTCGCGACCGGGGTCCCTCCATTCGCAGGGCTGAGCCCCAACGACCTGCTGAAAAAACACCTCAGTGAAGAGGCTGCTGCACCTTCAAGTCTGAATGATAACTGCACTCCCGAACTGGATATCGTGCTGGGTAAATTGCTGCAAAAGAATCCGAAGAAACGACCACAGGACATGAGGGAGGTGCTTTCCCTGTTCCGAAACTGTCGAGTGTTTCACGAGGACCCGGTGGAGATTCACGAACGGAAAGTCAGGGAAGCCAAAGAAGCGGAGTCATTAAGTGTGGATAAACGGCTCGACAGTCGTGCAGATGCAGACCGTGTTTCCCGTGGACTGGCTGCGCCCGCAAAGCCAACGAAAGGCAAACGACTCACCGCACCCATTGGAAAACTGGAACCGGTTCGGAAGATGGGACAGGCCAAACCACAGGAAGCAGCCGCTGCAGGTCCTACGCCTGAGATGATCCAGTTGATGGCCCAGCAGCAGATGATGGCCCAGCAGCAGATGATGGCTCAACAGCAGATGTTTGCTCAGCAGCAAATGATGGCCCAGCAGCAGTCGGCCCAGCAGCAGT
>JAFMMM010000069.1 GCA_017859815.1 Planctomycetota bacterium | reverse complement strand
ATCCGAATAAAGTCGCGCTGAAAGTCCTCGCAGGAAAACACGCTGTTGACAATGGCATGCTGACTCGCCTGCGACTCGAAGCCCGGGCGGGGATGAAGCTGAGGCATCCGGGGATCATCAAGACCCTGCAACTCGAATCCACGGGGGCCGTCCACTTCCTCGTCATGGATCTGGTTCGTGGAATCAGCCTGCATGAACTGGTCGCCCTGCAGGGGCCTCAAAAACCGGGAGTGGTGTGTGACCTTGGCGTGCAAATCGCCGAAGCCCTGCAGTACGCTCACCACGAAGGTGTGATTCATCGAGATATCAAGCCGGCAAACTTTCTGATTGAACCCGACGGTCGAATCTATGTGCTCGACTTCGGCCTGGCGATGCTGGAAGACAATGTCGAAGATGAATTCACGCTGTCGATGGTCTTCGGACATGATTGCCTCGGTACGCCCGACTATATCTCGCCGGAACAGTCACAGGACAGCCGCAGTATCGATCCGCGATCAGACGTCTACAGTCTGGGGGCAACGCTGTTCGTCGCGCTCACAGGACGGGTACCGTTTCCGGAAAAATCCAATCGTGCAAAACTGGAAGCACGCCGAAACCGTCCGCCCCGCAAAGCAACAGACGTGAACCCGGACCTGCCTGAGGAAGTCAGCGACATCCTGTTCAAAGCCATGGCGACCAATCCCGAAGACCGCTACGCCAGTGCCGCCGAAATGGCGGAAGCATTGCGGCCCTTTGCCGTGCGTGAACCGGTAAAATTTGAATTCCGAAAGCTCATCACCCTGCGTGCAAAGCAGGCAAAAGCAAAACTGGACAAAGCCGAACGACGCAACTCTGCCCCCCGGTCTTCCATCACCAGCAATCCGGACTGGCTTCGCGCCGTGGGTTCAGAAGCGGCCTTTGCGGCTCCCTCCACGCCAGCGGCCATCTCATGGGCCGGATCGGTCACCGGATCTCAACTCAATGAGCAGGCAGCAGGACGCTCACAGGTGTTGAGGGAAGATGAACCCACCCCCATCCCGGCCTCACTTGCTGCAAAACAAACCAAAGCCGACGAAGAACCGAAACAGTCCGGACAGTCGGCTGCGAAAAAACCAACGATTCAGGGCACGGACCGTCCCACGCAGAAAAAGGCTGAACAACAGCCGGAGGCTCAGCCGGTTGTCATGACCGACTGGAAACTTCGCTGCAGCCAAATCGCCGCCCCCATGCTTCTGGAGACCCGATCCTACACCATCGGGACCAGTCCAGGTTCCGACATCCGCCTGGAAGGACAGGGCATTGACACGCTGCATGGCACGCTGATCTGGGCCGACCCATGGTGGGAATATCGCCAGGAGTCCGGCAAGCGGCCCACGTGGCACGACGGTAAACGCATCCGGAAAAGCATCCGGTTGCAGCACGACGCCATGCTCAAGATCGGCCCGACAGTGCAAATCAACCTGCGGCACAAATACCCGCGCAGCCTGAGAAAGCGAGAGCCGATCAACTGGAAGGAGGTCTCACGAAATCTCGCATTTGCCACGGTGATTCTGACCATGCTCAGCGTCACAGCCGCGGCAGCGGTCGCACTGCTGAGGCCCGATCTGCTGCCAGTATCAATCCAGGAACAGCTGCTTCGTGATTCCGGTCGGACCTTTGAACCATGATGACATTCCTGGACGGCAACCCAGCTGTTCGCGGGCTTGAATTCCCCGCCAGCGGCAGACATACTTCGCCGCCGACTGGCACCGCACACGTCCTCGTAGCTCAGCAGGATAGAGCATCGGTTTCCTAAACCGAAGGTCGCAGGTTCGAATCCTGCCGGGGACGCTGAAAAACCCAGCTTTTTTGCTGGGTTTTTTCGTTTTCGTGTCACCGTACACCCGATCCGTACACCAACGCCGTACCGCTTCTCATTCAACTCGAAAGTACGTGGCATTGGCCCACCGAAAACCAAAGGTCCACGCTCCTGACTGGACAGCGTCCTCCACGGGTCACCTGCCCCACCCTCAATCGCCACGATGCCTCGATCCCTCAACTACGCGTCTTCCGCGTCTTCCGCGGCCCAAACCCCGCCCCTCCTCGCGACGCACAGTCACGACGTCGGCGAAAACGCCCGCTGCATTTCCCAGTTCTCTCCATACAGACTCCGATCGCAACTTCACGCTGACTCGTTGAAGTCCATTACCAGTAGGGTTTTTCGCGGTCAGGGCCTTCACTGCAGTCTTGCTCATCGACTGCTCCGGGGCAGTGAGGTGAAATCGTGAAGTTTTTCGTACCAACAGAGAAGATCAAGGAAATGGATTTGGAATCAATTCAGTTCAGCCAACTCCCGCTGAAGCTGGTGCTGTTGCCGGAGGCTGGGGCCGCGCTCCGGTCGGAAACTACGTTTCAGCAGGGAAAACGGTTTCCAGTCGCGGAGATGGTCAGACGAAGTTGTTTCACGGGACTCATTGGCACGGCCGCTGAAGCGAGATCCCAACAGAAGGATCTGCTGGAAGGCTTTTTTCGCTCGCTCGGTGGTAAGGCATTGCAGCCGGCACTGAATCGTCAGCACGTGCGAAATGGAAGCCAACAGGACCCACGTGTACTGGCGGCATGGAAGATTCCTGTCGCCAACATCGCCACGCAGGAATCGCTCCCGGAATGGAGGCCCGGCACTGTCAACTAGAAATTGCTGCGAGAATTTTCCCGGTTCAGCGATCTGGGTTCCGGACCGCTGCTTTCCAGAGGGTTGTTTAATGAGTGCGACATTCACGTGTTCTTTGATGACTTGTCCGAAAAAGGAAAGGACGAGTGTGAACGTGGGGCCGACGGGATGGCATCGAATGCGTTGATTTCGGAGACGGCATGAAAAAATGCAGGGCTCTCGAAAGTATCTCAGCCGAGCGAGATTGTAGCCTTCGCAAAGAAATTCCGGGGTCGTCTCGCTATTCCCGCCGGACGCATTCGTTTTCTGTCGAACTACTTCACAGTTTTTCGAACCTCGTGGGCGCGAGGAAAGTTTGCTCGATGCTGATGACCGCAGGAAACTGACTGCCACGTAGCCCATAAACCACCGGAAAGGTGTGCTCAGGTCTGACTGGAACTGACACGATAGCCAGTCCGGACCATCTGGTCGACTGACCAAAGCCGTCTCTTTGGCGTCCGAAGCCCAGCCTGGCGTATCTACGATCACATCCGCAGCCTGCATGCCCTTTGCAGTTGCCTTGAGCCAGCCCGACGCTGCTTCGGAGCGTCAGCGGCACGCGGTAGTGTCCATGCCCCGGCCATCGCAAACCAGCATTCAGTCGTTGCAGCGTAAGCGGTTCGGAAGTCTGCTGCCTGTCACCGTGGCGCAACGACTGTCAATCAGTCGTCTGCTCTCTCCATTCGCCAAACAGGAGTAAAGACTGACTTTCTGGCCGAGATGGATCCGTCCATTCGCCGACGTAGACGATCTCCTCCGAGCTCGTTGGTGGGCCCATGAGTGCAGACGGATAGCGCAGTCCGATCGTTTTGCCCTCATCGTCATAGACGAACTCCAGGCTGTGCACCCTTACTATTTCATCGATCGCGAAGAGGAGAAAGATCGGCGTAGTAATGGACTCCCAGATCGGCTCGAGGAGGCAATAGGTCTGAACTGGAAATTCGGAAGCGACTTTCCAGTGCACTATGTAGTGCTCAACTTCAAAGTCACGCGTTTCCCCTGTGGAATGTTGCAGACGTATCGTTGAAATCCGCTGCGGTTTTCCGAATTTCTTGTGAACAAGTTCTTGAGTTCCCAGCGCGGCTGGCGAAACTCCAGCCGCGTCGATGAACAGGCTGCAGCCGGTCGCATTGGTGATTATGACTGCGAGAAAAACGTATCTGACGATTCTGGTGAGCACTCTGCAGGAACTCCTGATCGTAACGGCATCGATGGGGAAGCACGCATCCGCCGGGTCGCAACATCAAAGGAACCACTGCGACACAGAGGAGGCTAATGAATCGCGGCGAATCCGGTCAACGCCTGTTTACGACAAAGAACCGGAGTTCCGTAAGCGTTTACAGAATTTGTCCGTTTTGATTTCAGGGCTGCAAGGGTTTACGTCAAATCCCTGCAGCCCTTTTTTTTGCCGGCTGAGGGCCCGATTCGTGGGCGTTTGTTGACAATGGGACAAAGGTGACACCGACCGCAGCTTCCACTGTCACGCCGTAACACACCGGACGCCGAGAACGATGCAGCCAACAGGATACACAGCGTCCATTCATCCAGATCCCCCACAGTAATCTCACGTCATGGCCTGAATCTGCAACACTCGGCGGAGCGGGTGGGGACTGGTGCATCGAGAATCCACAAGGGGTCGCAACCACTGCAAAGACAGGTGTACGACCGCAATCGATCCGAAGTCCGACCTCGATGCAGACACTCGCATGTGCATGTTGATGACCACGCGGTCGGCCACGCTGGCCGTGATAATTAGCGTTCCGCGCAGCCCCCGCCGTGGCCTCGAATCACATCGCAGAATCGCTTTGCGGACGAACCGTTCTGCTCCCCGGCCCGGAAACAACAGTGACAGTGTGTGCGTCATCGGCGGCATCAACCATCGCGACACAAATGGACAAGTGTGCTAGAGTTTCCGGTACCGAATTCGTCTGGAGCAAAACAAAGGGCAGGCGATGGGCGAGTCCTTCCGCACAACCCGGCTGTGCAAAATGGACACAGCCTCGCCTTGTCTCCCGACCAAATTCCCGGCGGTCTGTCGGCCGCCAGCCCCTCCCTTCGAGTGCATCAACAAGGAATGAGCATGGGTTGTGAGCCAGCCGCACCAAAATCAAACAGCGGACCTTCCCCCGCCGGAACACCGGTCTCAGAACTTCCGCACATCGCGGCATTGCCACGCGAGATCATGCAGTCTGCTGCCCGCGCTCTGCCTGCCGAACTGGCATGGTTCGAAGATGAGGAATTGATCCTCTCCCCGGCGGCTGCCGCTGTTTGCCGGAGAGTCGCAGCGACAGATTTCTCGTCCACCGCATGGCACCTTGATGAACAGCGTGACGCCGACGACATCGCCATCTGGCTCGGACTTGGCGGCTCATTGATCGCCGATTTTTCAGCAGCACCGCAGCAAACTCGCATTTTTGCCTGGCTAATGAGTCCCGACCGGACGGCTGCACAACACACGCTCAAAAACTTAAAAGGGCGGGACGGGCGCTGGGTTCCGACATCGTTACTGGCAAAGAATGAAACATTCCTCAGCTGGCTCGATGACTCGCGTGAGTCGGTGAATCACGAGGCGGTCCTTTCCACGATTGACCTGGGACCGGTCGGCTTTCGTTTCGCCATTCGTTCCGGGGCGTTGCCAAGCTATTTCGTGCTGCGGGAGGCTGACGGAGCGAGCGCTCAGGTTGTCCTGCCGGGAAATTCACCGGTTTGGCGTCACTGGCTTTCGCGACTGCAAGCTCTGACCGGGCACGAGTTCGTGGGCATCACTTCGGCCAATTTCTCTGACCTCGGCAGAGAAGTCCTGTGCGGAGGGACCCACAAGGATCTCGCCGAGGTTCAGGCAGACATCGGCTACCTCGGGGTTCCCATCCTGACCTGCCCCATTGAACTTGACGGAGCGGCGGTGCCAACGGCCGATCGAGCCAGCGGATACAAGCAACTGAATGCTCCCTACCTGAATCTTCCTGCAGCAGACTGGGAGTCTCACCGTGATCTGCTGCCCATCTCCCTGTCCCTGCTCAGTTTTACGGCAGACAGTGATCGCTGGGAGTTGATGCGACACGGATCACTGAATGCAGACGTGTTGCAGCAGCACCTGCATCAATTCGGCATCGCCGTTGATGTGAAAACAAAATCCCGTCTGGAAATCTCGAATTACGTAGGGGATCTTGTTGCGATGTTCCCCTGCTTCTGCGAGTTGGGGCCACGATGCGTGGCGGAAATCTCGCAACTCATTGACACTCGTTCATTTGCTGCTGGCGAAATGATTTTTCAGGCCGGCGATCCGGCAGATCGCATTTACTTCGTTGTGAGCGGAACCGTGGCAGCCCGCCTGAAAACTGACGTGGAAATCGGTCCGGGGCAGTTTTTCGGGGAAATCGCCGTGGTTCACGAAAAACGTCGTACAGCGGCCGTCTGCGGAACACAGCCTGGCACTCTGCTGGTACTGACAACACATATTCTGCATCGACTGATGGAGGACCACCCGCAGCTTGAGAATTCCATCCGCAGATGTGCGGAAGCCCGGGAATCCCAAATGCCGTCAGGCTCCACTTGAAGCAGAGTTCGCCCGGGTCGATTTCCCGGAGACTGCTGTTGATGCCGCTGCCTGGCCCCTCAAAATCCCATGGCCATCGCGGAACTTGCGGCGAGCAAGGTGATAGAGACAGCGTATGCCAAAATGTTGGGCATTTGGAACAGACAGTTCCCATCTGGCCTCAGAACCCTGAAGAAATCTGCGCATGCTCGTTGCGTATTGGTTCTGGAGAAGTGCTGCACCACACTGCAGGAGAACACGTCACGGAAGGTGTCATCTCTGGACGGCAGGTAGCGACAGTCTCCGACCAAAAAGCTGCAGGGAAGTTGAAGCCTGCGTCTAATCTGTCGCGCAGCAATTACGGCGGTCAGCGACGGGGCAATTCCGATGCTGTTGATTCCCTTTCTCGCTGCAGAAAAAAGTCAATCTGCCCCAATGACATCCACAGTCCAGCAACAGCGCATCTTCGTCGTCACGATCAATTCGAATTCGCGGGATGGGGTATTCCTGAATGTGCTGCTTGATGCTCTTGTAGAGGTGTCCGCCCGTTGAATGAAGAATACCCCTTACATGGGGATGGATTTCGTGATCCGGACTGTCATAGAAATCCGGATCTTCATTGCCATCAGCGATCGCCTTTGCCCTCTTCAGGGACTCGATCGCCCACCATGCTGTCGAGTCAAGCTCTTCGGAAAGCATGACAGGAACGCCGTAGGCGATGGGGTATCGTCTTTTTGAATTCGTCGTGCTGACCAGCCAGTTGCCATCGCGCTCCAGATCGGCATGATCAATCGGGCAAACGACGTTTTCCAAAATCCAGTCGTCCAGGTCGTGAGTGTTCAGAGGTTTGGGGTCGCCGTGCGTAATGCAATTCCAGTGAAAATACCACGCTGGCGGGGAGAACACCGTCTGACTCCAGATACCGAGTCGTCTCCACATCGAAACACGGTATGCGGAGTTCTCTTGATCGTGGGGCGGTGACCGGTAATGCCATTGCCCCCTTAGCCTGTCGCTTGAAACCCGACTCTTCGGATGCCGCACGGTCATAGAAAAGTCGAACGAGCGATTCAAACAATGATTTGCAGACGGATTCGGCGAGTGAGAGTCGGGGCCTCGGCCCAGGTGTATTGTCCAGCCAGGCAGGATCTCCCAAACAACACGGGGCTTACTGCTCGGCTGAATTTTTTTTGACACGACACATGCTGCTCAAAGCAGTCACTCGAATACCCTCACAAACAACGATGCAGCGAAAGCGTTTCTCCTACTCCGCACGTCAGGCGATCAGACGGCACGAGGGGCGATCAGTCGGCACCAGCAATTGAGTCGGAGATGTCCTGGGAATCTTCCGCCCTGCCTGTTTCCCAAAAGCACTACCGGGACAGGACAAGCTGTGTCAGATCTGAAACGGAACGCGGCACAACATCACGACTGCTGAAACCGGTCCCCGATTCGCGGAGGCCGTGTTCTTGATGCCCCATCTTTTTCCATAAACACCGACAAGGAATAGACTTACAACTCGCAACAGCCTTTTCTGCGGCATCGAGGCCAATGTTCAGCCTGCACCTTAACGCATCGTGATGCCGATGGGCTGACCAGACCACAGAAGGTCCGGTTCAAGCGATTGTAACTCTTGATTGACTCGTCTCTTCACCCAACCCACAGATATCTCCCAGTCCACATATTCTGTATTGCCCGAGGTCCTGAGCAGGCTTAATACGGTACCTGAACAAATCTGGACAAGCACCAGGAAACCAGTTCATGAGAGAAAACGGAATTGTTCTCCTCAGCCACTCGGGGCGTCTTGAGCAACATCTTGAATCCGCCGCCCCGCAGTCACACGTCCACAGATTTGAGTGGTTGAACGATGAATGCATTGCTGCGATTTTATCGGCTCGCCATGCAAAACTGTTGTTTCATACTGCAGGGCGAGAACTGGAAGAATTTCAGGCACTTCGGTCCACGCTCCAGGGTCTCCCGCATCGCCCGATTGTACTCACCGTCAGCAACGACGGATTAAGTCTCGATCAGGCCGACATCCTGCTGGGAATCTGTGAGCAGGACGCTCTTCTTTCCGAGTTGGCCACGGCATCCGCTGTCAAAGATTTTCTCAATCACAGCGGCCGGCTTCCAGATGAACACACTCTGACGATTGCCGGAAAGACATTTCGCACTCACGAACCTGCAATGCTCGCGTGTTTCGAAATGTTGCAGGTTGTTTCACGAGGGGATCTGCCGGTCCTGATCACAGGAGAAACCGGCACTGGAAAGACGACGATTTCCCGCCAAATTCACGCCCTTTCCCCACGAGCAGCGAGTCCCTTTGCGGTGCTGCCCTGCGGCAATATCGTCAGTGACCTGCTTGATGCCCATCTGTTCGGGCATCTCGAAGGCGCGTTTCCGGGGGCCTCAGGAAACAGAGAGGGAAAGATCAGTGCGGCCGGGAAAGGCAGCCTGCTGATCGATGAAGTCGACATGCTGGCGCCTGCTGAGCAGGCAAAACTTCTGCGAATTGTGGAGACGCGCGAGTACGAACGAGTCGGCTCGGTTCAGACCGAATCAAGCGAATGCCGCTTCATGTTCGCATCCAATGTGGATCTCTGGGAACGTGTGGAGCGGCGGGAATTCCGCAGCAACCTGTATTTCCGAATCAATGCCCTTGAAGTCAGTCTTCCGCCGCTGCGCAAGCGTAGCCACGATATTCCGCGGATCGCACTGGCACTGCTGCAGGAGATTGCAGCAGAAGCGGTTTACCCTGGTACTGATCACTTGAAAGTCACGCTCAGCGGACTCCGAACCCTCCGTAAGTACGCGTGGCCAGGCAACATCCGTGAGCTTCGCAACACGTTGATTCGAACTGCAGCGTTGAACCCAAATACCATTCTTGACACACGTGCCTTTCAGAACCTGCAATGTCCTGTCCGAGAAACGTCACAGGGCCTGTCCCCCCCAAACGCCACAAGCGGTACCAGGGAACCAGTTGGCACACAAAGTGCCCCCCTCGGCAGCGTGGTTGCCGAGGCTTCTCGGGATGCGCTGATCAAGTGCATCAAAGAGCACGGGAACAGAAAAGCAGCGGCCGCAAGACACCTGCAAATCAGCAGATCAACGCTGTATCGAAAACTGCGTGAATACGCGATTGAAGAGGACGAACTGATGCTGTTTCCGACAAGGAAACACTAACACTCAACACACCCTGGGAAGGCAATCGACAGTTCCTCGCCCGGGTGCTCAGAAGCAATCCTGATCACCTGGCAAAGTTCGCTGACTGTCCCTGCAGCCACCGCATCCCTGCCGTTACTGCAACGCTTCATCGGTAAAGAAATCGATCAGGCAGGGGCTGGAGAATTCCATCAGCGGTTCACCATTGCGTTCCAGCGGATTGTTCTGCGGGCTCGGAAAATCACCGTGACTGCCGACCTGCATGCCACAGAATCCGTCGATGCGACGTCCATTGGCATGGCAGCCGTCCCCCAGCCCCGGATGCCATTGACCAATCAGACAGCTGGCATAGCCGGCGTTTCTCAAGTGATCTCCACGCGTATGCTCCCGGAAGGTGACGCGGCATCCTGTTGCTGCCTCCTGACGTGGTCTGGCTTTCTTTGCACTTGCCTGGATCACAGATTGCAGTTCCGATTGACGCAGATCATTAGCGGATCACTGCCGCTCGTCGAACCTGCTGCGAGCTTTGGGCAGAATTCCGGATGATTCCCGAGCGGTGTCAGAATTCATCACGCCGGAGCAGACGAGCACGCCGAACTTTTGCTAATCTCTGCAGTGCCCGTGCTGTCATGTTTCTGTTTCGGCACTGCAGTTCAGATTGGCACTCCCGTTCAGATTGCGCTCCAGGATTTTTCACCATGCTGCGACCTGCCCGTATTAAGTTCCCGATTTGCCTGCTGCTGTTTGCCGGGGCTGTCTGTTCAGCAACCGCTGACGACTGGCCGCAATGGGGCGGTCCGCACAGGGACTGCGTCTGGCATGAGACAGGTATCGTCCGGGAATTTTCGACCGACGGCCTGCTGCCGCGGGTCTGGTCAGCACCAGTGGGCGAGGGCTATTCCGGACCGGCGGTCGCCAACGGACGCGTCTACATTACAGATCGGATCGCAGCCGAGAATCAGGAACGCGTGCTCTGCTTTGACGCCGAAACGGGAAAACAGCTTTGGTCACATTCCAGTGACGTTCGCTATACCGTCAGTTATCCTGCAGGCCCGCGCACAACGCCGGTCATCCACGACGGACTCTGCTACACCATCGGTGCAGAAGGTCATCTGTTCTGCTTCGATGCCGAAAGTGGCGATGTCAAGTGGTCAAAGGACTTCCAGCGTGACTTCGGCACACAGCTTCCCACATGGGGCATGACATCGTCTCCAATCGTTGACGGAGACCAGCTGATCACACTTGTTGGTGGCAGCGACAACAGCCTGCTGGTCAGTTTTGACCGCAGCAGTGGCAGGGAACTCTGGCGGGCGTTGTCAGATCCTGCCGTGGGCTACAGTCCTCCGGTGATTTATGAATTTGGAGGTCGCCGACAGTTAATCCTGTGGCACCCCAGTGCGGTTTCGTCACTGGACCCGAACACGGGACGCGTGATCTGGCAGCACCCCTGGAAAATCCGCTACGGGCTGACCGCCCCCATGCCACGCAAACAGGGAAACCTGTTATTCATGACTGCCTTCTACGATGGTCCGCTGATGCTTCGCGTGACGGATCAGGATGCGGAAGTTGTCTGGAAGGGGCAGGGCAGCAGCGAGCTGCAGACTGACGGACTGCATTCGATCATGCCCACCCCGGTGGTCGCGGACGATTTTATCTACGGCGTCTGCAGCTACGGCCAGCTGCGCTGTCTGAACACAAAGGATGGATCACGCATCTGGGAAACGCTGGAAGCAACCGGCAGCGGGCGGTGGTGGAACGCCTTCCTGATTCCGAACGGGGATCGCTGTTTTCTGCACAACGAGCAGGGCGACCTGATCATCGCTCAGCTGAGCGGCAGCGGCTACAAGGAGATCAGCCGGGCAAAACTGGTGGAACCGACGCGACCGGTTCAGCGACGCATGACAATCTGGTCACATCCGGCCTTCGCGATGCAAAGTGTATTCGCCAGAAATGACCGTGAATTGGTCCGTGTCAGCTTGCAGGCAGAAGCTCCTTGAAGCGTGATCGGCGGAAAGTCTGCGGCGGCTGAGCAGATGGTTGGCAGCGACCACCAGGTGCGTCCAGTCCTGCTGCTGCGGGTCGCTGGTGACCGTCAGCGTGACTCACAGACACAGTTACTCCGGCAGTTTGCTGCTGAACCACAAGTGGCAGATTGCTCAGGGGGCCTTCGGTACGATTTCTGTGAGTTTCCAACGGGAATTCCGTCTGTTCTCCGGATGCAACGAGTGTTCATACCGGCACCGCATCCGAGCCGTTCTGAACAGCACTTGACGGCCCGCTCTTCACCAACCGGGCCAGGGTGATCACAAGTTCTTTTCCAGGCAGCCGAACGACGTGATGAATACTGCGATATTCCACTGTCCGTCGAACAAGTCGGGGATGCAGAATCCTCGCCCGATCTGTTATTTTTCCTGCTGTCACTCCCTCGATGAAGTTTCCATTCGGATCACAGCTCATGGCTCAGAATCCTACCGCCAAATTCTTCCGCAGCCTCCGCAGATTGCTGCGAGACTCTTCTGCTGCAAGGAGTCACCGCACACGACGCAGCCTGTTCCATTCTGAAGCCCTCGAAGATCGGACACTGCTGGCTGCAGATTTCGGTGACGCACCTGCTCCCTATCCGGTCACAATCGCTGAAGATGGCCCGCAGCATGCCGACAGCGGTGCGTTTCTGGGGGCCTCCCGCGATGTGGAGAATGACGGTCTCCATTCTGCAGCGGCGGACGCTGACGGAGCAGACGAAGACGGCGCGGTCTGGGGGAGTCTGCGCCCCGGCCAGCTTGATGCAGCAGTCACGCTGAACGTGCAGGGAGGAGACGGTGTCGTCGATGCGTGGATTGACTTCAATGGTGACGGGAACTGGGGCGGTGCAAACGAACGGATTCTGTCCGGCATCCACCTGACAACCGGCAGTCACAGCCTCACCTTTGCTATTCCGGCCGACGCTCGGCAGGGCACGACCTATGCTCGAATTCGAATCAGCAACAGCGGGACCAGTAGTCCTCGGGGAGTCGCAGACAGCGGCGAAGTGGAAGACTACCAGGTCACAATGACTTCACCGGTGCAGACGGATTTGACTTTTGCCGCACCAGCCACAATCTCTCGCGAAGCAGACGGTCCATACGCAGTGGCCACGGCCGACATGGATGGCGACGGAGACATGGATGCACTCAGCGCGTCCTATATCGACACCAGCCTGCGGTGGTTCGAGAACGATGGCCAGCAGAACTTTACTCCACACACAATCTCTTCTACAGGCGGCTATCTGGATATCGTTGCAGTGGATCTTGATGGCGATGGTGATCAGGACGCAATCAGTGCATCCTTCACCACGGGCACGGTTTCGTGGTTCGAAAATGACGGCAGTCAGAACTTCACGGAGCATGTTATTACCAGTTCTGCCGGCGGAGCCATGAGCGTTACTGTGGCTGATGTGGACGGTGACGGAGACCTTGATGTGATCAGCGGTGCTGATTCCACCACCACAATTGCCTGGCATGAGAATGACGGCAGTCAGAACTTTACCGCACACACGATTGATACTGCCGCTGACGGCCCTTTTCGCCTGACCGCGGCAGATATTGATCGGGATGGCGACCTCGACTTCTTCGCTGCCCTGCTGGATGCAGGACAGTTCCTCTGGTTTCGCAATGACGGCAGTCAGAATTTCGACCGACAGCTGATTGACAGTGACGCTGGCGGAGCCCGAGGTCTGTTTGTTTCCGACCTTGATCAGGACGGTGATCCGGACCTCGTGGGAACAGCCCAGGATGCAAATCTTGTGCTCTGGTACGCAAATGACGGCACCGGGGCTTTTTCACGATCGGTCATTACCAGTTCGGCCCAGGCACCGACCTCCGTCTTCGCAGCCGATATGGACGGAGATGGTGACGTTGATGTGATCACCACATCCAGCACCGATCATATTGTCGGCCTGTACAGCAATGACGGTGATCAATCCTTTACCCATCAGATCCTGACTGACCAGGCTGATGGAGCCTTCGATGTCACCGTGGCCGATATCAATGGCGACGGTGATCTGGACGTGCTCAGCGCCGCCTTTTTCGAAGACTCCGTATCGTGGCATGAGAATCGTTATGACGATCTGGGAGATGCACCAGCCCCGTATCCTACTCGCCGGTCCCGGGATGGCGCTGTTCATTCTGCAGCCGGTGCTCTGCTGGGCGTCCTGCGAAATGTTGAAGCAGACGGTCAGCCTGCGGCCGCAGCTGACTCAGAGACCGGCGATGATGGCGTGGTCATTGGAACACTGCGACCGGGCCTGATGAATGCTGTCGTCGATATCACCGTCAGTGGAGGCGGCGGCCGTATCGATGCATGGATTGATTTCAACCAGGATGGATCGTGGAACGGGGCGGATGAACACATCTTTGACAGTGTGGCGGTTCACGAGGGTCAGCAGAGGCTGACATTTGCCGTCCCCCAGACTGCGGTTGGTGGTCAGACCTTTGCCCGCTTTCGACTTAGCTCAGCCGGCAATCTTGGTCCGGGTGGTGCGGCCACTGACGGAGAAGTGGAGGACTACGCGGTGACGATGGGGCTGCCGGAATCCACCTCCGCCAACTTTACATCAAAGCAAATCATCAGCGACGCAACATCCGGCGTGCACAGCATCGCTGCAGCCGACTTCGATGGGGATGGCGATACCGATCTTGTGAGCATCTCGAATACATCGGGAATTCTCGCGTGGCATCAGAATGATGGCCATGAAGACTACACCGATCGCATCATCACCAGCAATGAGGCTGGCGGTGAGATGGTTCTGGCGACCGACATCAACGGCGACGGGGCGACCGATGTCGTTGTCACTGCCAGCGGAGACGGCACGATTCGCTGGTACGCCAATGATGGCAGTGGAAACTTCACGGCGAATGATGTGGCGTTGCTGGCATCTCCGCAAAGTCTTTCTGCCGGCGATCTGGACGGTGATGGTGACATTGACCTGATCAGTGCGTCATGGTCGCAGGACAGAATCTTCCGGTACTCCAATGATGGCGCGGGAAACTTCACAACGACGCAGTTGGGGAGTATTCAGGATGGTCCGCGAAGTCTGTTCACCGTCGACGTCGACGGTGACGGTGACCTTGATGTCCTCGCAGCATCCTCCTTCGACCATCTTGTGATGTGGTATGAAAATCTTGGCGAGTCCGGTTTTACCCACCACCTGATCGCAAATGATGCTCTGGGGGCGCAATGCGTTTCGGCAGCTGACATTGATCAGGACGGCGATATGGACATTCTCAGTGCATCGCTGATTGATGATCGCCTTTCGTGGTATGAAAACAACGGCAGCCAGGTTTTCACCATGCATCAGATCTCGGATACGGCCAACGGAGCCTATCGGATCTCGGCCGCAGACATTGATGGTGATGGCGACATGGACATTATCTCGGCGGCGAGTGCTTTCCAGTCTGATGTCATTGCCCTGTATCTGAATGACGGACAGCAGCAGTTTTCCCAGCAGACAATCGATTCCACTCTCAACTTCATCCGCGACGTACAGGCGATCGACGTCGACAACGACGGGGATCTGGATGTGGTTGGCGCTGCGGGTACAGATAACACGATCGGCTGGTATCGTAACATTTTCGAGGACTACGGAGATGCTCCGGAGCCCTATGCCGTCACGCTGAACGAATCCGGCGCAATGCATTCCGCATTTCGGCTTTCGCTGGGCAGCAGCCGGGACTCGGAACCGGATGGCAACCACTCCGATGCTGCTGATGCCGACGGATCAGACGAGGATGGAGTCACATTCGGGGTCATTCGACCCGGGCAACTGAATGCCGTGGCGACCGTCACCGTTCAGGGCGGCAGCGGCAGGCTGGATGCGTGGATTGATTTTGACAATGACGGTTCCTGGGGCGGCCAGCTGGAACAGATCGCGGACAATCTGCTGGTCCAGCCGGGTGAAAACGAAGTCGTCTTCTCTGTCCCGGCAACTGCAGTTGCCGGAAGTACCGTCGCCAGATTCCGACTGAGCGAAGAGGGAGACCTGGGTGTCGGCGGCTATGCGAAGAGCGGTGAAGTGGAAGACTACATTGTCACCATCGCCAATCCGCGGACAACACCGGGAGATTTTCGCGGTCCGGAAGTACTCACCGACACAGCGACCGGCGTCCGCAGTGTTGCGGCAGCCGACCTCGACAACGACGGGGATTTCGACCTGATTACCGCGGATCAGGGCAGCGGCTCGCTGGTTTGGCAGCGAAACAGTGGTGCGGAGTACTTCACTGCACAGGTGATCTCAGACACAGCCGCCGGAGTGGAAACTGTAGCCACCGCGGACCTCGACGGTGACGGTGACGTCGACATCATCACCGGCTCACTGACAACCGGAGATGTTGTCTGGTACGAAAACACGCCCGGGACGGAATTGACCGCGCATCCTGTTGGCGCAGTGGGTTCGGCCGGTCATCTCGTTGTTGCGGATCTGAATGGCGATGGAAACGTGGACCTGCTGGTCTCATCGCCATCGGACGACAGCATCATCTGGTTCCGGAATGATGGCAGCGAAATCTTTACCGCACAAATTGTCACGTCGTCTGCCAATGGTGTGGAGTCCTTATTTGCCATTGATGCAGACAGAGACGGAGATCTTGACATCTTTGCCGCCGCGGCCTTCGATGACAAAGTCGTGCTTTACGAGCAAATTGATCAGCAGACGTTTGCACCACGCACAATCGAAGACTCCCTCACCGGCGTCAACAGCGTGTTCGCGGCCGACATCGATTCCGATGGCGATATCGACGTGCTGGCTCATTCACCATTCGACCCGGAACTTGTCTGGCTGGAAAATGACGGGGCGCTGAATTTCACCCGACACACCATCACCAGTCAGATCAGTGGTCTGCACAAATCGGTCGCCGCCGATATGGATGGCGACGGCGATCAGGATCTTGTGATCGTTGCGAACACGATTAACGATGAATTTGTCACGTGGTTCAGGAACAATGGTTTACAGCAATTCACGCAACAGGACCTTTACATCCTGACTAACGGACTGCAGGACCTGCTGACATTGGATCTGGACAACGATGGCGACCTCGACATTCTGACAGCTTCGTCCACGGACGACACCGTCCGTCTGTTTCGCAATCTTCTGGATGATTTTGGCGACGCTCCGGCTCCGTACCAGGTGACGTTCGCAGAGCGTGGGGCCATGCACTCGGCCTGGGGCCCCACACTGGGGGCTTCTCGGGATGTGGATACCGATGGTGTCCATTCGGCCGCAGCCGATGCTGACGGCCCGGACGATGATGGTGTCACATTTGCATCCATGCGGACAGGACAGCTCAACGCTTCGCTCAGCGTCAGCGTCAACGGGGGCTCCGGCTTTGTCGACGCGTGGATCGACTTCAACGGTGATGGATCGTGGGGCGGCCCCGATGAACAGATCCTGAACAGTATCCCCGTCGCCCCCGGCACCACGGAACTGGCTTTTGCAGTACCGGCCACCGCAGTGGCCGGTACGACCTACGCTCGTGTCAGGCTCAGTACAGACGGTGAAGCCAGCATCTTTGGCGCTGCCAGCGGTGGTGAAGTGGAAGACTATCCTGTGACGATTCTAAGTCCACTCCCGTCGCCCGGTGTCATCAACGCAGAAACCCGGATTGACAGTGAGTTATCCGGTGTGCGTTCCGTGGCCGCAGCTGACCTCGACGGCGACGGCGACATGGATGTGGTTGCCGCATCACCGGATACAGGACAGGTCCTGTGGTACGACAATGACGGCCACGGTGCGTATCGATCCCGTCCGGTGGATGTGCATGTGCCGGGAGCGTCCACAGTACTGACAGGCGACTTTGACGGTGACGGTGCCCCGGATGTCCTGGCCGCATCGCCGACCACGAATACGCTCTATCTTTTCAGAAATCAGGGCGACGGGATTTTTACCACATCAGTGGTCAGCGACGCCCTTACGGGGATTACTGGAATATCGGCCGCAGACGTTGACGCTGACGGCGATCCTGACATCCTGACAGCCTCCTCCGGCAGCAATCAGATTGCCTGGCTGGAGAACGTGGGCGGAATGCAGTTTACGCCTCAGACCATCTTTGCATCAGCAACCGGGGCTGCGGGGGTCGCGACAGCCGATGTCGACGGCGATGGCGACCTGGACGTGATCAGCGCATCGCCGGGGGACGATTCCATTCGCTGGTTCGAGAACAACGGTCGACAGGTCTTCGTATCACACGTGGTCAGCAGTACCACGGTGTTGGCACGCACCGCTGTTGCAGTCGACCTTGACCGCGACGGTGACATGGACATTCTGAGTGGTTCCGCGGGCATCAGCCAGCTGACGTGGTATCGAAATGACGGGAGTCAGAATTTCACTGCGGTAACCCTGCAAAATCTCTCGGGGGGAATTTCCAGTGTTGTGGCTGCCGACGCGGACGGAGACGGAGACATCGATCTCTTCACCGCCTCCCCGCAGGACGGCCAGTTCGTGCTGTTCAGGAACACAGGCAACGAAAACTACAGCAGAGTTTCTGTTGATGACAATTCCCAGGGCGCATTCGCCGTCCTCGCAACCGATATCGACGCGGATCAGGATCTGGATCTGCTGACGGTCAGCGCGACCAGTGACAACGTGTCATGGTATCGCAATCTGCGGGACGACTTCGGAGACGCCCCCAACCCGTACCCCACAGTAATCAGTGATGGCGGTGCGATGCACTCCGCCGTC
>JAFMMM010000068.1 GCA_017859815.1 Planctomycetota bacterium | reverse complement strand
GGTGGTAGTTGCCGCTGGTGTCCCCGGCGATCTTGGCGCATTTCTTTCGGCCGGATGAGGGCCCAAGACTGAGATCGTTCATGGCCACCAGGATACGCCGCTGAGAAGGCTTCAGGCCGTCCCGAGCGTCCGGAAGCGCACGGCTGATAATTACGCTCATCGCGTAAGTCAGATAACTGGTGCGCATCTCGGACTGAATATCCGTGCGGAAAACACGTGGGTCCGGGGGGAATGAAGGGGAAGCCTGAGGATCGTCGGTGGACAAGCTGAATGCTCCTGCTGACTCAACGTCGTTGAAGAGCCCCAAAGGCCCCTCGTTGGTGCTGTAAATCGTTAAATTGGAACGATTTACGATGCGGGGTATTTCTCCGCGAATTGTAGCAAATCTGAATCCGTTCCGAAAGACGAACGGCATTTGAGATCACCGGGAAAAGCGAACTTGACCCTTTTTTGCAGAACGCCGTATAAACTGCGCTGAAACACTTCCGGGAAATGGATTTCCCGGCTGTTTTTGCCTCTGCGATCGGGGGCCGGGCGCGTCGTCAGGTGGGTCTTCCAACTCGACCCGCAGCACGCATACTATCACGCTGAAATCACACAATCGTCGTTCGGAGCATTCGTCATGGAAGGCGTAAGCAATACTGTCAGTGAGCAGCCGCAGGCCGCTTCCGGAACTCGCCGCAAGGGACTGCTGTTCAGCGGCACCATCGCTGTTCTGTTGGTGGCAGGAATTGGAATCCAGGTCTGGCGTGCCGGCGATGGCAAAGCTGCAGAGCTTTCCAGTGGTCAGAGTGACACAACGTCTTCCAGCGATGTCCTCGATGTGGCCTATGCCCGCGTGAACGGGGAGTCCATCACCTTCGAATCACTGGCGAAAGAATGCGTCGAGCGGCACGGCAAAGAAGTGCTCGACGAAATGATCAAGCGGCTGATTATTCAGCAGGATTGTGCCGCCAACGGCATTACCGTGTCGGCGAATGAAGTTGACCAGGAAATCCTCAGAATTGCCAAGGGGGTTGGCCTGGGACTGGAGCAGTACTACAACGTGCTGGGAGAACAGGGGCTGACTCCGTTGCAGTATCGTCGCGACATTATCTGGCCGCTGCTGTCCCTGAAGAAACTGGCGGCAACAGATGAAACGATCCAGATTACTCGAGAAATGGTACAGCAGGCCTATGAAGACAACTACGGGCCGCGAGTGAAAGCTCGAATGATCCGTGTCGACAACATTCGCCGCGCCACGGAAATCTGGGAGAAAGCTACCGCAAGTCCTGAAGACTTTGATCGCCTGGCGAGAGATTATTCCATGGAGCCCAACAGTCGGGCGCTGGGCGGAGTGATCCCGCCGATTCGCCGCCACTCCGGGGCTCATCCGGAACTTCGCAAGACCGCGTTTGCGATGAGCGTTCCCGGAGAAATCTCCGGTGTGATTCAGGAGGGAGCCGGGCGGTACACAATTCTGCAATTTGAAGAGTTTACACAACCGGTTGACCACAACATGTCTGATGTCGAAGCTGAACTGTACTCCGACCTGCAACAACGAGAAGTGGAGCGGCTGGTGGGAGAAACATTTGATCGGCTGAATCAGTCAGCCCGCGTCGATAATTTCCTGACCGGTCAGTCTCGTGGTCAGACTGCAGAGGCCGAGGCAGAAACGACAACGAACTGAACCTGCGGGCAGGTGCCAGGCACTGGACAGAAAGCCGACTGCGAAACGGGTCGGCTTTCTTCATGCGCCGTGGCCACGGCGGACTGCGTAACAGCGATCCGGGAACGAGCCTGCAGCAATGTGCCGCGAGGGAGAATCAACTGAAATTCTGCGTGAGCAGATTGAAAACCGAAGTGGCTTCGGGCGGGGTCAGAAACAGCAGCAGGCAGGTAATCATCACCCAGCTGAACAATTGCAGGTTCAGGATCAGATCAAACACCAGGTGCATTGCAATTCCGGCCAGCAGCAGCGGCAACCGCACGTCGGAAATCCAGAGCCCGAAAGCAAGAGCCAGTTCGAGCAGAATTGTGCCCCGGGTGGCAATAGAAATTGTCAAGGGAACCAGCATCCAGCGCGGCGGCCGCAGGCGGACCCATGCGTCTGCCCACAACGGATACCATGCCGCTGTCCCGTTCTTCCACAATGATCCGCGCAGTTTCCAGCACACCGTGCGCAGATAAACGCTGCAGACAAGAATCTGGATCAGGCGAGCAGGCCACGCTTCAACAGTGATACAGCCGTTGGGAAGGCCGGTTGATTCCAGTGTCCATATGGCAGCCGGTGCGGGACTGAAACAGCAGATAAAGGTAATCAGCCGCAGCAACGAATCGGCACTGGAGAGGCACCAGGGATTGCGATGGTGAATGGACACCAGCGAGACAAAAACCAGCACGGAAGCCACCTGAAAATGCCAGCCTGTGAGAAAGGCCGCACACGCCAGCAGGTGTCCCATGAGAAACAGCCAGCGGGAACTTGAACCCGCGGGAAGGTAGTGCAGCAGGCAGAGATTCCGGGAGTGAATGGACTGTCGCCAGCATCGATCGGAGACCACTCCGCGAGGGCCGCAGAATTCCTGAAAGATCGGCAGCAGCAACAGACCATTCAGGACCAGGATGACGCCGATGAAGATACGGAATAGGGCCAGCGGCTCAGCTGGTACCTGGGCGTGAAAGAAGCTGGTCCAGAGTTGTGTGATTTGGCTGGCCGGGATCATTGAGGATGCTCCCCATTGATTGCTGCGGCTGCCTGTCGTGGTGCTTTCCAGTGAGCGAGTTGTTCTCGCTGCAGGGGATCGTAGACCTCACTGCAATTCGAAGAATTGATTCGGCGGAGTTCCCGAAACAGTGTGACTGCCCTGACGGATTGCCCATTCGATGCGGCCTGTTCCGCAAGGAAGCGACACAGTTCGTTCTGGAGCGGAACCGAATCGGGCTGCATCACCGAATGTTCATATTTCCAGAATCGCGCGTAGATCAGTTTGGTTCGCAGGCCTGCAGACCCTGCGCGCAGCGGAGACCAGTGCTGCGATGAGCCATCGCAAAAGTGCAGGATGGCACTGAGCTGATGATGCACCGTAATGGGTTCGGGGGAGAACATCGCCCACGAATGCCAGAGGCCAAGAAACTGCACTGGTCGCCGGAGTGGTTTGATCAGCAGTGCTGCGGGGCTGTCGGTCGGCAGGTCCCAACAAAGCATCGTCAGCAGCAGGAACAGAATGAGAATGTCAGTCATGCCGCTTGATGGATTTTCAAACGAACCGAATCAGTGGCGGGGATGACAAACTGTTCGTATCGAGTCCCGAAAATCCGTTGGCTCGGGCGTTAGAATGAGGTGTGACAGAACGCGGCCTACTGGTTGGTCTGATCAGACTGGGTGGCTGGGGCAGGAACGCAGGAGTCTTTCCCTTCGCGCTGCCGTCTTCGCCACGCCAGATAGGGCATGTCGTCCACAAATTCCTGTTTTCGTTCCAGATCTTCCATCGCCTGTTCCAGCGAGTAGCCGCGTTCTTGCAACAGCCGCAGGAGTTCTTCCCATCCTGCTCGGGCGGAAGACTGCTGCCAGTTGTCACGTGCATCGGGGAATTCGGCAAATAAACGCAGGCGTGCCTGCTGGTCTTCTGCCAGGTAGTGGATGAGCTGTTGGTTCTTGAGGTCGTAACAGTCTGCGCTTGCCCCTGACTTGAGCAGCAAGGCAGCCACCTCGTAATAAGTCCGTTTTGTGGCGAGCATTGAGGCAGTCTGCCCTTCCAATTCTCGATGATTAAGATCTCGGCAACGGGAAATCAGGTTGTTGGTAACGTCAAGCGAAGGGCTCAAATTTAGAGGCCGTGAAATGTAGGCTTGAAGGATGTTTGTGCCATCAACTGAGTGAATTGCGATCGCCTTTGGCCCATATCGCAGTGAGGTGTTTAGCCAGGTGCCAGATCTCGGGAAACGGGCAGCCATATGTATTACCGAATCACCATCACTCATCATCGTGGCCAGTGCAAACTCGTTGGGGATCGGGTGCGCTTCCGTTAGGTTAAGTTCAAGATTCGGGTCGGCACCCCATTCAAGGAGTTGCTGGTAGATCGTGAGATCTTCGGAAAGAAAAGCCAGCAGCAGAATTGTCATGCCACAGCGGCCCTGTGTGTTCCAGTTGATGCCCTGATTGTGCAGCAGCCGCAGTTCTCGCAGAGAACATTTGCGCACGGCTGCACAGGCGGCAATCATTTGTGGCTGATCAAAAAACTGATCGTCAGGCCAGTTGAACTTCAGGAGGTCTGTGGCGCCAGGCGGACGCAGCGGCGGGCCCGGTTCGAGTTCCTGAGCGGACGCAGTCTGCTGAAAGAACAGCAGTGCAAGCAACAGACAGTAAATCAGAGATGGCTTCTTCCAGCTGTGCATCGGACAGTCTCCTGATTGATTGCAGAGTCGTCAGGTCTTAAATCCGCCGTGGTCCGTGAAGTGTCAGGGCTTGCCTCCGTCCGGATCGCGAAAGCCGAAAATATCGAAAGTGCGCTGGCGAGACGGGAGTGGTAAGTGCTTCTGTTCCACCATCAGGCTGTAATGCACCAGCCGGATCGTGTGGTGAGACGCCATGGTAGAACCGGGAGAAATGGCCGTGCCGACCGTTGTTGTTACCCAGCTGAGATAGCGTAGCAGATACAGCCGATAAACTTCATACGGATATCGCTGTGGTGGTTTGCGCAGAACCTCCCTCAGCTGATCAGACCGCATCTGCAATTCCTGATCATAGGGTCCCCGCAGTTCATACTGGCGTCCGAGTGCAGTGGGGATGTTACCGAAAAGCGGCAACGCTGGCAGGTTGCGCTGCAGGAATGTCAGGGCATCATACTGCAGCGAAAAGTGGTTGATCACTCCCTGCCCTTTCTGCTCAGCGGCGTAACGCTCAAAGGCCCCGCGAAAGACGGGCGCAGTTGTCAGGTTGCCGTTTTCGTCACGCAGTGTGATTGTGTTCTTATGAAGCCCGGCCGCATTAAAGATATTCGCCGGCAAACGGTAATGGTCGCTGGCGACACTGGCTGCGCTGGCAAGACCACCCCCCAGTGAGTGGCCGGTGGTCCGCATCTGTTGAAACGTGCCTTTCAGGGCTTCGACAATTCGCGAGGTGATCGTCATCGCGTCGATGTACTGTCGTTCCAGTTTCGCGCCGTTGATCCAGTCTTTCCCGGACAACCCCAGTCCCTGCACGACATCGGCAAAGATGTCATAGATCCCCAGTTCGGTGCCGGCAAAGGCAATAACCAATGCCGGGCCATCAGCATTCAGGTAATCGCGATAGATTGCCATTTTGAGCCCGTAATCGCGATTCTGGAGCGCGACCATGGCGTTGATGATGTTCCTGTGCAGCCCGATGGTCTGCATTTGTGACTGACTCAGGAGTTCCAGCCCGTATTCGGGCAGGTCTTCGAGTCCATAGACTGCTCCCGAAATCAAGCTGTCTCTCAGCGTTTCCCCGGTATGCACCCGGTTGTCTCCCCAGTAGCGTTCGGACCTGTGAAACTGCAGATTTGGATAGAAGGTGTCTCTGTCTTCCACCACGAGGTAGCGAATTTCATCTGTCTTCAGCAGCAGAGGTTGTTCTTTCTGAGCCAGCAGCACGTCCATACTGATCCGGTCATCTGGCCGCCCCAGTTGTGTTCCGGCAAACGTGTTATGGGCGGAATCCGCATCGAGGGCTTCGATCCAGAGGCCCTGGATTTGATTCAGAACTTCAGGCGGATAAAGGAAGTCGCTGGTAAGCCGATGGCCGCCCTTTTCGACCGGTTCATCAATGAGTCCACCGGGGATTTCGGGTGGTGCGGTCCAGACGCGGATAATGCCGGACTCTCCCCTGAGTCCGGGAAATCGAAAACGTACTCGCACATCCTCCCGGCGGGGATGAACGTGAAATACTGCTGGTGTGAATCCGTTCCGGGGAGGCCCGTCCGGGGCCGGCAGATCTTCCTGTTGGTAGATGATCTTCCCAATTCCGTAATCATTATCCTCCAGCAATTCTTCCCAGTCATTCCGTTCCGGTGGCTGCAGTCCATTGTTGTTATTGCTGTCGATGTCGAGATCTGCGTCCCAGCAGGTGGCGTTAACGGAGTCAAGTTGCTGGCCTTGTTCACCAATCCGGGGCGAGCCCCAATGGACAGTAAGTCTGGCGACGGCTGCTGCTGTTCCCTCAACGCGGAATGCGGCGACTTGTTCCGATTTCAATTCAAAGTGATGTCCCGGTGTGATGCGAGTCCAGAGCACATGGCCCGCGACCGGGGACTGCCGGTAGCGGTAGACTCGAAGGCTCATATCGGTCCAATCCAGACTGAAGTAATCATGAGTGACGCCCTGCTGCCGATCGTGTTCGGGCTGAATCCATGACTTGACCTGCAGACGCAGCACGTCATCTTCCTGATGAGCGAAGCCGCTGCGATCACGGGCATAGAACTTCATGTCAGACACAGCCTGTCCGGCGTCAAAGTCATTGTTCATCAAGAGATTGGCACCGCGAGTATCTTCCTGTTGTTCCGTAAGCCAGTCGCCTTCACTGGTGGCCGAGATGTCGAGGTCCGCGGTTGCATCGATGATCGTGGCGTCAAAGGTATTGATGGCGGTGACGCGGTAGATGTCGCGTTTCTCGGGATTTCGAATGAGTTTTACCGTGGCGGATTCCGGGGCTTCATATTGGCCATCCATGCGTGAAACCAGCAGCACATCAAGGCTCGTGGTGTATGCGGGAAAAGTCATTCTGTAGAGCCGACCATCCGTCTCCGTATCAACAGATTCCAATGGTGCGCGATTGTGGTCTGTAAGTTGATAGTCGTGCTCCGCAACCGCTTCACCCTCCGTGCGGAACCAAACTTCAAACTCCTGATTGAATAACCCACCAGTGCGTAAAACCCTGAAACGGGCTTCGTCAAGTTTGGATTCGGTGTAGGGACCTTCAAGGGCCTCCGTGTCGAATTCCTGAACGCTGAGAGTGGTGGACGAACGTTCGCCGCCGATGGTACCGCCGCCTTCCGTAGCACCACCGCCATTTACGCTTCCTCCGCCCGTGACGCCCCAGCCGCCAGTCGAACCGTCGTCTCCAGTGACACCCCAGCCGCCATTCACATCGCCACCGCCCGTTGTGCCGCCGGGGTGACCACCCCAGATTCCATCACCGCCGGTTGAGGCGGGCCCCCCGAGCCAGCTGATTTGGTGATTTGAGGAGTCATTCATGACGTCGGGGCCGGACTCTGAGGATGGTTGGCTGATGCCAAGACTTGTGCCGGACAGGTATCGACGAGATTCCAGTGACTCCGTATGGGCTGGAATGGCGCGGTCTGGCCCCCAGATTGCGCTGCAGCGTCGTTTGGATGCGGGGGCGACGATTGAGTGGAGCAGATTCTTCAAGCGGAGGAGTGCCATGGATTGTGGTCCCTGTTTCACGTGAATGCGAAAGATACCAGGGTGACAATGTTGCCGCCTGTAAATTTGATGTTCAATTCCACCCAATAGCAAATTGTGGAATGCGGCGAGGAGGTCGATACAATGGGGCAAATACAGCGGAAATGCAGAAATTGCCGATTTGTTAGCGTATGGCAACCCCCCGGTTGGAGGCGTTGTTCTTCAGTGACCGCAGGCTCGCTGAGAATTATGTCCGGAAATCTTCATCCAAAATCCGGCTTACCGTCACGTTTTTGTGGTCTTTGGTGAATCCAAAAAAACATCCGGTTGTTTCAGAATCATGGCGTGTTAGGATTTCCCGCCCGGCCTTCAGGAGCGGGGAAGTTTGCCGCCTGAGACGCTGACAATTCGTCGAAATCGGCAGGATGTTCACGCGTGCACAGGATTTTCCTGAAGGTATTTCATCGCGATTGTCTTTGCGTTTGCAGGACTTCCTGCAGTTGCGATTGGTCGGGCGAACTGAACCCCTGATGCTTGCGGCATCGTCGCTGTCTGCCAAATTGCAAAGTGCCCGGTTCCCCCCGGTGTGAATTCATAGCAGCAAGAATAAGAGACTGATACCGGCCAATGCCGATCTTTAAAAATATCAAAGCCCTCAGTACGTTTCTGCTGACTTCTCGAATGGTTAACCCCGAGGATTTCGAGAGTGTCCGCAGAGAGGTTGAATCATGTGAGGGGGTTGACCAGGCCCTTCAACTGCTGGAAAGACGGCAGTTATTAACTTCGCTGCAGACGGGACGAATCCAGAAGGGTGAGACGGACGGACTGGTCCTGGGCCGGTACAAGCTTTTGTACCGCAACGCATCGGGGAGTTTTGCGCGAGTATTTCGTGCTGCGGATGTGAGCACCGGTCAAATGTTCGCTTTGAAACTCCTGCGAGACCGTTGGGTCGATGATCCACGAGCGGTCTCCGGATTTGAACGAGAAGCCCGAATATGCCAGAGATTTCAGCATCCCAACGTCGTGCCGATTTTTGAAATCGCAAGTGAGGGTCGGTTTCACTACTTCACGATGGAGTTTATTGAGGGGGGGAATCTGCGTGATTTCCTGAAGATCCGCAAGCAGTTAAGTCCCGTTGAGGCAACTCGATGTCTGCTGCATATCTGCCTGGGTTTGGAGTACGCGGTGAGTCAGGGTGCTACTCACCGGGACCTGAAACTGACCAATGTTCTGATGAGCAGTACTGGTGTGGCGAAGCTGGTGGATTTTGGTCTGGCAGGGGCAGAAACACCTGGGCAGGCTGGCAGCAGTGACGATGTGCAGCGTGCTCTGGAGTATGCATCGCTGGAGCGGGGCACCAATGCTCCCAGAAATGACCCTCGCAGCGATCTCTTTTTTGCCGGGGCGATTTATTACGAATTGTTGACCGGTCAGAGCCCATGGGAGCGAACTCGCGATCGCGAGGAGCGAATGCTGCTGAGTCGCTACACGGGTGTTCGGCCGCTTGCTCAAATCGCCAGCCATTTACCTCAGGTATGCATTCGCACCTGCGAAAAACTGATGGAGATCAGTCCATCAAATCGTTATCAGACAGCGACCGAAGCCGTTGCCGGCCTGCAATTGGCCATGAATGCACTGGGCGCAGACGACGCAGCCAGTCACGGCAGTGAATCCCCGCTCCAGATCAATGTGAAACCCGACTTCCGACTGTTAGTTGTCGATTCGCTGCAGAAGCGAATGACAGCCCTGGGGCAGTATTTTGAGCGTCATGGGTTTCAGACTTCATTCATTGCATCAGCTCAAAATGCTTTTGAGAAATTGAAAGGCAACCCTCCGGACGGAATCCTCTTCCTTGCGGACACAAACCGTGACGAAGTTCTGGAGATATTTCCGCAGGTTCAGGCGTACGGACGTGCCCAGAGAGTTCCCTGCATAGCGGTCTTCGGCGAGCAGGATCGTGCCGAAGTTTCCGCTCGAATCTCATCCACACGGTATGGAACGACGATGTTCCAGCCGGTCACACTGCGTGATATTCGGACTCATTACGAAGAGATTGGCGCGGTGACGCGACACTAGTGTTGGCTGCGTGCATCGGCCCCGCAGAGATTGGAGCCAGCGACAGTTGGTGTGCAAGCCACGAGCTTTCTTTCACAGCGCTGGGCGGGCGACCCTAATGGCATTTGTCATGGCTGCAGCGGGGTTGTCAGGCGGGCAGGATTTGGGGCGAGGTTGTCCCCAATGAGCAGTGAACTCAGGGCGGAGCCCCCGCCTTGCTCATGAAAAGTCGCTGACTTGAGGCAAAACCGGATTGTGGCTCAGATTTTGTACAATGGGGCGGCAATTGTAGCGATTGGGCTGTCTGGGTAGGTGCCGGGGGGTTGTGAGCCTGACCGAATGCCGTCACAGGTTGTGTAAACTTCGCCTTGTACCAGTGCGTTTACGTTGCCGGACCATTCGGCGGTCACCAAAAGCGTGGCCGGATCAGCGGTCGTTGACTCACTCTCAGGGCCCTTGTAGAGTCTTGGGGCCGGATCTGAACCGCGTGATTCAGGCCTTGTCGGGTACTGGCGCGGCATCAGACTTTCGGGTTGTGTGTATGGTTCAGGAGCTACGGAAATCCCCAGGAGACGGTGGTGAACATCGCCTGACTTCGCCGGGAAGGCTGCGGTCGACATGGTTTGCCGTCCTCATCCTTCTTGCGGGTGTTTCCGCAGCAGCAACAGTGAGCTCAGATGAGACGGTTCCATGGCTGATTACAGCTCGGGCGGCTCGGGGCTTATTTTCTGAACGTCAGCCCGCTCGGGTTGTTTCTCCGTCCCCTGCACGTCAGTGGGCGGCGGAAGTACCGGAGCACCTGTGGCAGTACCTGGTACTGCATCATTCAGGAACACAGCGGGGAAGTCTGGAATCGATACACGCGGAGCATTTACGGCGACGTGATTCAGCGGGGAACCCGTGGCGAGGAATTGGTTATCACTTTGTGATCGGAAATGGTCAGGGAATGCCTGACGGCAAAGTGCAGCCAACATTTCGCTGGCGTGATCAGCTCTCCGGAGCCCACGCGGGAACTTCACTGATGAATCAGCGAGGAATCGGAATTTGCCTGATCGGAAATTTCGAAACGGCTTCACCAACGGCGGCACAACTGTGCTCCGTGGAAGCTCTGGTTCGGGAACTCTCCGGGCATTTTTCGATACCTGCAGACAGGATCCTTGGGCATTCGTCGGTCCGGGCCACCAAATGCCCTGGCCGTCTGTTCCCGATCGACCGGCTGCGCGATCTGGCCATGTAGTCAGACGGATTTCGTATACAAAGATACTGGCCATCCCCGGCCTGAGCACCAGCACGTGACTGTGTTTCCATGATGGAGCAGCGGCCGTGCGGCTCGTGAAATTTTTGCGACGGAAGCAAATAAAAACATGTTCAATCGTGTTCGATCATACGCGTTTCGTTCAAGTGAACTGGATTCACCCGCACCCGAGCAACTGGCGAGTGAATTGCCAACTGAACTCCGCGAAGCTTATGAAGACTGGTATCAGTCCAGAATGACTCCGGACAGATATTCGAAGGCGGTGTCACAGTCAGACTGGCCGGTTTCCATTTTCGTACCTGAGCAGTACGAAGAGGCGTATGCGTACCCGTTGTTGACGTGGTTCCACAGTGATGGAAATGACGAAGGCCAGCTGGACTCGGTGATGCGATCAGTGAGCAGCCAGAATTTCATTGGTCTGTCTCTGCGAGGAAATCAGCGGCTTGCTGACGGCAGCTATTGCTGGAATGCAAAAGACTCGAAGGTTGGCGGGGTTCCGCTGTCTGCTCTGCTGCATCTGACGACCTGCCGACTGCGACGTGCGATGCATATTCACAGTGAGCGGATTTATCTGGCAGGTGCCGGTCGGGGTGCTGATACGGCTTTGCGGGTGTTGCAGCAGCACCCGGAGTGGTTTGCGGGGGCAGTTTTGCTGGATCCGGTCTGTGAGTTTAATGAAGCCAGTGATCCGGCGGCTTTCGCATCTCTGAAAGGCAAGCCGGTGCTGTGTTCTGTGGCCCATGCTTGCGGGCTGGAAAACATGGCTCGAAGCGTCCGCATGGTCCGCTGCCTGCGTGATTCTGGTGCTCAGGTTGAGGTGGATTTGACTGAAGACTTCTTCGACCCCGAGAGCGAAGCCGCCCGCGTGATTGACCGCTGGGTGATGAATCGTGTGCTGATGGAGACTTGCGTTTAGCGAATTGTGATCGATTTCCAGCGCAGCGGCCTGCCTGTTTGCAGCGGTCGGGTCTGGCTGTGTCGGCCTGTACTGCCGGGAGGACCAGAGAGTTCTTATGGTGTTGACGGGTTCGATGCTGCTTGATCAGTGTTCCCACCACACGTATTTCGGCGTTTATCGAGCCACGTTTGCAGCAGTATTTGTGCAGCCAGTTTGTCGATCTTTTGTTTCCGCTGTCGACTGCTGAACTCCGCGGTCAGCAGTAGCTTTTCAGCCTGCCATGACGTGAGCCGCTCATCCTGGAACGTATGCGGCAGTTGCAGGATTTCTCCGAGCCAGTCCGCGAACTGTCGGGCTTCTGCAGATTTCTGACTTTCGTCGCCATTCATGTGCAGTGGCAATCCAACGATCAGCCCGGCAGGTCGGTACTCTTCGGCCAGTTTTCGGAAGAAACGCGTGTCACCAGGAATTCCCTGCCGCTGGTGAATATGAAGCGGGCTTGCAAACCGCTGCTCCCGATCACTGACTGCGATACCGACTCTCTTTGTGCCAAAGTCGATGCCGAACAGCATTCCGTTGGCAGGTATTCCTGAGTCCAGCGTGGCCAGCTCATCAGTACTCATCAGGCGTCTCTCCTGATTGGTGAGTAAGATCGCCCAGTGGGATCAGCAGTTGATTGAGATTTCCGGAGCGGAAGCCTTCGAGATCCAAAGTGACCGCGCGGAAGCCAAGTCGCCGGAGTTGTACCGTTATCTGATTTCGCATTGTCTCTTCGCACAACAGAGGTAATGCAGCCGGTTCGACTTCAATCCTTGCCAGTTCACCGGATTCGAGCCGCACGCGAAAGTTTGAGTTGCCCAGCACTGTTCTCAGGAAGCCTTCGGCCTGCTCAATACGGCTCAAACGTTCGGGTGTGACTTCGATCCCGTAGACGATGCGACTGGCAAGACAGGGAGATGCGGGCCGATCTGCTGAGAGAAGGTTCCAGAAGTTGGCCAGTTGCCGAACATGACTCTTGCTGATCTGCAGTTCGAGCAGCGGACTGCGGACACGATGTTGCAGGGCTGCTTTCATTCCCGGACGGTGGTCGCCCAGATCATCGTGGTTGGCTCCGTTGAGAATCTGAATATCGGAGGTGTGCTGCAGGAGCAGTTCCATCGTTGCGTACATGGTGTCGCGGCAGTGAAAGCAGCGATCCCCGGAGTTACGTCGATAATCGGCACTTTGTAGCTCTGCTGTCTGAATCTCTCTGTGACGGATTCCGATGTGTGCTGCCTCCCGAGCCGCAAACGTGCGATCCGCAGCGGCGAGACTGGGGCTGACTGCTGTGATTGCTTCTGCCTGATCTCCCAACGCCTGGTGTGCCGCCATGGCCACAACCGCACTGTCAACGCCACCGGAGAATGCGACAGCGCAGCGATTGAGTCTGCGGATATGCTGGATCAGCTGATCGGCGAGAGCCGCTGTGTTGGCGGATGGATCAGTGGCCATATGGCATGCAGCCTGTACGGGGGGAGTTGAGGTTGCGGGATCTCAGCGGCAGCATAGCCAAAAACGGCTTCGGCTGCTTGCGGACGTGGTCGAAAGATCACGGAGTTGGCCGACAGACGGACTTTGCGGTCTGCAGGCTGCGGTGAGTCATCGCTGGCGGAAGCAGCCGCAGTTGTCGTGAAGCAAGTGATCGCTTGTGGAGTGCGGCTTTGCTGGACGCAACGTGAACCACCACATCAGCCAAAGAATCTGGAGGTGACCCGAATCAGTTTGCGTTCAGCTCTGGCTGGGTGTTGTCCCATTTCAGATTGGTAGGCTTATTTTCCTGAATCCAGGTGGCGAGGGGCTGCACTTCATTCCCCGTAAACCCTTCACTGTTTTGAATCAGCTTGATGCCGATCATTCTGACGAGAGGAGCGGCGTCGGTGATGGCAGCCGGAGGGCTATTTCCAGCGCGGTTCAGCAGTCCTTTGCGTTCGGTCAATGATCCGCCGGTTTCATTATCAGAGTAGTGGCTGAAAGCAAAGATCAGGGCCGCACCGCAGCTGGGCCATTTATCATCGCCTGTGTTGCGATTGAACTCGAGGGCGGCATCGCCAGCCAGCTGGGCAATTTTCCATGCGAGGGGCTGCAGTTTCATCTGAGTATCGAAGGAACCACGGCCAATCCCCAGCGCCGCCATACAGCGAACTTCGATGGGGCGACTGCGATCGTTGAGCACATCCACGAAGGACTTCATGGCAGTCGGTTCACTGCCGCCGACTGTCTTCCGCGGACGGCTGATTTCCATCAAAGCTTCAAGCAGTGTGAGCTGAAAGGCAGCCTGCGTACATGGCCGTTTTAACTCCATTCCGATTGCGTCACAGATTCGGAACTGTTCGGTTTCAATGACGTCACAGTTTCTGAGCACATAGCGGAGGCCGCTGGCAGCGAAGACTTTCACGGAGTCCGGCTGTTCAGCTGAAGTCAGCACATCGATCAGGGAGGCAAGCGCTTCCGGGTACAATCTGGCTGCCGCCCCACCGGGTACGGCTTTGGATTCGTGCAGGAATTTCATGACCGACACAGCGGTGATGCGAGCGTCAAGGCTGTTTGTCAGAAGCTTCTTCGACGTCGTCAGCATTTCACCACAAAACTTGCGCCGCATGGTCAGTTGAGTGGAGGGGTTACCGACACTGGATCCGGCACGCTGAAGGTCCGATTCCACATCCTTCAGAAGCTGCTGTCCGTTCGAAGGGATCGACGAAAAGTCGGGATCCGATGCCCGCAGAATCAGGTATTCGAGGTAGGTGCGAACGGTCTTTGTATCAGCCTCGCCGGTGAATCCATTGTAGAGCAGTTTGTTGTAGTCACGCCTGACCTGAATCGCTTCATCACGACTGAGGTGCGGCAAAGGTTCTCGGATTTCACGCAGCGATCGTGTGAGTTGCTGCTCGGCAAGCACAGCCTGCAGACAGTTCGCGGGGACATCTTCTCGAGGTATACCGGAGCCTGCCTGCTGAGCATTTGCAGCACCGAAAAGCATCAGCACACAGAGCAGCGAAGCAGAGATGTGTCGACCGGCAGACATCCCCTGAAATTCGATGGTGTTGCGAACAACAACGGGCATAGGACTCACCAGAACAGGGAGGTGTCAAAAACGTGATACTTGCAAAGCTGTTTCCCGAGCCAGTTTTGGCCGGAAAACAGACCGATTTGCTCCGCCTGTTGTCAGTTCCGGACGGACGGATTTCCATGGAGAACTTTCGTGATGGAATTCAGGAAGTCCTCACCGGTCCGAATGATAACAGGAATTCCCCTGGGAAGGGCACCACAAACGTCGGTATCGACTGTTAAAAAATGACAGCTTAGGAAGGTTTCGACCAGGATCAGAACCGCGATTGAATCACAATTCAACCGTTTTGCCTCTGAAAATGAGGAAAGCAATTCCGGTTTGTGTCAGGAAAAATATGCGTTCTGCAGCACGATGCTGCCGGCGCAAAATCCGCTCTGCAGGCAATTTTGACGTTTTGGAAGGACCAGTTGGCACCTAATGCACGGATTGTGCGGCCATCAGCCATGGCATCAAATCCCATCCATTGGCGAAACGGACTTCTGCATTCCCGGCAGTAATCTCACTGTAAGTCACTGCTGCATCGGGAGAAATCCCGCTGCCGCACACCGTAAACGGGCAGTCACCATGGCTGTGAGTGCGCGTCCGCAGGAAGGTGGGGTGGTCGGGGCATATCAGCAGACGATAGTCACCCTGCCCCTCCAGCCAACGGTGAATCGGGCCCACGATGTGTTGATCAATCTGTTCGACTGCGTGAACCTTCTCTTCCACGCTGCCTTCATGTGATGCTTCGTCAGTTGCCTCCACATGCACGACAAGGAAATCAAGATCGGGATCAGTGAGAGCCTGTATGGCAGCCTGTCCTTTGGCCGCGTAGTTGGTGTCCAGATAACCGGTTGCTCCTTCGACCTCGATGGTCTGCCAGCCGATCAGGCGGCCAATTCCGCGGAGCAGATCAACGGCCGTGATCACTGCACCACGAGCCCCGAATCGCTTTTGAAACAACGGGAGGTCGGGCCGTTGTCCCTGCCCCCATAGCCAGATCCCTGTTGCCGGAAGTTCATCCTGTCGGCTGCGGCGGTGATTGATTTCGCTGCCGGCAAATAACTCCTCTGAGCGTTGCATTAGCTTGAGCAGGTGCTCGGCACCGGTTCCCTGTGGCAGGTACGGTTCAATCCGTTGATCTGTGATGTCGTGTGGCGGAACAGTTTTCAGATCGTCGCCGAAGGGAGTGGATTCTCCCCGGGTGCGATAGACCAGCAGATTGCGGTAGCTCACACCGGGGTGAAATTTCCAGTGTGGATCTCCACAGGATTCTCGCTGCAGCAGTTCCAGGAGTGCGCGGGCGTCGCTGCTGGGGAACTGACCGGCGGTGAAACTGGTCATGATTTGATCACGGATCGTGACGAGATTGCAGCGGATGGCCCAGTCGCCTGGCTGTAATTCGATTCCCTGAGCCGAGGCTTCCAGCGGAGCTCTGCCGGTGTGAAATTCCAGCGGGCTGTATCCGAACAGGCTCATTGTCCCCACGTCGCTGCCTGACGGCATGCTGGTCGGAACATTGTTGGTTCGCCCGACGATACCCCGCCGAGCGACCAGGTCCATGTTGGGGATATGCGCAGCCTGCAACGGTGTTTGTCCATCGAGCAATTGCTGCGGCTCGTCTGCAACTCCGTCGGGAATGACAAGTACAGTCTTCATGGTGTTTGCATCATCGAGGCTGGAAATCCGCTGTTTCTGTTGAATGGAGTTCAGGCACTCGGGTGTCGGAATCACTTGTCCTGATCGAGTCCGGTTTTCTCCAGTGCCATCTGCTTAATGCCCCGCAGGTCCAGCTTTCCTGTTCCCAGAACAGGAATGCTGTCCACCTCAATAAAGGAATCAGCGTTGGGAATGAACAGATTCGGAAGTCCCTGCTGCTGGAGATATCCAGTGATGTCTCCCACAGCCTGCGTCATCGGTTTGTGAAGGACAATCAGCCGTTCCCCTTTTTTTCCATCGGGAACCGAAGTGACGGCACAAAGGATCTCTGTTTCCTCGGAATCTTTATCTTCAAGGAATGCCGCGATGTGCTGTTCCACAAGGATGTGAGGAACCATCTCCCCACCGATTTTTGAAAACCGACTCATACGGCCCGTGATGCGAATGAATCCGTCTTCGTCAATCATCGCCATGTCACCGCTGTTGTACCAGCCGTCATGCATGACCTCTGCCGTCTTTTCCGGCTGCTTCAAGTATCCCAGCATGATGTTAGGCCCCTTGATCTTCAGCAGCCCCTCCTCGTTTGCTCCCAGCTTTGCACCGGTATCGGGATCGAAGACTGCAGCAGCGACGCCGGGAATTGCGCGGCCGACCGTGCCGTGTCGTGTGCCCGACGTCGGGTCAGCGTCGGCTCCCATGCGCGACGCGGGGACATTAAAGGACGCTGCCGGTGACATTTCTGTCGTGCCGTAGCCTTCAACCGGTTCAAAGCCAAACTTCTCACGGAAGTTGTCACGCAGCTCGTCGGGCATTTTTTCGGCACCAACGATGACCAGATTCAGAGTTCGGAACTGATCCGTGGTGCAGCGCTTCAGATAGCTGCGGAGAAATGTGGGTGTGGCAGCAAGAATGGTACAGCCGTGCTTTTCGACGAGGCTGCCCACAGTCCGCGAGTCGAGTGGATTGAAGTGATAGACAGCAGCAGGGTCGTTGCAGAGAGGGAGCCACATCGTGACCGTGTAGCCGAACGAATGAAAGAACGGTAATACGCCGAGGATTGTGTCACCGGCATGCAGCTGCATGACCTGATTAACCGCATCCAGATTTGAGCCGATATTGTTTTGGGAGAGGACAACCCCCTTCGGTTCGCCGGTTGATCCGGACGTGAAGATCACTGTCAGGGGGTCGTCGGCTTTGATGCCGGACAGACCCAGCAGGCTGGAGACGATCGAAATTGGCAGAACGCGGGCAAACAGCAGCGACAGGATTTTATCAGCCGTTGTGATCTGGTCGCGGAGATCTTCCAGAAAGATGAGTTCGGCATCCAGATTTACGGGGCGTTTTTCAAGGAAGGCCCGACTGGTAATCACCTGGCGAACGTCTGCCTGCCTGATGCAGAAGTTCATCAATTCTTCACTGAGTGTATAGTTCAGATTGACAGATGTTTTCCCGGCGAGGGCAAGGGAGGTGTTGGCCAGAACACCTCCCACCGAAGGCGGTACCAGCACACCGACATGCTGTGTATCGCGGTGCAGAATTCGCTCCACCAGCAGTCGCCGGAATGCAAACACGGCCAGGAGCAGTTTGCCACCAGTCAGACTTTTTCCAGCGGAATCGGCTGTCTTTTGACGACTCCAGGCAAGCCGACACTGTCGAACAAAGCGAAGAGCGGGGATCATACTGCGTTCCTTTCGAAGGAGCATGGACTTCACCTGCAGATCGACCACCGCATTGCGCACCGGAGCGACATCGTCGATCTGCTGCATCGGGGGGCCGAAAAGGATGGAAACCGGGTAGGGCCA
>JAFMMM010000415.1 GCA_017859815.1 Planctomycetota bacterium | reverse complement strand
ACATGGGGGCGGCACTGGCAGACGGACATGTCGAAGATGACGCAGTTGCCTGTCCCTGGCATGCCTGGCGATTCAGTCTCCGAGACGGGACCTGGCTGGACAATTCGGGCAGTTCGATCCGTACTGCCTGTTACGAAGTTCGTGTCGACGGAGATCAGATTCAGGTTTCTGTTCCGCCAGCGGAATCTGGTTCGGGCACCTGATGGAAGGTGAAAAGGCTGAAATGTCCCACCACAGCAAACTCGACTGTCGAAGTACACCGCTTTCTGCTGAAGCTCTGCAGGCTGTGTTGCAGGAGGTCATTTCAAAGAACACATGGCATCACTATCACGGTCCCAGCCTTGATCGGCTGGCGGAGATGTTGTGTGTCGAGTATGACCGCACCCACTGTGTGCTCTGTTGCAGCGGTACAACGGGGATCGAACTTGCGCTTCGCGGTGTTGGGGTGCGGCCCGGCCACGAGGTGATTATGGCTGCCTATGATTTTCGCGCGGCCATGGCCTGCACTCTGCAGTTGGATGCCCGGCCGGTGCTGGTGGATGTCCTGCCGGATCAGCCGGTGATGGATGTGGAGGCCGTTGCCGGGGCCATCACACCAAAGACACGAGCAATCGTATTTTCTCACCTGCATGGATTCACGGCACCTGTTCAGCAACTGCGGAAGCTGGCGGATGAGCATGGTCTCATGCTCATCGATGACTCCTGCCAAAGTCCCGGACTGTCCCGCGGATCTGACGCGGCTGTTCCGTTGGAAGATGTGACTGTGCTGAGTTTTGGGGGAAGCAAGCTGCTGACCTCCGGGCGCGGCGGCGCTGTTCTGACTTCGTCCGAGACCATTGCTCAGAGAATTCGCCTGCACACCTGGCGAGGGAACGAAACGGTCCCGCTTTCAGAGATTCAGGCGGCCCTGGTGATACCACAACTTGATTTGCTGCATCATGCCAACAGGGAACGGGGGGCTGCGGTTCAGACTTTACTGCGGGAGACTGCGGACAACCTGCCGTTCCACTTCATGATCAGTGACAGATTTTGGCAACAGTCTGTCGATGATGCCGGGAGATCAACCGCGGTTTTCTACAAATTGCCCGTACTGCTTCCGATGCCCCTTCAGGAGTCTCAGCGTGAACGGCTGCTGATGCTCGCTCAGGAATACGGACTGCCGCTGGGGAAGTGCTTTGACGCGCTGCACACCGTGTCCGCAAAGTCTCGATATCGAGCGGCCGGAACACTGGAACGGTCCCGCAAACTGTCGGCACAAATGCTGGTCCTGCACCACACAGCGTTGCGTCGGGAATTATGTGCGACCGTGCTTGAGTCACTGAAGCAGTTGTTGGGGGCCTGCACTACTGAGGCTCCGTAGTCAACTCGCGGTATTCCTGCAGTGCCCGTTGTCGGTCTTCTTCCGTGGAGAATCCGGCAGTGTCGAGGCGATAAAGAGTTTCCGCCGACCTTCGGACAGCCATGCCAAGATCGGCTGGAGCGATACTGCGAAGGTGGGCAGCTGCCAGCAAAATCGCATCTCGCACTTCAATACGATAGCTGCCGGACGAGTCGTCCAGTCGAACTGCTGCGGCGGGGGGCCAGATGACAGTCATGTCCTGCAGCAGAGATTCAAGCACCGGCAAATCCTCCCGGCTTCCCAGTGCAGCCACAGCCATCGCTGCGTAAAAGACGCGAGGGCCTCGACGACGTTCCGCGAGGACACGCAACGCCAGTTCACGTCCTGCCGGAAGATGATGCCGGATGGCAAAGATCAGTGGACGATCGGGAGCGATTCTCGCTCGCAGCATCCACGCCTCAGAGAGTGCCGTGAGCTGCTGCGAGAAATCTCCTGTACGGATCAGCGACGAAAAGCGAGGGTCGTCGAAACAACGCGAAATATCATGGGACGTACCCCGCACCAGTCGAACGCGTTCGTCACTGCCGATCAGCATCAGTGCTGCTGCGGTGGCTGCAGGGAACTCCTCCGACACTCTGCCGTGGCAGAGTGTTTCAAAATTGCGAGCACGGATCTCCAGCAGGCCGGAGAGTTTTTGCGGCGCGTAAAGACGGCATGCAAACAGTTCCGGTTCGGCTTTCAGAAGCTCCAGAAAAACTGTGACATCGCTGGGTGATTCCGAGACCATACTGCGGTAGCGGAGCCAGTCCGGGAAATGGTCGGCTGGATCCTGCAGTTCGTCTGCTTCCAACTGCTGCAGCAGGGTTGCAAACCAGCGCTGGTGCAGTCGCTTCTCGATCGTCTCCAGTCGTAGCCGAGCGTCATCGCTGAGTTGCAATCTGATTGACTGAATGACCGAGGCCGCTTCCGCAGAAAGTTGCAGCAGTGTTCGTGTTGCCTGCTGTCGTTTCGCAAACTCGGGAGAATCCAGCTGCAGCAACTGCTGAGCAACTTCTTCATCGGCGGCAACGTCCGCCAGCGATCGCTGCCCAATGGTTGCTGTCGCAGATCGCGAACCTTCGCCGGCGGATTGATCCGTCTGTGCTTGTACGGTGGCCACGGATGTGACAGACACCCACAAGCAGGCCACGCTGACGAGAGTTGCAGGTTGACGCAGCATCTGACGATTCAACCATTCATAGGAAACGGAACACTGCAGCAAGGCCAGTATCACTTGCAACTGCCATGAGTGATTTTCGGCTGCACAACTGCCGGGGGAATTGCTGCTCTGAAACAGACGAGCAGGTTCAGAGAATCTATCACTCCTAAAAACGGGATCCGCGGATTCCGGTCAGATTTCCGCTGCTCCATCCTACCGAACGCTGTCATATTCCGCAAAAACGTCGTCAATTCCCGGTTTCAAGCCAGTTCACGTTGGCCATCTTTGTGGAACAGTCCGGTTCCGGGGAGAAAATCATGTTCCCGAACGCTTGCCGACTCCGAAAACGAACAATCAGACTGTTGAGAATCAGTGGTTTTTCTACTATTCTCTGCATCCGCAGTGGCTGAGGGTCGATTTTTCAGCTGCAACACACGCGTGATCGACCGCGAGTAGTGCATGGTGATTTCGCCAGTGTGCCCTGCCGCTTTGGTTATAAGTCCTTTGCTCGCAAAGGTTTGCAGATTAGATGCATCCCGGGCGGGCGTTTTCAGCCTACAAATGTCCTTTGTTGTTCGCCGAGTGCGAGTGGAGTAGTCACGTGTCTCTCGATAAGTCTCTCAAGGTCCGTCAGGGAAGTAGTCGCGCACGTAACGTTTTGAAGCGTGCAGAGCGGATCGCACAACTGCGAGAAGAAGATCGTTTTGACGAAGGTCGCAGCCCGTTTGGTCTGCCGAAGACGCGCGTTCGCAAAGCCGTGATCGGTAAGAAGAAGAAAAAGAAGACCGCCGACGACGACGCCTGAGGCCTGTCTTCGTTGATCCGGCTCTGCCTGAGCAGACTGCGATTGTGGCGTTTTAAAACGCGCCTGGCGGTGACAGGGCGGCATGCTGGCCGAACGCAGGCTGGCAGGGATGTCCCGGAAAGACGGTGCTTCAAGATGTCCTGCTGATGGCAGGATGCGGCTGATCTTCGCTGCAAACTCACTGTAAGGACTGCCAATTGGCAGTCCTTTTTGTTTGCGCGGAGGATGGGTGTTGATTCGCTGAGACGCCATTTCCGCTGGGGATGTGCCGTTGGTAGAACGACGCCGTTTCACTCAAGTACAGTGCAGGATTGGGCCAGTACAGATGGGGCAGACAACCTTTGCTTTAGCCGACTGAAAACCGAGCGTAGCAGGCGTCAGGGATCACAACATATTCCGTCACGGTTTTCAGCAGGCGATTCAGTTCCTGCTGGTCTGCAACGGGAAGCATTCCGAGATCCTCCACCAGTTCAGCGTTGAGGGAACTCACGAGATAGACGCGATGTTCGTTTGTTGCGTCAATCAGCTGCCCAATTTCAACTCCGTCGACAACTGTTTCTTTACGCAGTCGTCGAGCGAGTTCCAGCGAGTCGTCGCATGATCTGAGCGCCTGGGCGGCTGGACCTGTGGGTTCGTCAAGATCGGCCACCACAATGATTCTGCTGTCAGATTCCAGGACGTCATTAAAAGCAGCAATGCTCTGACACATTGCCGCCCAGCCCCAGCGGCCTGCAGGAATTGAAGTGACGATGACTTCCGGTTGCTCCTGCAGTTGGATTTGCCACCATTGATTGAGCAGAGGCTCTGCTGCATCCATGACATCCTTTGGTGCACCGGCAAGCACGGTACCTGGTCCGGAGGGAGCCGGGACGATCTGCAGGCTGAACTGTGCTCCCACAAGCCAGCCAACTTCGTCGACCAGGGCGCGTCTGGCGGTTCTTTTTTTTCCGATCGCGGGGCGTGTCTCCAGCAGTCCCGTTCGTTCGAGTGTGTCTTTGTCGGCCATCGCCGGAAAAATTCCGCTGGTGGTGCCGCGGGTCCCCAGGTACTGATCGAAGCAGATGGTACCGACTGTGATCAGCAGATCCGCTTCGGCGATCTCATTATCCAGATAGATTCGCTGGCCGTCTTCAGTGCTGGCGATGTAACTGTA
>JAFMMM010000067.1 GCA_017859815.1 Planctomycetota bacterium | reverse complement strand
CGATCGCGACATGCTCACAGCCAAACCGTCGGGCTACGTATTCAATGTGATCAAGGAATGCGTTGAGATCACCTTTCCCGCGAAGAAATCGCGGAATACAGCAGATGCCGACATAGCCGCCTGAATCAGCGATTGCACGAATCACATTATCGGGCTTGCTGCGGATATGCGGAAAAATGCCGGCTGCCGTGGTGTGACTCGCCACAACCGGAAGCTCTGAGGCCTTGGCTGCCTCAAGGCTTGTCTGCCAGCCGGAGTGGGCACAGTCCGGGATGATCCCGTTACGATTCAGCTCTCTGATTGCCTGTCGACCAAAATCGCTGAGCCCGGCATTGGAGGATTCACCGCAACCGTCGCCGATCATGTTTCTTCGCTGATAGGTGAGATGCATCATCCGCACACCCAGCTGGAAGAAGAGACGCAAATTCAGAAGTTCTTCTTCTGGCGTATCCCACCTTTGCAGCAATGGAATTCCATTTCCGGTGAGGTAGAGCATATGTCTGCCATCGGCGTGGGCCTGGCGAATATCAGCCGGAATCACGGCTTTGCCCGTAAACTCCCGGAGCATGTCTGTTACCCAGGTGAATCTTGCCAGCCTTCTTAGCAATCGGGAGGGATCCTGCCCCTCCTGGCCCGCATTCTGGAAAATACAGGTGACCCCTGCTGCATTCCATGATTCCCGAAAGGCTCGCTGCTCGTCGGGATCAGAAACACAACGTGTCATCATCATGTCTTCTCGGGCTTCATCCAGTTCCAAATCGCTTGCACCCGCATCAGTAAGCTGCTTGATCCGGTTTTGATCCACTGCTGACCGAGGTGCGAATCCGTAGGCATCGAAGACAATTGACTCGGCGTGCAGACGCAGACCGCGTTCCAGTTGTTTTGTGGTTGGTTTCAGAATTTGCAGGGCTGTTTCCCGGGCCTGTTGAACGGCTGGAGGGAGAGCTTGAGTCAACGCTTCGATGCGATCCCGAATATCAACTGGCCGTGAATCAGCAACAGCAGTGCCGGAAACTCCCCTGGTGATTAGTCCGGCGGACAGGAGGCCTGAAGAGGAAAGGAAACAACGACGTTCCATAATGCAGCGTCCTGATCTGTGCAATGAGGGGGCAGGTGATGTGCTGACCTGTCGATGTGCAGTCTCTTGGGTTTGGAGCAGGTGCAGCAGTAAACGCGGGGACATTTCTGTTAGTGCGGTGCCGCGGGAGTCTCTCAGGTGAATGCCGGCGAAATTTTTGACAGGGGACGCGGAGGGACAGTGCAGGCTGAATATCACCGGCCGAGCCAACAGCAGGCTCTGAGACTGATCGTGGAGGACATTCGAGTGAGCAGTCAGCGTATCGGTGACTGAACGCTGTTGAGGCGGAAGTTACACAGCCAGTTTCCAAGAACGTAAAGAAACAGCAGAGGAAACATCATCAGCAACATACTCCACGGGTCGGGAGAGGTTGTCAGCAGCATCGATGCAATGGAGATGATCAGCACGGCGATTCGCCAGTTTTCTTTATACATTTTAACGCTGCAAATACCGATGCGTTCGAGGAAGACCATCACGAGCGGCAGTTGAAAGCTGACCCCAAACAGCAGTGGCAACAGCATCGCCATGCTGATGTATTCCGACAGTCGCGGTTGTACCGTCACTCCCAGCCACTGATTAAATCCAATCAGGAAATCCAGCATGAGCGGGAATGCGTAGAAGTAGCCTGCGAGTGCACCGAGTACAAAAAGAATGATGCTGAGCGGCAGATAAACATAGACGTAGCGACGTTCGTGTGGATACAGCCCGGCCGCGACGAACAGCCAAAGTTGATAGGTAACCCATGGGGAGGCCAGCATCAGGCCCGAAAAGAAGCAGACCTTCATGTAGGCCATGAACCCCTCTTCCACCTTGAAAGTGGTGATCCTCGATGTGTCCTCAATGACACGTTGCAATTGTGCAAATTCAGGGGCCGTAATCACCACTTCAACCGCTTCCGCAACGCCTTCAGGCTCGGCAGGCTCGGCAGGCTCTGACCCGATCGCGCGAAATAATTCGGCCCGATCGATTCTTACACGCAGCTGGTCACGTCGGAGTTCAGGTGGCGGAACGGGTTCCGGAGTGTCTACTGTCTCCGAGGTACTTTCCTCAAACAGTCCGCTGATCCACTCGGTCAGAGATTTTTGTGGTACATCCAGTTCGAGCTCTTCGATTCCTCGGTCCCTCAACGCCTGCTCGACAGGCATACGCAGCCACTGGAAAATCCTGTCGCCGAAGAGGAGTGAAACGAGGACCGCTAAGAAAAGGCCCAACACCGCGCGGAATACGTGAATTCGCAGAACCTCAAGGTGCTCTCCGAAGGTCATCGTGGTGTCGTCGAACAGGTCGTAAGTTTTGGGCATGTTCTCTGGAACCAGATACAGATACACATTTGGTGGGGAGAAAGTAATCAGGCAGCCCGGCGGATCACTCTCCGGATGTCATTTGTCGAAACAGACCGAGAAGTTGCTCGGTTACCGGGCCAGGTTTTCCATCATCGATCACTCGTCCATCGAGACTTGTTACGGGAATAACTTCTGCAGCTGTCCCGGTCAGGAAACATTCATCGGCGACGAAGATGTCGTGGCGGACGAGAGCCTTCTCGGTGACCGAGATCCCAGCGTTGCGCGCGAGGTTCATCACAGCGTTGCGGGTAATTCCCTCCAGAATTCCAGCTTCGGGCGGAGGCGTGATCAGCTGGCCATTTTTGACGATGAAGAGATTATCACCGGTGCACTCGGCGACCTCGCCCTTGTGGTTGAGCATCAGCGCTTCCACGCATCCTGCGTCAGTTCCCTCAATTTTTGCGAGAATGTTATTGAGGTAATTCAGCGATTTAATTCGCGGACTGAGGGCTGCTGAGTGATTCCGAATTGTGGAGGCTGTCACAAGTTTCAGCCCATCTCGATAATACTCTGCGGGGTAGAGCGAGATTGTATCGGCGATGATAATCACCTGCGGGTCTGCGGTGCGGCGAATATCAAGCCCCAGCGTGCCGGACCCGCGTGTGACTATGAGTCGTACGTAGCCGTTGGAGATTTGATTGGCTTTGACAGTGTCTTCAACCGCCTGGGAAAGTTGATCGGGGGGCAGGGGGACCTGAAGCCGGATCGCTCGCGCACTCTCGTACAGGCGATCGATGTGCTCCTGCAGAAGAAACACTCGATCGTTGTAAACGCGAATTCCCTCAAAGACACCGTCACCGTACAGCAGGCCGTGATCAAAAACACTGACCAGAGCTTGTTCCTCCGGAACAATCCTTCCGGCAAGATAGACCATTCTTGACATACGAGTACTCAGTCGTCGGAAAATAAAGACCTTGTGTGTGTTAGCGGCAGGCACGGCGATTGTCGAGCGTTTGAGGGACCGCTTGACGCCCCACGAAACACCTCTTTTTTGACAACTGATCTGACGGTTTGCACCGGTCGAACATTCCCCGTTTCACAATCTTCGGATTCACAACCCTCGAATTGATGCTGGAAGCTCCGTTGCCAGCATCCCCAATGACGCCGTCCCGTTGACTTCTGCAATCTGCAGAAGTGGACGGGAGCCGGACGCATCGAGAGTGCCGTTTCCACGGTGCCGCTGCTGCCGGATTTTAGCCAGCAATTGAGGTGAACGCATCCGTTGAGCGCGAAAGTGTTTCGGAAAGTCTCAGGTGCGGTGATTCTCGGCAGTCAAACCGATGCAGCCGTATTCGTTTGTCACTTCTGCTGTCGTGGGCCGTTTCGACAGAATTGCTGCGTCAGGACTTGTCACAGCAGTCTGGTGTGGTTAGTTTTCGCAACACAGGTTGGCTGGCGAGTTTTCAGAACGCGTCAACCTGAGGATCGGTCGCAGTATCTCATGTCGCAATTTCTTATAGCGTATGGGGAAGCCGAATCGTGGCCGGAGTGGCGAAATGGCAGACGCGCCGGATTCAAAATCCGGTAGGGGTAATTCCCTGTGTGGGTTCGAGTCCCACCTCCGGTAATCGCGTTGCACGGAAATCTTCAGGCTCGTGCGGGGTGCCAGTTGACGTCTCGCTGGCCGCATCGAGTTCCGCCTGCAACTCTATCGTTTGATCTCGTCTCTCCTCACTGCTGAAGCCAGAGCCGCGACGAACGGTTTGTGTCAGGACGTTGTCGGGGTGTTGCACGTGAGATGACCGACTTTGCTCCCGCAGTGTTGCCAATTCCCGGATGCGGCTGTCTTTCGTTGTTAAGTTCAGTTGCCGCGAGAACAGGAATCAACGCCGGGTTGATGAGCTTCATGGCGGAGCATTTTCGGGTAATGTGCAGCTTTCCGATGTCGGGTAATCTCGCCGGGATAACTCGGGGTTGTTTCGCAGCAGCTGCTGTCGCAGTCGGAAGGCGGCCAATTCGGCAGAGCAGGGAGCTGCGTGCAGGCCTGGCGTGTCGTCTGCGGGCGGTATTGAGGACTGTTGGATAATGAGTTCGGTGCCCGATCGAATTGATGGACCAGTCGCAGTGATCGGCGATGTGCACGGGCAAGTACAGCTGCTGCGGCAAATCATCGGCGAGCTTGCTCGCACTCCGGACATCTCGCGTCGCTGGATTGTGTTTGTTGGCGACCTGGTTGACAGAGGCCCTGATTCGGCGGGCGTGATCGAACTGTTTTTCGAGTTGCGGGAACAGCACAAGCGCGTGACCTGGGTCTGTGGAAACCATGAATATGCGATGATGGGGGCGCTCGGTCTGCTTCCCTGCCCGGACTACGTGGATTTTTCCGGGCGGTGGGTCGACCATTACGGAGCGGAGGCAACTTTTGCATCCTACGGCGTCGAGAATGGAGATCTGGAGGGTTTGCGAGAGGCAATTCCGGACAAAAGTCTGCAGGTGATGGCAGATTTGCCGTGGGCGGTGCAACATCCCGATTTTCTTTTCGTTCACGCGGGGCTGGACCTGAACCTGCCGTTTGACCTGCAATTGAGAATCCTGCAGGAGCGCGACTACACACAGTCCCATCCGGCGTGGATGTACACGCGTGAATTTCTTGAGCAGGGAACACCGCGTGATTGTCCGGTGCCGGTCATCGTTGGGCATGTTCCGCAGACTGAGGTACGCACGTCGCGAGGAGCTGTCGGCATCGACACCGGTGCTGGTCACGGAGGGACTCTCAGTTGCCTGATGTTGCCTGAGGGGCGAGTCCTGCAGGCCGGTCACGTTGAGAGACCTGGGGCACCTCCATTCGATGCGGCACCACAGCCTGGTGCTCCACAGCGTTTGGCAAAGCCAGCTGCAGCGAATCCATGGTGGAAAAAGATTTTTTGAGCGGGCACGCAAACGATGAAAAGTCCACAGCAGGGGGTGCCACCGGCTTTTGAAGAACTGCTGCCGGAGTTTCAGCAATTCTGTGAGGTGGTGGCAAGACTCCGATCACCCAATGGTTGCCCATGGGATCAAAAGCAAACGCTGCAGTCGATTGCGCCGTACACTCTGGAAGAGACCTGCGAACTTCTGGAAGCGATCGCCGAGGACGATGATGCCGCAATCGCGGAGGAACTGGGAGATGTTCTGCTGCAGGTTGTTCTGGATGCTCAGATCGCGGCCGACGAGTCGCGTTTTGGATTGACCGATGTTGTCCGGGGGATCTGCGAAAAGATGATCCGCCGTCACCCGCATGTCTTCGCTGACGAAACTGCCGCGACCACGACCGACGTCAGGAAACTGTGGGGCGAAATCAAGCAGCGCGAAAAACCCGAACGCGATTCCGTGCTTGACGGAGTGGCAACCTCGCTACCTCAACTGGCCCGAGCGGTACGTATTTCAGCCCGCGCTGCCGCTGCGGGATATGACTTCCCCGATCGCCGGATGTTATTTGCAAAACTTGAAGAAGAGCTCAGGGAACTGTCCACAGAGTTCTTCGGTCAGACTGTTCCGGAGAGTATCGAGCCCGATGTGAATACGGCGGAGTCTTCCGACGCACCGCTGTCCGGAGATGTCCATCAACGAGCGACGGATGAACTTGGTGACGTCCTGTTTGTCGTCGCCAACATCGCCCGTCGATGGGGAATAAATCCCGAGGAGGCCTTACGCCGCAGCAATCAGAAATTCGCGAGGCGTTTCCGTGGGATCGAAGCTGCGGTGAGGTCCTCCGGACGTGCTTTGCAGGACGTTTCTCTGGCGGAAATGGAAGCAATCTACCAGACTAACAAACGCTCCGAAGGGACAAGCTGTTCCGGGAAGTCTGGCGAGTAGAGTTCTGAAAACCGCTGGACGACTGTTTGTGGAACAGGCCTGATTCGGTTCACGGAAGGGCATCGAACAATTGCTGCCATTTGGGGAGGCGAGCGCCATGCAATTCACACAAGGCCGGCGACGGCGAATTTCCCAGGCGTTGATTCTGCTGGTTGGTATGGTGACAGTGCTGCACGGCGAATCAGCGTTTGCCCAGGTAAGTACCGGAAGTGACTTCCTGTCCTTCATTCGTGGGCAGGCAAAACAACTCCGGGCGGGAACGGGAATTCCGGCGACATTGCCGGAGTGGAACCAGCGTCGAGCAGAACTTCGACAACAGCTGCAGGATGCTCTCGGTAGACTTCCTGAAGCGAGTGGAATTCCGGCAGTCAGGCTTATGGGTGTTTTGGAGCGGGACACCTACCGTGTCGAGAAGCTGTTACTTGAGACTCTTCCTGGGATCTGGATGACATGCAATGCCTGGGTACCCCGAAAAGCAGGCGGAGTTCCCGCCGTGCTGTGTGTACACGGCCACTGGCCTGGAGCGAAGGCTGATCCCCATGTTCAGGCACGGTGTGTCGGGTTAGCGCAGCTTGGTTTCTTCGTCCTTTCCGTCGATGCTTTTGGTGCCGGAGAACGCGGAATTCAAACTGCCCCCGGGGAATACCACGGGGAAATGACAGCAGCCACCCTGGTCCCGTCCGGTAAGGTGCTCTGTGGGATTCAGCTGTACGAGAACATGCGAGCAGTGGATTATTTGCAATCCCGTCCTGAGGTTGATGCCGACCGCCTTGGAATCACGGGAGCCAGTGGGGGCGGTAATCAGACGATGTATGCCGGAGCCATGGATGAGCGTTTCGACGCAGTGGTCCCGGTTTGCTCGGTGGGGAATTATCAGGCTTATCTTGGAGCGGCATGTTGTCTGTGTGAAACGGTTCCAGGAGCGTTGAGGTTTACGGAAGAGGAAGAGCTGCTCGGTTTGGTTGCGCCTCGCGGGTTGATGGTGATCAGTGCGACCCGAGATGCTCCGCAGTTTTCTGTGGCAGCCGCGCAGGTTTCGGTTAGCGGAGCAGCGTCAGCGTTTCAGCTGTATGAAGCTGGTGACTCGCTCAGGCATCAGATCATCGACTCTGGTCATGACTACAACCGCGAAATGCGTGAAGCAATGTACGGATTCATGGTCCGCCACCTGCGTGGCGAGGGCTTTGGCCATCCGGTTTCGGAGCCAACCCAAACGCTCGAGGCGGCTGCAGACCTGCATTGTTTTCCCGATGGTCAGCGTCCTGCGGACTGGATTACGCTGCCGCAGGCAGCAGCCGAGTTATCCAGACAGGCGGTGGTGGCGGCTGAGCAGCTTACAGCAGACGAACGCAGGCAGGGCCTGATCGAGGTTCTCGGTTTGAATCAGGAGGAAACCGCGGGCGGCGTCGAGGTTGTAGACAGTCAGCAGCAGTCAATTCTGTTTGCGCCGGAACCCGGCATTCTGCTGCAGGTGTCGTTCGGTTCCCGCATGGTCGAACGCGCTCGGAGGGAGAAGAAAATCAGTCTGCGCGTCGTCACGGATCGCGCAGCTGTGAAGTCGATGGCTGATGAAGCTGTACTGGAATTGAGGGCTACTGGTACGGGAGCGTGGGCAAGTGATCGCATCGGAGGTGCAGTTGACCACAACACTGCTGAATGGTCATTGTGGATAGGACGTCCACTTGCAGGGCAGTGGACTACGGATATCAGTTCCGCGCTCAGCGTTCTTCGTCAGCGTTATGGAGATGTCGAGATCACACTCAGAGCCGAGGGTTCGGCGGCGGTTGCTGTTGTCATGACGGCGGCATTAAATGCAGAGATTCAAGCCGTGGAGGTGTCGACGCTGCCGTTCACCTGGATTACTGACAAACCGTGGAAGAACCACCGCATTGGAACGCTGGTCCCCGGAATCCTCCAGCGAGTGGGTGATCTTCCGTCTGTCCTGAAGCTGATTGCACCACGACCTCTGGCTGTGGACAGTTGGGTTACGCCGCAGGGAACGGAGACTTCTGAGAATACGGAGCTGGCATTGCGTCGCAAACTGTCTGTCTCATGGGGAGCTGAAAGCCATTTGTTGCAGCTTCCGTGATTCCATGGTGAGGAGCTGCCAGTTGCTGCCGTCGACCGGTCAACCGGGGTATTCATTAGTGGCTTGTGACGGAGGAATGCTCCACCACTCGGCGTTCTCTTTCAAACAGTCTGATCAGGGCAGCAACTGAGTTGACTTCGAGTTTTCTCATTGCATTGGATCGGTGGCGTTCAACAGTCTTGATACTGATGTCGAGCGTTATCGAGATCGCTTTGTTCGTGGCTCCGTCATAAACAAGTTGGACGACCTGTAATTCTCGAGGCGTCAGCAGGTCGAGCCATGTATCGCCTGATGAACGTCTGGGAGGAAGCATCGAATTCGCACTGCTTCGTCGAAAAGGAAGAGATGCTGTTGCTTCCTTGATGGCAGTGAGAATATCAGAACGCTCAAGCGGGTGGCAAAGGACGGTGAAGGCCCCCAGCTTAATCGCAGCGACAGCAATGTTTACGCGTGGCTGTGAGATCAAAAGAATGACAGGGATGGGAAGCTCGCTTGAATTGATCTTCTCGATCACTTCAAGGCCCGTCATTTGGAGCATGAAGTGATCAACAATGAGCACTCCCTTTTCCAAATCAGCAATCTCATTAAGAAATTGCGTCGGTGAGTCGTGGCTCGATTCTCTGAAGCCACAGGTCTTGAGAACCCCGGAAAGCTGATTCTTGAGAACAGGATCTTCGGACAGAATGTGAATCAGCTGAGATCGATCTGTGCTGCCTGCAGAGGAGTTTCTGTCATTGCCCAATGCCCCCGACGATACTTGTGGGTCATTTGAGAACGAATTCATGATCATAAAACCTGTCCGTTTCTGACTAAGAAATGACCCTGAGTCACTGAATTCATCGAACAGCTTTTGCACTCTGCCACTCTCTGAAAAGCCAGCCGGCGAGTTGCAACGTCGATGGATCCCGATTTTTATAAGGTGCGGAGGCCTGTGTTCGGAGCGTCAAATGCTTTGTTTTGTCTTTTGAACGCAAGCCGGCAGTGGTAACAATTGTCTGCAACAAAAGGCCAGCTCGTCCGGGCTTGTTTAAGCCATGCAACACGGTGAGCATTACGCGAACATGTGTTGTTTTGGGGAAACACGGTGCAAATGATGAGCTGTCCTCTGTCAGACCCTGTGAATTATCAAGCCGTTGTTTTTTGCGGGCTCGTTGCTTTTTTGTGGACACACAGGCAGTGTTGCCAAACGGCAACGTTGCCCTGTAGTTTGCCTGAGGCTACGATGCAGAAGATGCACGACTCCAGAATCTGCCTGGCGCAGAATGCTTGCGTGTTATTTGAGAGTTTTTCAGCGATTCTGCTGAAACATCTGTATGTTTTGGCCCGGATACAGCGAGTTCAGCCATGATTGATGAAACGAAAAGAAGCAGTGAAGAGTCAGAAACTGATTCTGTTGCAACTCTTGCCGGCGGCTGTTTTTGGTGCACCGAAGCTGTCTTCCTGCGATTGAAGGGCGTCAAGTCGGTTGTCAGTGGCTACACCGGCGGCGGACGCAGGAATCCAACCTACAAAGAGGTTTGTACCGGCCTGACGGGACATGCCGAAGCGATCCAGGTGCAGTACGACGAAAAGCAAATTACTTTCGAACAACTGCTGGATGTGTTCTTCCACACGCATGACCCGACGACACTGAATCAGCAGGGGGCAGACATTGGAACGCAATATCGTTCCGCTGTCTTTTACCACAGTACGGAGCAAAAGAAGCAGGCCGAGCTGATGATCAGAAAGCTCGACAAGTCCGGTGATTTCCCTCGCAGAATTGTCACGAGTCTCGAGCGGATGACGACGTTCTACCCGGCTGAAGACTACCACCAGAATTACTTTGCTCTGAACAAGCGAAATCCGTACTGCATGGCAGTCGTCGGTCCAAAGGTGTCGAAGTTTCAGAAGCGATACAAGGCTTTGTTGAAGAAGGACGAAGAATAGCGGCGGACGAGAGTCCGGATTGTCTGCTGGTGTCGACATGGTCCGGCATCAGCCCGACACGACCTGAGCGGCCTTAATAAACTGTTCCATTTTCGCCCGGCTCTTGACCCCCGGTCTGTCCTCAACTCCCCCTGCTGTATCGACACCCCGCGGATGTGTTGCTGCGATTGCGCTGGCAACATTTTCGGGAGTCAGCCCGCCTGCCAGAACAACTGGTGCTTCACAGCCGGCCGTGCAGTCTGCGTACAGATCGGAAGAAATCTGTACACCGGTTCCGCCCCATGCTCCCGGAACGAATGCGTCAATCAGGACCGTGAGATTTGAGATTCTGTGGCTGTGCTCAACGACAGATGCGTTGATCTCCCTGCATTCACGACCACCGGCGCGGAATGCCCGTATGATCGGAAATTCGGGGCGTGCTGTTCTAAATTCCTGAAGCATCTCGAGTGATTCGTCACCGTGAAACTGCACGGCGTTGACGTGCGATGTCTCGATTGTCTTCAGGACTTCATTCAGACTGAAGTTGACAAAGAGACCGACGCAGAGCGGGAGTTCATGCGACGGCTGCTGTTGCAATTCAGAGATGATCCCTGCCGCACGAGCAGGCTCAATGCAGCGGCTGGATCCGGGAAAGAAGTTGAACCCAAGGGCTGAGACGCCCAGTTGTGCGGCGCAGACTGCGTCTTCAGCTCGAGTGATGCCGCAGATTTTTGTCCACATGTTCTACCTGTTTCGTGACAAACCTGAGCGAGTTGGCGGGCACTTCGGGCGCTTTCGGGGGACCCTGTTTCAACCGGAATCTGCCGTCCGACTGTGAGTGCGAAGGACAACGCCCCAAACAATTCCCCATACAAAAGCGATTCCAAGGATTGCTGCGAAAAGCGCTGCCAGACCCTGTCGAAGTGCCTGGTGAGCCATTTGCTGGACGGGTGCCAGCACCTGGTTTCGCTCTTCCTGTACAATCACAATCCAACCCGTAGCACCGGTTTTTCGAACAGGCGCCAGCGCGGCAATCCACTCCTTCGCGTAGGAATTTGTTTGTTCGGGGCCGATATTGCCCGCTGGGTCGCGGTAGCTGCGCAGGCGCAATTCACGAATCTGCTTCTGCCCGTTATCCCCGGCGACGATTTGTTCCACGACATCGTTTCCGAGTGTCAGCTTTTGCAGCATTTCTTCATCACGATCGTCTCGTTCGGCGGCCCGCAGGAATGTTTCGGACAGGCTGGGATGGTCCAGAAGTCGCAGCTGCTGTTCGCCAGCTTCTTTTCGCAATTCGGCGAGGGCAATAAGTCGTTCGACGCGCGTGCCGCTGTCGTCTTCTCCCGTACCAGTCACTGCCTCGTCCATTGCCCCTCGCAGTCTCTGCTGCAAGTCACCGAGATGCGCTGAGCGGGAAAGAATGCCAACAACGTTTCCCGCCTTGTCTTTCACGGGGACACTGAGCGCGACTGACCATCGCCCGGTGGTTGTACTCTTGTATGCGATGCTGATGTGAGGTGTTGTGATTGGTGCAACGGTGCTGGGAACCTGCTTCGGCGAAAAATCCAAACCTCGTCCATGAAAGTAATCACGGAACTGATAATTCTTCCCCACAGACTGACCGCTGTAATCCCGTCGCCAGACCTGGGTTCCATCAGAGGCATTCAGGAACCAGCTGGTATCGCGGCTGCGGCCCCGCAACTGAGCGATCTGCTGGGAGTTTTCCCAGGCGGCATCCAGCGCCTGCATCCATGGAGGGCGATTTTCGAGCGGCAGGTCATGAGCATGCTGTGTTTCCGCGACGATTGCGGGAACCGGTCGACCGAAGAGTAATTCCAGTTCTGCACGAATTGGCTGTGACGCCACCAGTGCCTTTAACTCGTCCAGTCGATTGTCGATTTCATCCTCCAACGCGGCCGCCTGCAGCCGGGCAGACAGAGCGTCGCTTTCGAGGGCTCGGCGCATCAACTGCTCCTCGGCATCCTGCAGGTTTCTGGAGAAGGCATTGACCATGAAGGGAAGCACCAGCAGGATCAGCAGTATCGGGATCACGAGTCCGACAACCAACAGCGGTCGTCGAGCCCGGTGGCGGCTGCGAGCGCGGAATGCGTCGAGCACGGCCTGAGCATTGGGAAACCTGTCTTCGGGTGAGAATGCCAGACAGGAATCCACAATCTCGCAAAGGTGACGATCGACCCCCGCAACGTTGCGGTGTCGGGTTACGGGAGAAGAATTGCGAACTGCTTCAAAGTAAACCTGCATGCGTTGTTCAAGGCCGGTCGCCTGCTGCAACCGTTGCTGCAATTCAACGCACCGGTGCGGAGGATTGCCGGTCAGCATCTGATACAGCAGGGCTCCAACGGCATAAACATCCCAGCGGGCATCCGGCCGTGTACTTAAACCGGCCTGTTCCGGGGCCATGTAATACAGGGTTCCAAGGGATGGATTCTGCTCATTGGAGAGTCTTGCCTGGCCAAAATCGCAAAGCCGGACGCGAAGTTGTGAGTCGAGAAGCACGTTGTCGGGTTTCAGATCGCAGTGAAGTACGCCCGCGCCATGCGCATCAACCAGCGCGCTGCAGATTTCCGTGATAATCCGCACTGATTCATTGATCGGAAACCCTGTGGTTGCCAGGTGCCCTGCGAGGGAGCCGTTTTCCACGTACTCCATGATGAACCACGGGGGTGTTGCGTTCCAGCCAACGTCGAGCAGTCTGACAATGTTGTGCGACGTGTAGACCGCAGCGAGTTTTTCAACCTCCCGACTCACCAGCGACCAGTTGAGTTCGTGGCTGTGAGGAAAGAACTTCACCGCCACCAGTTTGCCCGTGCGGTCTTCCTGAGCAAGCCAGACAACGCCGTATGCACCGCCACCAAGCCGGCGCAGAAAAGTGTGTCCCGGAATACTGGCGGGGGGACGGCTTTCCTCAATGCTTCGTTGCCGAGCAAGTTCGAGGTCCGGATCGTCCTGTCTTTGAGTATCGTCCACGACGACGTCCAAGAGTGTGGTTGTTGAAGCTGGAGTGTGGTTGCTGAAGCGGCAGGCCGGGAGTTGACCCCGATGCGGATGATAACGGGGATTTGAGACGATTCCGAGTTATTCCGGTGTTGGTACCTGACGCTTGCCCGCGTTCCGGTTACTCGGGAACCCGCGAGATTGGAGCTGAAAAGAGAATTTTCCCACCGTTTCTGCCTGCACCCGGTCCCAGTCGGATTTCCCAGTCGGCAAATTGCAGGAGAGTTCTGTCATGGTCGATGACAACCAGCGAATGTCCTGCCGACAGAAGAAAAGAAAAACATTCCGCGAGGTGTTGCACATCCCGAGCGTGCAGACCGCCAGTCGGTTCGTCAAGCAGGAACAGAGACCGGCCTCCCCTCGCTCCCGGCCCCGGTATCCTGCGATCTTCTTCATCGCGGGACATTCCTGTCAGGTTGGCGGCGATGCGCAGGCGTTGTGCCTCGCCGCCCGACAGAGTTCTGAGAGGCTGATTAAGACGCAGGTAGCCGAGCCCCGACTGTCTCAGGGTATTCAGCCGAGTCTGAATGCGAAACTGATTGTGAAAAAAACGAAAAGCCTCATCTGCGGACATATCCAGAATTTCTGCAATGCTGCGATCACGGTATCTCACCTCGAGAATGTCACTTCGGAAGCGAGTACCGGCGCAGGTCTCGCATCGACTCTCGATATCCGGGAGAAACTGCATGGACACGGTAAGACAACCACGCCCGCGACATTGCGGGCATCGCCCCCCCTGAGAAGTGTTGAAACTAAACGCTGCCGGTGACAGGTTTCTGCGACGAGCCTCGTGTGTTTCTGCCAGCAGGCGGCGAATATCACCAAAAATTCCCAGCCACGTTGCCGGGATACTGCGAGGGGTTGCTTTGATCGCTCGATGATCCATCAGCAGAACGTGTTCCAGAGCATCAGCTCCGCCAACTTCGCCGGTGGCTGTTGGCGAGACAACGTTCCCGCCACCTCCCGACAACTGTTGTTTCAGAACGGGATGGAGTGTGTGGCAGATTAAAGAAGTCTTCCCGCTGCCGCTGACGCCGGTGACCAGGCAAAACACGCCCAGCGGGATTTCAACACTGACTCCCAGTAAGTTATGACACTGGACTCTGGAGAGCTGCAGCCAGCCGGTCGGTTTTCTGAGTGTGCGGGCGGGGCGCTGTTGTGCAGGTTCGTCGACAGACTGCACAACGGTCGAATTCCCGTAGTCTTCGGCAAGTGCTTTCCCGGTCGGGGTGGAATCCGTCCGTAACTGTTCTGGTGGCCCCTGAAAGATGATGCTGCCTCCGGCGGCTCCACCTTCCGGCCCCAGCTCAATCACTTCGTCGGCTTCCATGATGACGCGGAGATCATGTTCGACAAGCACGACGGTATTGCCCGCGTCTCGCAGGCCTTTCAGGCATTTCAGTAACTCGTCGATCTCGTCGTCGTGCAGACCCTGAGTGGGTTCATCCAGAATATAAAGCGTGTCAGTCAGCCCCGTGGAAAGGGCTGAAACAAGTTCAGCCCGGCGAGCTTCTCCTGTTGACAGTGTGCAGAGTCGTCGCGAGGGAGACAGACAGTTGATTCCACACTGGCGAGCGAATTCAATTCGTTCGAAGATCTGGTCGATCAGCAACTGGCCTGAAGAGTCAGGTTCGTGGTCGGTGAGGAAGGCTGCAGCCAGCCACTCGCCGAGGTCGCCCAATTCAAAATCGAGGAGATCGGCAAGTGTTTGTTGCTGCCATCGAGCGGCCCCTGCAATCGGATTCAGTCCGGTGCCTCGGCAGGTGCGGCACTGCACCGTCTCACTCTTTATTCGAGGGCGTCTTTGGTCCCTGCGATCAGGCTTCAGCGTGCCTGCTCCTCCGCAATCAACACAAGCCCCATCCGGGGAAGAGTGATTAAAGAGTGCAGAGGAGAAATCGGGAATCTGGAGAGAGCAATGCGGGCAGTGGTGAAGATCTGAAAACTCGCAGCTTGACCACAGCGTTTCATCAATCTGTATGATCCCGGGCCGAAGACCAGTATTGGTTTCAAACAGAATTGCACCGCTGCTGCTGAATGTCAGGGCAGTGGCTGCTGCTTCAAGGATTCGTGAGTGATAACGCTCTTCCAGCCGCACACGGTCAATGACAATGTGAATGGGCGACGCGTCGGTCAACTGGTCCAGTCTTTGGATGCGTCCATCGGCGATGCAGCGTGTGAGTCCGCGACGAAGCCACTCATCGGGGCTGTTGGGATCCGTTCCGGCATCATTCCTTGCAAATGCTGTCGCTGCCGTGATCAGTACTCGCGCATCAGCAGCCTCCGGCAAGGCCCTCTCCAGAGCCTGTTGTGGTGAGTCCGTATTTAGGGGCACAGAACATGTGGGGCACCATGGTGTCGCCTGCATGGCAAACAGCTGCTGCAGGCGATCCTGAATTCCAAGTCGTTGTCCGAGAGTCGCGCGGGAGTTGGCGACGCCGGAGTTTTGCTGAACGGCAACAACAGGGGGCAGGCCGAGAATTCGATCGGCCGCCGGACGTTCGGCGCGGTGCAGAAATTGACGTACTGACGGCGCGAAAGTCTCTACGTAACGGCGTTGTCCCTCGGCAAAAAGAGTGTCGAAAGCAAGACTGCTTTTTCCCGAACCGCTCACGCCGCAAATGACAACCAGCTGGTGATGTGCAAACTGCAGACTGACGTTCTTCAAATTGTTGACACTGACTCCTTCGAGTCGAATGCATGCGGTGGATTGCAACGTCTTCAGTCCTCATTTGGCGATTGAAGTCAGCGAGCTGCCCCGAAGCCAGCTCAGGCATCAGTTTTCTGCAGCACAAAAACAGCGTCTCCGAGGGTGTTGTTCAGCGGGAAATCATCCTGCACGTCGTAGCAGAAGTCGCAAATTCGGATCAGCTTAAACTCGGGCACGGATCTGAGCAGTCTGCGGAACTGATCTGCTCGGTAAATCCGCAGCGGGTAGTCGGCAGCAAGCCGGCGAACCTGATCTCCACGGGTGTGACAGAGCGAGAATCGCACGGTTTCAATTCGCTTTCTGCGGGAGAACTGCAGTACGCGAACGGTTGTTGTAATCCTCTCCCCCGGAAGTCGTATCGTCCAGCGTTCGCAGTCAAGCTCCAGTGCATCGGGGGGCAGCAGATGAAATCCAAGAACGTAAAGGCCTCTCGGCAGGAGCGACCTCGCTACAGCCTGGAGGTGACTGACCGCAGCCTGTTCAGTCAACAGATGTCGAAACGTGTTCACAAGGCAGTGAGCCAGACAGAATTTCTGAGGCAGCACAAAGTCAGCCATGTCGGCCTGAAGAACAGTTGCCCTGAGATCATGCTCACACAGTAATTCCTGAGTTGCTGTCACACAGTTAGGATTCAGATCCAACGCCGTGACGTTGTACCCTCTGCGGGACAGTTCCAGCACCTGGCGACCGCCTCCGCATCCGACTTCGAGAACGGCTGAACTGTTCTCAGGAAGATACTTTCTGATGATTGCAGTGAGAAAGTCTGCCTCGGGAGTTGTCTCATCTGAAAACGCCAGATCCCACAACCTGGGTTGATCGTAACAATCCATTTCCAGCTCCGCGTTGAGCAGCAGGGTGAGTCGATGGTGTGTGGCTGATTTTGGCAACAGGCGATGGCTTTTCCGAACCAAACCGCTGCACGCGTGCATTTTTCGGTGTCAGTTCTTAATCTGCGGAACAGTTGATGTTCTCAAGGCATTGTCCCTGCTGGTTTGTGCCTGGGTCAGCAACTGAACTGGAGCAGCCCGGTCGGATACGAAGAGGTTAGCCGGCTGCATCAGCAAGTCTTGTTGCACGCTGGAAAAGTCCGCCGCGGCGTGATGATCGCTGATGATTGGGGAGCGGGGATTTCCCGTTGCAGCGGCCATGGCGATGGCACAGCCGGTTTGCTCGGAATCGGGTCTGCATTCGCTAGGAATCGGGTCTGCAGAAGTGCCCCGGGGTCGATGTCGGCCTGGCAGAATGAATTGCGAGAGTGAAGCTGGAGAACTGCTGTGAGATTCTTTTGTTTGTTAAGCGCTGCGTTCGTGTCTCAGTTTATCTGCGGTTCTGATTGCTCGGTTGCTGAGGACTGGCCGTGGTTTCTGGGGCCGCGGCATACCGGTGAGTCCGGCGAAACAGACTTGAACCCTGACTGGTCAGCAGGCCGTCCACCGATCGTCTGGAAGCAGGCCGTCGGCACTGGCTACAGTGCGCCGTCTGTTCTTGGTGATCGTGTTGTTGTGCACTTTCGTGAGCAAGGTGAGGAGGTCATTTCCTGTCGCAGCCGTATTGATGGTTCCGAGATCTGGAGTCACCGGTATGAGTCTCGGTTCGTGGATCCGTATGGGTACAATAACGGGCCTCGATGCTCACCAATTCTGACGAAGGAACTGTGTTTTACGCTGGGAGCGGAGGGCATGCTTTCCTGTGTTTCGATGCAGACGGGAGAGCTGGTCTGGTCGAACGACCTGCGAAAGTCCTTTGACCTGCCGGAGTGGTTTTTTGGTGTTGGCTGTTCACCTCTCCTGGATGGCGACCGCCTGATTGTATTGGTTGGCGGCCAGCCTGACTCCGGTGTTGTAGCCTTCAATTACAAGGATGGAAAAGTACTTTGGCAGAGTGTTGGTAAGAGTACCTGGGACGGCACCGAGACATCGGAAGGCGAAGCTTACCGCTGGACCGGCGATGAAATGGTGGTGAGTTATTCCTCTCCCATCATTGCTGAAATTGATGGTCGGCGGCATCTGTTGTGTCTGGTTCGACAGGGGCTGGTTTCACTGGATCCGGAAACGGGTGAGCAGAACTTTCACTACTGGTTTCGGGCACGTGTACACGAATCGGTCAATGCCGCTCGGCCGGTCGTGATCGGCAACCGAATTTTGCTGTCGGCAGCCTACCAGGTAGGTTCAGTATTGCTGGAAGTC
>JAFMMM010000414.1 GCA_017859815.1 Planctomycetota bacterium | reverse complement strand
GGCTTCTGCTGGTGCCTGCTGCCGTTGTTCTGACAGCGATTCTGCTGCACCGCACAGTTGAAACTCAGTCAGCCGCGCGAGCCGTGGATGGCTTTGCCGGCACCAATGATTTGTTTCTGACGCTGGCAGCACTGCAAAACTCCGCCGGTGAGTATCAGCCGCTCGTATTAAAGACGGCAGAGGAAAAAGCTCAGGGAATTGATGCCAGTCTGGTCGTGCCGTTCCGGCCACAAAGGTCCATCGGAATGCAGTTGGTTAGCCTTGGCGTCCTGGCCTTGCTGATCCTGTTGCTTCCGACTCTCGATCCGTTCGGTCGCGTTGAAGCGGCTGTGAAGGTCCGTGAGGAGCAAAAAGAGATCAGTAATCTGCTCAAGTCTGTGAAGACTCGCCGCGAACAGGTCGCGAAGAAAGTGCAGACGGCAGAGGATCGCGAACAGCGGATTATGAAGCAGGCTGAGGAGCTGATGCAGAAGCTGCGTTCCATGAAGCCAGCTCAGAAACAATCCAATTCTGATGCTCTGGAGGGGCAGCGGAAGCAACTCAATCAAATGTGGAAACAGACAAACTCTGACGAACTTCGCCGGATGCTCAGCGAAAATGCTTCTCAGCTGTTTGGTAGTGAGCAAAACCGGCGCATGAATGAGTGGCTGAAGGATCTGCAGGAGGGTAAGACCGACGGGCTGCAGCAGAAAATGGATCAGGCTCAGGAAACAATGCAGGCCATGCTGAATGCTGACACTGCCGAGGAACGTCAGCGGCTTGCTTCGCAACTTCGCAAGGAACTCGAAGAAGTTCGCAAGTTCTCCTCCCGGAAAGCTGGATCAAAAGCTCTCGAGAACTCCCTCGATTCTGCACTCAAGGCGCTGGAAGCTCTCGCAAAGCAACAGGAAGCTGCTGCGGGACAAAAAGATGGTGCCAACAACTCAGAGCAGTCAGAGATGGAACGCCAGGCACGCGAGGCGCTTGAGGAATCGCTGAAGATGTCAAAGAGTGAGCTGCAGGAACTGGCGCGGTCTGCAACTGACATGAAGAAACTGGAAGACGCTCTGAAGACTTTGCAGCAAGCCCAAAAACTCAACCAGCAGGGACAGCTTGATGGTGAACAGTGTGAGGGCTGTCAGACTCTCCAGGAATATGCTCAGCAATATGCCAAACAGATGGCTGGCGGTACCAATGGAAACGCGGAACGCACTGAATCGGGCGAGATCATGGATGAAGATGACAGTGATCCGGAAGGCTATCGTGATGAAAAGTCTCGCAGTCAGATTCAGGCTGGAAAAGTGCTTCTGTCAATCCGTACCCGTGAAGATGCGACGGAAAAGGACTTTGACCCGGATGATCTGCGTGCCTACCAGAATTCCGTGCAGGCTGTGAAAACCGGTGTGCAGTCAGCGATTGAAGCGGAGCAGATTCCGCCCGGCTACGTGGACGGGATTCGCGGGTACTTTGACAAGCTGCAGGATTCCCCTGACTGATCATGCTGCACTCAGTGAAGCGGGCATTTCCTCAAAGGAATTTGTCGACGCTCCGATCAGGGTAACCATGCCGTCTGAAATCCCGTTTGATCAGCGAATTCCGGATCGCCATTCCTGCAGACTGAGTGCTCGATTTCCGGCAACGATGATGTGGTCAACAAGGGGGATTCCCACGATTTCCGCGGCAGACTCCAATCGCTCGGTCACCTGGATATCCTGTTCACTGGGTGTCGGATCTCCTGAAGGGTGATTATGGACCACCAGGATGCAATTGGCCGCATCTCGGATCGCTGGTCGAAAAACTTCGCGTGGATGCACGAGGCTGTTTCTGAGAGTTCCGACTGTGATACAGTGAGAGGCGAGCGGATGGTTTCGTGTGTCGAGTGTCACCATGTGAAACTCCTCCTGCCGCCGATCTTTCGCAAGTCGTTCAAACTTACTCACACAAAATCGCATTGCTGAACCGGGGCCGGTGATGCGAATGCGGCCCTGCAGACCTTCTTCCCGCGCGGTGTCAATCCTGCGGCCCAATTCAATGCCAGCCATAATCTGGCAAAATGCCGGCTGGGAAACGGCTGAGCTGATTTGTTTAAGTTCCGAATGACCCATGTCAGGAATTTGCTCCAGACTGTTACCGAATTGAGCAGCTAACTTCTCACCCGCCTGAACGGCCGACTCCCCCGGACGCCCCGTCCGAATCAGGATCGCGAACAATTCGGCCAGCTTCAGTCGCTCTACTCCCTGCTGCAGCAGACGTTCCCTGGGGCGGTCCCCCGGCGGTGACTCCGGAATGGTGGTGCCGCTGATCGTTCCGCGAATCCACTGCGCCGGGTCAAAGCCTGCGGGGTCAGTTTGCCAGCGATAGGTCGGTTCAGACTGATCACCCGCGTGCGCGAGTGACCCCTGGCGCAACAGTTCCGCAATGATATTTCTGGCCACGATTGGGTGTGCAGCAGCGGTCGAAGATGCGATTTCCTGCAGAGTGAACACTTGCCGATCCTGCAAATCCGCAAGGATCTGCAGGTAAACGGATTCTCGATTTGTTCTTGCTGTTGATTTCATTGCGAGACATTCCTGACTGAAAGCACATTCCCGAAGCAGCGCGCAACGCAATCTGATTCAGTGTGTTATTTATTTCCACCCTTACGAATTGATATGTCGGGCCCTGCATCGGGAAAGTTTGCCGCTTGTTCGGTTATGAGGGTGCCAGGGATTCTCGGACTGAATCTGCGGAACCTGGTTCCTCTTCGTCGTGGCACCCGACATACTCTTGAGTTGTGCTTGAGTGAGCAGAGCGGCTTTCTCCATCGACCTCATCAGGTCGACGAGTGCGACTCATCCGATTTCGAAAGGCAAAGAAGATTGACGACCGTTTCTGATGTTTGTGCCTGGCTTCAACAGCAGTTTCCTGTCGAGCTTGCCGAAGGGTGGGACAATACCGGTTTACTGCTTGGTCGACGTACATCCGCAGTGGATCGCATGCTGACATGCCTGACGCTGACAAGTGAAGTAGCGGAGGAGGCAGTCAGGGAGTCCTGCCAGATGGTGATAACGCACCATCCCGTTTTGTTTCGTCCGGTTCAGCAGATCACAGATCAAACGAATGAGGGCAGAACGTTGCTGCGTTTGATTGAGTCCGGCGTGTCTGTCTACAGTCCTCACACCAGCTTTGACAGCGCAGCGGACGGCATCAACCAGTCGCTGGCACAATCGATTGGACTGACGCAGATCCGTCCGTTGCAGGCTTCTGACCAATCGCCTGACACAGGGGCGGGCCGATATGGTGAGTTGGAGCCCCCTCAATCCCTGGAAGAGGTACTGGAGCGTGTCGCAGGAGTGACATCGACGAACTGGTTGAAAGTTGCGAGATCCGGCCAGTCCCCAGTTCGCCGCATTGCGATCGGTTGTGGTGCTGCGGAGGGATTCCTTCGGGATGCTGAGCGACTTGGGTGCGACTGTTTTGTCACGGGTGAGGCAAGATTTCACACAGTACTCGCTGCCCGCTCCGCCGGTATTCATCTCATACTGACCGGGCACTACAGCAGCGAGCGTCCGGCGGTCGTCCGTCTCGCCGAGAGATTGTCGGAGTCTTTTCCAGGCACGGAATGTTTTGCAAGTCAGGCGGAAAGGAACCCGATCGACCTTTTCCAGTTATAGAGATGTCTGGTTTCCGGCAGTGTTTTGGCACCAGCGATGCATTGATTTCGTCGAGGAAAAGCGGTGGAGTGCCGAGCTCACTGGAACCGGACCGGGATGAACAGCTGGCGATTGGGGAGTGACAGAAACGATGGAAGAGTCCCAACACGAGACAGCTCCTGACCTGGTTTCCGACAGCGATCCTGAATTCCTTGCGCCGGATTCGATGGGACAGGCGATTCGGCGTGGCTTGTCACTGACATGTCCTTTGTGCGGCGCGGGTCAACTCTTCCGGGGGTTGTTGCGCATGCATGAACGATGCGACCAATGCCGATATCGGTTCGAGAGGAGTCCCGGTTATTTTCTCGGGTCGACCTACATCAACTACGGGGTCACCACACTGTTCGCCACGTGGTCCTGGATCTTGCTCCGCTTCGGACTGCAAGTTGAGCGTTGGGTGCTGATTCCGCCATTGGCGGTATTTTGCGTCATTTTCCCTCTAGTCTTTTTTCGTTATGCCCGATCATTGTGGCTGTCGATAGACACGTTTCTTGATCGACAGGGAGCACTGGAGCAGCGCGATCAGGACTCAGATTTCGACTGATTGGAATCTCGCCGTTTCCAGAAACTCAGGGGTTGACTCTTTGGATTCCCCCTGTATTATTCCCATCCCGACGCACAGTCGCCCTTGTTCAACACAACAGGGGGTGTATTGGCAAGCTTGGCTACACAAGATGTAGCGTTCTGGTTGAGCTTCAGGTGTTGTTTTCAATCCTGGGGTTTCCAGTTTGGCAATCAAAGCCTTGCTGGCTTTGGTCAGTTGTGGCTGCGTTCGGTTCGCAAGTCAGTTGTTCAGTCCTTTATTGGGTTGTCATGCTGGTGTAGCGAATG
>JAFMMM010000413.1 GCA_017859815.1 Planctomycetota bacterium | reverse complement strand
CGTCAACAGGCATCCAGCTGTCCCGATCAACGCCATTGCCAGCGTCGCTGCAGGGATGCTGTTTCCAGTCAGCGGCCTGAACGCTGCCAACAACAGCGGAAAACCGGGAGTCCGGAGAACCCTGCGAGGCGGTTCGTACAGCTCATACGATTCTCCCGCCGCGAGGCGGCGACCAAGCTCCCAGTAACCGTTGGCATCTCCCTCAACCAGAAACTCGCGGCCAGCATGCTGCACATGCTGATTTGCAACCAGGGCCGCCCCCAGGCGAAGACATAACGCAGCCGCCAGAATTCCCCAGACGATTCTGCCCCGGAAAATCGAAAACATGCCGTCATCTCGGGCTGACAAGTTCACAAATCCCCCTGCCTCTGCCAGCAACTGCTCGGTGTTCAGAGACACCCCCCGAAAACGCCGTCAACAAACAAGATCCGAGTGAGTCGTCACAAGTCCCTGCGATGATCGCCACGAACATTTCCATGATCCGTCTGCTGGCAGTCTCCTGTGCCGAATTGTTCCGTCCGCCGCAGGATCATACGTTCACAGGTTGTCACGATCCATAGCAGGAAAAACCTGCTGCAACGACAGCAGTCGCCGCACTTCCAACAGCGGACAGGGCCGGAAACTCATCCCGCACAGCAGGAATCACCACGCCAACTCACCAGAATTCCAACTCTTCACATCAGATCGAAACTGCCCGCAAAAATGGAATGCAGATGCGATCAGCAATCCGTCAATCCCTGCCGCTGCAGCGGTTCGAACACAGTCCACAGAACGAACTCCGCCACCAGAGATCACTCGCAGATCTGAATGACGCTCCTGAATTTCGCGACACAGTGGAAGCACTCGCTGCAGCCCGGCCCCCGTACCAACGGTCGCTACGTCCAGCACAATGACTGATTGAATGCCTGTCTGAACCACCGTATTGATCACCTCAAGCGGACTGCATCCAACCAGCTCCGGATCGGCTGCCCTTAAGCACCCCTGTCGCAGATCAATGCTGCAAACCACCTCAGCAGGATTGCAATGTCGCACCAGTGACGAAAACCCACAGAACGATTCGGTGGAAATCACGGGAATAATTCCACGGATATCGATGACACTGGAAATCGCCCTGGTGTCTGAAAATCCGCCGTCAAGCAGCAGATGCACATCCCCGTCACAAAGTGAGCGGATGAGAGCCGCCTGGTTCCCAGTCCCCTCGATCGCATCCAGATCGGCGATATAAACCAGATCGGCATCAACGGTGTCTCTCAAGCTTTGCAGTACATCCCGAGGCTCAGCGGTGTCGCAAAGATCACTTTGTATCGGACGATAGTGCTGACGGTCCCCGGCCACCGCATGCACGACCTGCCCCGCCTTGAGATCCATTACCGGGATCAGCTTCATGACTCAGACTCACTTTTTTCATCAACGCACTGTCCGGATCGATTCAGCCGCGGACCGCGCATCGCATCCAACAGCGGGCGCAGTGAATCCTTGCATGTCGCAGTCCAAGGCCGCCATTCCGCCTGCTCAGTAAAGTGACTTAAAGCCAGGTCGAGATCCTTTGGAGCGGCGAAGTCGACCGCACGAACCCGTGGACGTTCCGGCTTGTCAGCATAACTCCTGATTCCCACCATCACCTGTGGGAACCAAACGTCCAGTCCGCAAATCAGATACTCAAACAACTTGTTGGGTGCGTTGTAGATGTAGTTTCTGGTCGTGCCACGATAAAGAATAACACCGATGTCATGCTCCCGCAAAACCCTCGGAAGCTCGCTGTAAGGGATGCCGTTCACATCGACGCTGATGTTCTGCTCACGGAGCCCCAACAGCCACTCGCGGGTTTCCGGATGAGTATTGTTGACCATCAATGTCAGCGTGACGGAATCTGGCGGCTGACTTCCAAACCATTCCACAAACTCCCGAATGAACGTGTCTTGAAATGAGGCAGCACCAACGTAGATCATTCGGATCGGTCCGTCTCCCTGGCGCGGCTCGAGGTCAGACAACCAGTCATGCGCGGGGAAATTGGGAATTGCCTGCATCTTCTCTGGATCAATTGAAGGAAGGTCTTCAAGGAACATCCGCACACGATCCTGATTCGTGTGGGAAATCATTTCGGCACGCCGATACAGAAATCGCTTCTCCAGACGGTGAAACAAGCCAAATACGCGATTCCCGGGATCTTTGAAATGGGACTGCTCGCGGTATTCGTGGTTGTGCACAAACAACCGCACTCGGCCAAACAACATGACGTACAAAAACACGGCCCCAGCAGAATGCGGCTCGTAGTACAACACTGTCGACGGCCGAAAAACTACGAGGCGAAGTGACACCCACAACTGAAATCCAACCAGCAGCAGCAGACGACTCCAACGATTCATCCCTTTTGACGGAAACGTCCAGCGCAGTGTTTTAATGCCACCTGTATCAAGGTCCGGCAATCCACGATCATTGCGCGTGGTAAAACATCGCACAGTGACATCGTCACCACGGTCCAGTTCTGTCAGCAGGTTTTCCACCGGTGGAAACTGCTCCAGAGGCAGCCAGTGCACAACGGCGATCCGATTTCTGCAGGACAAACGTTCGACTCCATCAATTCGTGTTCACAGCAAACCAGACCACCTGCGTGGATGTGAGCGTCATTACGCGCTGCAGCGACACGAGCCCGAACGCAGCCCGGAACTCCGCGCACATCCTCTCAGAACAGTCCGTCTTCGCCTTTTGAAATCCGGACGCGGACGACACTGATACAAGCTTTCGTTCGGCTTCGATTCCGAAACAGCAAACGCCTGCCGAATAACCAGTTGCAGAAGAGCTTCCCATTGGTCTGTGCACTAGCGGGAGCCAGTGAATAAAGACAACATCAACGGCTTCCCGGAAATTGTTCGAGAATGCAGATCAGAACGTGGGGCAAGTCGATCCATGCGATCGAGAGCCTATCAGGAACTGTATGAATTGGCGGGATAAATCCCAACAACACCCGTATTCCCTGTCAAGGAGTCAACAGACGCAGATGCCCTGGTCCGATCCTCTGCCAGCATGACCCGAATCTCTCGCATGTCGGCGAGCAAACATCTGCGATTCACTTCTCAGTGATCCGGGACAGTGTTGTTCCGGAGAGGACGCGAAAGAACAGATGGTGAACCGATCTGCGAAACCATGTGACTGCGTCACACATGATCACCGGTCTCTCGTATCGTTTCAATTCGTTCGGTATTGCGGCGATTTTTCTCCGAAGATCAAAACAGACAGTGCCCTGTCGTTTTTTACACAGCCTCATTTGCGTGAACAATCTCAATCATCAGTCCACGGAAGAACTCAGGGGGCACCGTGGAAATGCCAACATTGGCGCGATGTGCCGGCTTTGTGACATTGAGCATCGAACAAATGGAATTCGCGACTTGATTCTGAGGTCGGCCTTGTCCCATCATGGATCGAGCAAACGAAGCTTCAACACAGCCAACTCCCCATCCAATGTCGCGTAAAACAAGCACGCACTAACAGCGCCACCAGGGCGTGCACCCGTCTAACCGCGTCTGGGCAGCATTTCCAGATATGCCCCGTAAGCATTTGGCATTTCACGAGACAACGACACCAGTTGCGTGCTGTCAATAAAGCCCAGTCGCCAGGCGATCTCTTCCGGGCAGCAAATCTTAAGCCCCATGCGTTTCTCAATCGCAGCCACAAAAGTCCCAGCTTCCAGCAAGTTGTCATGCGACCCTGTGTCCAGCCAGGCAAATCCCCGTGACAGACTCTCGACGTGCAAAAGTCCTCGTTCGAGATATGTGCGATTGACGTCAGTAATCTCAAGTTCACCGCGAGCCGATGGCTTGAGATTCCGGCAGATCTCGACGACGCTGTTGTCGTAGAAGTATAAGCCGGGAACGGCAAAGTCAGACTTTGGCTGTTGCGGCTTCTCTTCCAGCGATGCTGCCTTCCCGGAAGCATCGAATTCCACGACGCCGTAATCACTCGGGTTCCGGACGTGATAGGCAAATATTGTGGCTCCCACTTCTCTCTCAACTGCTGCCTGCAGGATCTGCTGAAAGCCCCGCCCGTAGAACAAGTTGTCGCCAAGGATCAATGCACAATTGTCATCCCCGATGAACTCCTCACCAATCAGGAACGCCTGGGCAAGACCTGCGGGGGTCTCCTGTTCCTCATAGTCGAGGGAGATTCCCCAGCGCGATCCATCACCCAGAAGATGGCGAAATGCCGGTAAATCGCGTGGCGTGGAGATCAGCAGAATCTCTCTGATTCCCGCCAGCATCAGCGTCGCCAGCGGGTAATAAATCATCGGTTTGTCATAAACCGGTGCAAGCTGTTTGCTGATCCCCAGCGTAATGGGAAACAGTCGTGAACCTGTCCCCCCCGCCAGAATGATCGCTTTCTTTGCTGCCCCCATACCGCCGTCCCCCAGTACGCCTGCACGAATGATCTCGACTACTGGGCAAACTCGCCGAGCCCAAGACGGTTCCGACGATACTCACCGCTTTGCACCCTTTGAACCCACTCCGCATTC
>JAFMMM010000412.1 GCA_017859815.1 Planctomycetota bacterium | reverse complement strand
GCCTGGCGGAACCCGAATCACGGTCGGCTCACCGCACTTGCCGGTACATAGAGCCCCCTGTCCGTGTTCCCCACGCTGAGCCTTCCAGTGACGGTGTCCGACCAGGTTGCTGAGCGACCCCACATTTCGGTCGGCTTCGATCATTACGTCACCACCATTGCCCCCATCGCCACCATCCGGCCCGCCCCGGGGCACAAATGTCTCGCGGCGAAAACTACTGCAGCCGTTTCCGCCGTCGCCAGCACGACAATAAAGCACGGCCCGATCAGCAAACATAAAATTGATCCCCGAGTCACAGGAAGCAGCCACCGTCAGCCCGCTCGCCTGACTCAGACGCGCTGAGCTGTTGAGGGGCACGAATACACCACCGTGAAGCAAAAATACGACGCCTGCCTGTTCGGCAGCGACCTGAAGCCAGCAAAACGCTGTGGAAGAATGGCCGTATCGACCTCGCAGGAACGCCGCGTCGTTCCACAGGCCGGCAGTCTCCGTTGATCGCGTCTGAACTGAAAACCGGAACCATCAGGCACCGTCGCGTCGATTGTACCACGCTCATTGCCACTGACTATCCGTCAGCACGACCTTCTTAAAACCGATGCGGCCAGCCGTCGACATGACACCCAGCCCAACCCAGCCGTTCATCCGGAACTGTCATTGTTCCGGGGCAGCAGTGCTTTAAGCCAGCAGTTCTTCCAGGACTGTGCCGTGCACATCGGTCAGACGATAATCTCGCCCCTGGAATCGATACGTCAGGGCCTCATGATTCAGCCCCAACTGATGCAGGATCGTGGCCTGGAGATCGTGCGGGGTCACTGGATTCTCGACGACTTTGAAACCCAGTTCGTCAGTCTGACCATAGTTAAAGCCACCCCTGACTCCGCCCCCCGCCATCCACATTGTGAAACAATCCGGATAGTGGTCCCGTCCAAGCACGTTGCCTCGAGCCGTTCTGCCTTCACGAAATGGTGTGCGTCCAAACTCCCCGCCGCAGACAATGAGCGTCTCATCAAGCAGTCCGCGCTGACGCAAGTCATCAATCAAGGCTGCAATTGGACGATCGGTCATTCTCCACTTGTTTGTCAATCCGTCTGTGAGTCCTTCACCGGGGCCTGTCCCATGAAAGTCCCAGCCCCAGTCGAACAACTGCACAAAGCGTACTCCCTGCTCAACCAGTCTTCTTGCCAGCAGGCAATTGTTGGCAAAACTCGCCTGACCGGGCGCAGCACCGTAGGCCTCCAGGGTCGACTTTGTTTCCCCCTCGATACTCATCACTTCCGGTACTGAGGCCTGCATGCGATAAGCGAGTTCATACTGAGCAATTCTTGTGGCCGTTTCAGGGTGCCCCATTTCCGCCGCCTGAATCTCATTGAGATTGCGGAGTGCATCCAGAGAACGCCGCCGCATTCCACGACTCATCCCCTCCGGATCAGAGACGTACAACACCGGATCACCCTTGGAGCGGCACTGAACCCCCTGAAACACTGATGGCAGGAATCCGCTGCCCCACGAATTGGCACCCCCGTTTGGTTGCACTCCGTTACTGATCAATACGACGAAACCAGGCAGGTCCTGATTCTCAGTCCCCAGTCCGTAGGTCACCCATGACCCCATCGATGGCCGCCCTGAACGGGGAGACCCGGTGTACAGCAACAACTCTGCCGGAGCATGATTGAACTGGTCAGTCGTCATCGAATGAACCAGACACAGATCGTCTGCGATCCGCTGCAGGTTAGGAACAGCATCAGATAACCAGGTCCCTGATTGTCCACACTGCCGAAATTTCCGAGGAGTTCCGAGGAGTTTGGGAACGCCCGATGTGAATGCGAACGTTCTGCCGTTCAAAAATTCATCCGGACAATCCTGTCCGGTTCTTGCGACCAGCGCCGGCTTGTAGTCGTAAATGTCCAGGTTGGGAGGCGAACCGGTCAGATGCAGGTAAATCACGCGACTAACTCGACCAGAGTGGCCGCCGGATCTCTGCTCCAGTGGGGTCATGCGATCGATTGCCACGTCCGCGCGACCTTGATCTCCCGAGAGGGCCGATAACGCAGCAAGGCCCAGCCCCGGCACCTGCCCGGAAATAAAATGCCGGCGAGTCCGTTCCCGAAGAAACTCCAGTGCCTGCTGCGATTGAGTCATTCCGCCGTCTCCTGATTTCGCCCCAAAAACACCTCAAACAACACCCGAACACTCTGGACGAAATCGCCAGACACCGTTGCAACCGGGAAACCCCGCAGTGCTGTCAGGCACAAAGCACTCACAGAATGATCTTTTCATAACATCTAACGCACGCCCGGAAATCCAGATTCGCACAGACTGTGCAAAAAAATCTGCTCGATACGCAACGACATCTCTGCGACCACCCAGGCACCGACTGAAACGCAACCAGGCCACGCAGATATACCGTCCCGAAGGAGCCGAGAGCAGGGCCTACGGCAAGATCAGAACGACAGCGACACCAGCAACAATGTCCTGCCCGCAGTCCCCGCTGGTTTCCGGTCACTTCTGAAATATCGCGAATCAACCCTCTGACGCCACATTGGAGATTGTGCGACAGCAGGCGTTCTGCAAGAGCCGTGCAGATGTCCCCGGAGGAACAACTCACGGCAACAACAGCCTCCAGAGAAAGCCCCGGGGGCAACCAGTATCTTTCCGAGGGACAGGACACATGCAGACTCCCGACGTCGAATCCTACAACGGACGAGCAGTTCATGCCATCCGCATGAAGAGCAAGGTCGTGGATCGAAAGACTGCCGCTGGATTTGGCACAAACCGTACGATCAAAACTTTTGGTGATTTCTGCACATCCAGAATTGCCATCCTTTACGGAATCAACGTAAAATTCCTAACCCCTCGTTGTAAAGGTTTTGAACGATATGGTTCAGGAATCCGCTTTCTATGCTCAGCCGGACGGCCCATGGCAGGAGTGCGTCGGTCCAGCCAATTGGTTTACGCTGGAGTGCCCAGACGATTTGGTGATCGAGCAGTGCGAAAGTTTGATTCGCATCTTCCTTCCGGGTGATGTTGCTGGCAAACCACTGCTGTCGATCGAAGTGTGGTGGGATGAAACTGGCATGGAATTGCCTGAAAACCCGCCCAATCTTGGCGTTCTTTTCCCCAGACTGGTGCTGGGGAAAAGTCTTCCCGCAATCGGAATCAATATCCCCCATGATGTTCACTCAGGAACCTCGCAACAGGCCCAAATTCAGGGGTGGCGATCCGTCCTGATTCCCCGCAAGTCCTGCTATCAGTGGCGTCTTTGGAGGTTTCGGCAAGGGAGCCTGTGTATCGCTGCTGTAACCACGTCGGCGGACGGCGATGCTCTGTCTGATCAACAAGTTGCACTGTGTTGCCAAATCCTCGAAACACTGGAGGTCTCAGACGCTCCAGCGTGGCCACCAGATGTGTTCCAGAGAAGGGCGTTGGAACTGGCCCGCAAGCATTTCCCCTTGCTGAACTCCCGCATTTCAGCGTCATTCACGCTGCGTCTCGGAGAGTCGGAAGTCTCACTTTCCAGCATGTACCGACTCTATTTGCAGCAAACGGATTCTTTCCGCCAAATTGTCCTGCCAGGTCTGACTTCGATGGTCCGCATGCAGGAGTTAGGATCGCGGTTCCAGAATCCCTGCTTCAATGATGTTCAACATCAAATTCTGCCAGTGATTGTCCGTGATTCAACCAGCGGTCCGGAGGATCGGATCCTGCTTCCATGGCTTGCCAATCTGTCGATTGGATTTGTGATCGACGAAGAAGATACCTACCGGTTTGTCACTCACCGCCTTGCTAACGTGTGGAAGACCGATCAGGAGCAGCTGTACGAAATCGGTATCGCAAATCTTGATCAACAAGTCCGAAACAGTCCGCCACGCTTTACTCTCGGAGACCTGACTGACGAGTTTCCTGTCCTCGAACCCGTCTCCCGCTCGCCGTATAACTCGTCACTAATTCTCCTCCCCTCTGTGCGTGACCTGATCCGAACACATCTCGGGCAACAGGTGATCGTCAGTCTTCCCAGCCGTGATTGCTTTTCTGTCATCTCAAGTCGGGATCAGGGATCTCTGACGGCACTGCGTCAGCGACAGAACAGCGGTCAGCTTCAATCCGTCGAGGAACGACTGACCGACCAGTTACTGCTGCTGAGTGCCGATGGTGTCAGCGAATTGCACGACTAACGCCCCCCGGCAACCGGGGACTCAACTTCGGTTTTCCGGGGTCGGTTCGTCACTATGAACTCCGCCCCTGCGACGTCCACAAAAAGTGAACCGCTGTATCTCTTTGCCGGCGGAGGTTCGGGAGGTCACTTGTTCCCCGCGCTGGCCGTTGCAAGGGAATTACTACGACTCACCCCGCAGGCAAAATGCCACTTTCTTTGCAGCCAGCGGGAAGTTGATCAACGTATTCTCAGCCAGGCTTGTGCTGAAACATCTCGAATCACAGCCGATTTCCCGTTTGCATACTCCACCAAACCCGGATTCGGCTCCCGCGTTCGGACACTCTTTCAGATCGCGTTT
>JAFMMM010000066.1 GCA_017859815.1 Planctomycetota bacterium | reverse complement strand
GTCATCTATTAAGCTGTCTGAGACAACCTCAGAAACCAGGGGGCAACAACCGCCGGACTGGGCTCTCACGAGAGGAAGGAAACTCTCCATGGAACTGCTTCGTTGCGAAAACCTGGTTCGTGATTACCCCGGCAAGCGTGCTGTCGACGGTGTCAGTTTCAGCGTCAATCGCGGGGAGATCGTCGGACTGCTTGGCCCCAACGGTGCCGGGAAAAGCACCAGCTTCAGCATGGCCTGCGGACTTATTGCCCCCACCGAAGGCCGTGTGCTGCTGAAGGGTGCCGACGCCACAAAATGGCCCATGTATCTGCGTGCTCGCCACGGGCTGGGTTACCTGCCGCAGCACCAATCCGTCTTTGCAAAGCTCACCGCTGAACAGAACATTGCCGCAGTGCTGGAGTTCCAGGGGGTCACCTACAGCGATGGCCTGAAGCGGGCCCACGAGCTGTTGGAAGAATTTGCCATACCCGAGACCCGCCAACAGCTGGCCGGATCGCTCTCCGGTGGTCAGAAGCGAAGACTGGAAATTGCCCGCGCTCTGGCCAGCGAACCCGACATCATCCTGCTGGACGAACCCTTCACCGGCATCGACCCAGCCACCATTCATGACATCCAGGACATCATGCGGCGCCTGCGGGATCGGGGAATTTCAATTCTGCTGACCGATCACAGAGAACGGGAACTGCTCAGTATTGCTGACCGCTCTTATATTATCTGTGATGGCAAGGTGCTCGTTTCGGGGACCGCAGAGACCGTGCTCAGCAATTCCGAAGCGATCAAGAACTACTTTGGGCGCCGCTTCGATGCAGAATCCATCCTCGATGGGCGCGATGCGTTGCAGAAGAGTCACTGACCGCAGGCTCTCCGCGGGAGCAAGCAATCCTGCAGAACCACTCGAATCCACGACCAGACAGACACCTGCCCACAATCGTTCGCCATCAGCACTCGACGCGCAGCGGCCTCTGGCCATGAATGCGACACGCCGGACGTCGCCGGGCCCGGGCGGCCCAGTTTCTTCGAGCTTCGCCATCTGCAGCGCGCAGCAACGATCACGGCAACTCGCGCAAAACGGCTGTCGCAGGGCAGGCACGCCTGCCTTGCCTTTGCAAACGTGGCGGAGTCAACTTTCTGCGTTCGGACGGATCATCCAATGCGCTGAGCTTGCATGGCAGACGCAGTCGCAGCTGTGGCCCGGATGCGTCTGGAGCAGCAGGCCGCTGCAGGCCTGGCCCGATACGTCGAGCAAACGGGCCTGCCGCGCGATCACAGACTGCGGTACAAAAGGCTCAGTACGCCGGTAGCGGATCGATCAGCACCAGCTGCGATGTTCCGGCAACGGGCTGAGCGAATGTTGTCCGGTTTCCGGTCGTCGCCATTCCGCCCTGCATTGGGCCGCAAGCTCCGTTCATGCAGGGATTGCAGCCAGCGCCACCCATGGGGTAACCGCCGTACATACCGCTGTAAGCTGGCCCCATCAGGCAACAGCCGCTGGTACCGGTGACAAGAAGCAGACCAAAAGCCAGTGATTTCAGGCTGGACATCATGAGAACCTCCATTGAGCCATCGGAAGATGGCGGTCAGGAAGGGAACCGGTGAGCACAAAAGCGGTGTGACCGAAGCCTGAATGAATGTTCCTGAGGCTGTTGCGGCTGCCGCGGAATACCCGCCGGAAAATGAGAGGAGAGACTGAGAGGAGCATCGAAGACAGGAACATTCTTCGACATTGCGGAAGACTAGAAGAAATCGGCAAAACTGGTCAAGAGGGAAAAAATGCTGCCGAATCGGCCAGTTTCCGCCAGTACGCCGGGGACGAAGAAGTGCAGATTCAGCCGAATCGAACGCCTCTGTGGCGAACATCGCATACCGGAACTTTTGGTGTCGCCCGCGTCGTCCCCGCAGAACGTTCGTCACACGGCACTGCTGAAACTTGCTGTTCACACAGAAAACCGGATAATTCAAAGACGATGGCTGCATTCCTTCCAATTAGCAGCCAGTCGCTTTTGCCTCCTGGATTTCCCGGAAAGTCGTCACTGATGCGTCTCGCTGTCCGTTTGCCTGCTGTTGCTCTGTTGTTGTTGACGGTGTTGCTGCCACAACTGTCCGCTCAGACTGTCCTGAACCAAAAGTACGGACAGCGCGACAAGTTTCGCCAGCTGAATGAGATCCTGCCAACCCCCAATTCCTATCGAACCGCATCCGGCGCGCCGGGGCATGAGTATTGGCAGCAGAAAGCGGACTATGTGATTGCGGTGGAATTGAATGACACCACACAGCAGCTGACCGGACGCGAGACCATCACCTATCATAATCAGTCACCGGATACGCTGAAGTACCTGTGGCTGCAGCTGGACCCCAATCTCAAAGCTTTAAATTCCGGCAATCGACTGACTGCTGATCCGCCATCGCTTGGTTCGGGACTGTCCTATCAATCCCTGCAGAGACTGCTCAATAATGCAACGTTCGACGGCGGTGCAACGATCACGGAAGTCAGTGCCGCAGACGGCAGTCCACTGAAACGAACCATCGTCACAACCAATATGCGGATCGATCTGCCTCAGCCTCTGGCCCCTGGGCAGAGCTTTCAGTTCAACGTCGCATGGACATACCAGATTCCGGATTCGCGTGTCAGCCCGGGACGTACCGGTTGCGAGTTCTTCGAAAAAGACGGGAACTATCTGTACGAGATTGCTCAGTGGTTCCCACGGATGTGTGCTTACAACGACGTCAATGGATGGCAGAACAAGGAGTACCTTGGGAAAGGCGAGTTCGCACTGGAATTCGGCGACTACAAGGTTCGCATCACCGTGCCGGCAGACCACGTGGTCGCAGCTACCGGTGAGCTTCAAAATGCGGATCAGGTTTTGACAGCGACGCAGCAGCAGCGGCTGCAACAGGCTCGCGAATCCGCAGAGCCGATCTTTGTGATCACTCCCGAAGAAGCAGCACAGAACCAGGCGGAAGTTGCTGCAGGCTCAAAGACATGGGAGTTTCACGCCACGAATGTCCGCGACTTCGCTTTTGCCTCATCCCGAAAATTCATCTGGGATGCCGCCGGACACGATGTTGGTGGCCAGCGAGTCATGGCGATGTCCTTCTACCCCAACGAAGGCGAACCGTTGTGGAGCCGCTACTCCACGCGTGCCATCATCCACACGCTGAACGTCTATTCAAAGTACACCTTCGACTATCCATATCCCACTGCGATTTCAGTCAATGGTCCGGTGGGCGGCATGGAATATCCGATGATCTGCTTCAATGGTCCTCGACCCGAAGAAGACGGTACGTATTCCTCACGCACAAAGTACGGTCTGATCACCGTGATCATTCACGAAGTTGGGCATAACTATTTCCCGATGATCGTGAACAGCGACGAGCGACAGTGGATGTGGATGGATGAAGGGCTTAACACATTCATGCAGTACCTCGCCGAAGTTGAGTGGGAAGAAGATTACCCGGCTCGACGCGGCGAACCCCGTCTGATGACAGGCTACATGGCCAGTACCAACCAGGTGCCGATCATGACCAACAGTGAGTCCATTCTGCAGATGGGCAATAACGCCTACGGAAAACCGGCCACCGCTTTGAATGTTCTTCGCGAAACAGTTCTGGGGCGTGAGTTATTCGATTTTGCCTTTCAGGAATTCTCACGCCGCTGGATGTTCCGTCGCCCGGAACCTGCTGATCTCTTTCGCACCATGGAAGATGCCAGTGGAGTTGACCTCGACTGGTTCTGGTACGGATGGTTCTACACCACTGATCACGTGGACGTTGCCGTAACCGGGGTGCATCAGTACCAGATTACGAATGGCGACCCGGACGAAGAAGCCTCAAGGAAAAAAGCCGAACGTGACTCACGTCCTGAAACGCTGTCCGAAAAACGCAACGCGGAACTTCCCAAACTGGCAGACGCCATCCCACTGCTGAAGGACTTTTACAACACCTATGACGAACTGGATGTCAGTGAAGATGACCGCAAGTCCTTTCAGAAACGGCTCGAAAAACTGTCCGAAACAGAACGTGAATTGCTGAGGAATCAGCAGTATTTCAACCTCATTGACCTTCGCAATTTGGGCGGGCTTGTCACACCTGTGATTCTGCAACTGACCTTTGAAGACGACTCCACTTCAGAAGTGCGACTGCCGGCAGAAATCTGGGTTCGAAATTCTGAAGCAATCACCAAACTCATCATCACCGACAAGGCTTTAGCCAGCGTTGAAGTCGACCCGCATCTCGAAATGGCTGACACCGATCGCGATAACAACTACTTTCCACCGCGAATGCAGAAAAGCCGATTCCGACTTTACAAGGACCGGAAGTCGAAGAACCCAATGCAGCAGGCCGGCCTCGGGAAGAAAGCAGACGAGGCCGAGACGAACGACGGAGAGGATCAATGATGTGGGTCCTCCGGGCATTCCAAAAAACCGCCACGGGGCTCGCCCTTCTGCTGATTTTCAGTATGCAGCAGTTGCCGGCGGCGCATCCCTTCCATGCCACCATGGCGGAAATGGACTGGAACTCCGCCAGTACCTGCTTTGAAGTCGCTTTATGCATGCCTGCTGTCGTCACAGAAGATGAAATTTCCCGCGAACAGGCGCGACGCATCAATCTGGAACGCACCGATGACGCCGAAGAACTGTTACAGAAATACATCGCCAAACGATTCCAGCTGCACAACGCAGATGCCCAATGGAACGTCGAATGGGTTGGAGCAGAAGTTGACGGCGACAGCGTCTGGAGCTACTTCGAACTGCACCCGTCAAAAACGAAGTCGGTCCCCACCGAGGCTCGTTCTGCAGACACCGCTCCAAAACACGCCCTCACGTTACCAACGGACCTGAAACTGGACTGTCGCCTGTTCAGCAGTCGGCCAGGACAGGTCAATCTGGTTACAGTCCGTTACGGCAGCCGAACCTGCTGGCTGCACTTTACGGAAACCGTGGCGACTGCAGCGGTGGACTTTTCCGGTCCGCAGCAGACCACGTCACCTCCGATCCTGACAGACTGACAGCGGGCCTCATCGGGCATCATCTGTCATGGGAACGCAAAGCGCCGTGTAGCCAAATTCACGTTGCAGATCTGCCGCTTCCCCAGGCAGGTTCGTAAAGATGATCAGATCTCGGGCGGCGAAATCACACAGGGACAAATCCCCGCAGAGACGCCATTCCTTTTCTGCGACCGCATCAAGTGACGAAGTGCGGATGTGCTTCTGGTACCACGGCTGCTGATCGTCCGCCAGATTCTTCCATTCGGTCTCGCTGGCATAATGCACCGGCGCTGCCCCCAGTTTCCTGAGAGCGGACTTCCTGAACGCCAGTCCCCACGGTTCGAAATCGAAGCGCTGGCGATGGCGGCGATACACACGTCGCTCGCGGAATTCACCCAACGGCACAGCTGTCAGTGAAACGACTCGATGACCACCGCGAATCGCCAGCGATGACCCGCGAACGATCCCCTGGGACAGGATCCTTCGCAAAGCACCGAATCCTGATCGATCGCCGGCCGCTCCGGTGAGAACCGCATCAAAGTAGTCCTGCTGCGACTCATCAGGCCACGCACCGCGACACTCGCGCGTCCAGTGGATCAGCCAGTCCTGCGGATCGCTGAGTGGATTCTTTTCAGTCAGGTTTCCCCCGGACCAATTCTGGTCACACCCAGTCGACTCTGATCCGGGGCCACATCGTGACAACGCAGCAGGCGTTGCAGCGGAGAATTCCCGACTGGCTGTAATCAGTGGTACACCCTGCCAGCATTTCTCATTTCGAAATGCCTGAACCAACCGACAGACATTCCCGTTGGCACGCATATCGACAACACGAATTTCATCAGCCAGGGCAAACATGGCCCGATCGTGAATCGGGACCGCCCGCAGTCGCTGTCCTGCCCGCTGGTCTGACGATCCAGTCTGCGGCCCTGCAACAATGACCGACGGAATGACACTGGAAGCTCCCTTTCCTGATGGATCCATTTGAAACAAAGGCATCCAGGCCCGCTTCCACGTCGAAAACGACAACCTGCCGAAGTTGTCAGTCGATTCGTTGGAGTATTCGGGCAGCAACAAACGCAATGTTGGAATGCCGCGAAGTTCACAGGCTCGCTGCAACAGCGGATGCCCGGCACACGACTGGCAAATCAACACGGCGGACTGCGATGAAAGTGAGTCGAGAACATCTGCCAGACGAGCTGCCCAGTTGCGGAGCCTTGCCGTCTGACGCGGTAGGCGAGACGAAACCACCGCAACAACTCGCAGACCTGGTTCAGATGACCAGATTGCCACCTCCTGCAATCCAAGCCAGCAGGCAGCCGTATGATCGAGGCTTTTGAATTGCAGCTTTTCCGAACCGCTCACCGCTGCAAACTTCCCGAAACAATGAAAGAGAAAAAGCAGACTACGCGTGCACAACAGAACACATTAAGGGTGCAATCATCTTCCCACTTAACCTGAAACTTCCAGGGAAATGGCGAACAGATTTTTCTAATCGTTTTAACCGGACAGGGCTGAACATTTCGTCATGCCATTACGCCAAAGTCATTCCGAGGAATCACCCGGCGTGGAGGATTTCCGAACTGCCAGCGGTTCCCTGACAGATATAATCCCTGGTCCTTCCTGAGTGGCGGAGATGCCGGGCGATCAGCAGTCGATCGAATCGGACTGTCAACGCCTCCGCTGCCAACTCACCTGCATTCATCTCAGACAACGGCCTTCCTGCAGGCAATCAAGCGACGGATTCAACCCGTCCTGATTCCGCATCCCCCCTCAAGCCAGTATCCCGCAGTCCAGTGCCCAAATCATCCAGCGACAATCAGCGACTCCTGAGAGCGGGAAGGTCATACCTTCTGTTCGCCGCGCTCACAGCAGTTGCGGGAATCGGCTGCTGGTTTTTCTGGAATACAGAGAGTTCTTTGCCGGAAGCGGAAGTGCACACCGTTCGCAGCGGAAATTTCCGCTGGTGGGAGGAATCCACAGGCACGGTTGAACCCATCAGCACGACCCTCGTCCAGTCAGATTGTCTCTGGACCGTAGAAATTCTGAGCCTGTTGCCGGAGGGTACTCAGGTTGAAAAGGGCGACGTTGTCTGCGTCCTTGATTCATCGGAAATCGAGGAATTCCTGCGGACGCGTGAAGTCTCTTTGATCAATGCTCAGGCTCGACTCACGAAGTCCGAAAACGATCTTGAACTGCAACAGTTGCGTTCAGAGCGCAAACTGGCCACAGCAGACTTTTCGCTGAACCAGGCGGAAATGAATCTCTCTGAGTATCTTGAGGGGACATGGCCCAACCAGATCCGGAACCTCAATCGCGATATTGCACTCAGTCTGGAACAAAGCCAGTCGGCCGGAGACGAACGCGAGTTCATCTATCGGATGTGGATGCAGGGTATGGCCACGAACGGGCAACTCCAGCAATCCAAACTGAAGCAGACCACTCAGGACGAAAAACTCAGAAAGCTTCAGGGCCGTAAAACTCTGCTGGAAAACTACACTCACCCGACACAGCGGCGTACGCTCGAATATCGCGTCAGCAATCTGCAGTTCAATCTCGACCGAACACAACTGTCCAACTCACTTTCAACAACCCGTTCTCGAATGCAAACGCTGACTGATCAGCGACGCGTCGATATTTACGAACGGTATGCACGGATTGCCCGCGAGAGCATTGATGCGTGCACGATTCGTGCACCTGTTTCCGGACAGGTCCTGTACGCGAATTCGTGGTACGACCGCAGCCGAGGTCGAAATCGCATTGAAGTCGGGCGCTCGGTCTATCAACTGCAGTCCATCTTTCAGATCCCAAATGATTCGAAGCTCACAGTTCGATTTCCGATCCACGAAACACTCATCAGCCGGATCGCTGTCGGGCTGCAGGTCGACGTTCTCATTGCCGGCTATGAAGAAACGCCTGTCTCGGGCACTGTTCGAGAGATCTCCGCATACCCAAGATCACGTAGTGTGAACGGATCCAGTATTCGTGAGTTTGTGCTCGATGCTGTTCTTAATCTCACTGACGAGCAGAAGGAGTGGGTTCACGCGCAGATGGAGGCTCGCGTTGAAGTGCCGTTGCAGAGTATCAGCAACGCCGTTGTCATTCCCCGCTCAGCCATACTGCGGGACGGAACAGCTCCCAGCGTCTTGCTGTTGCAGGATGACGACCGTGAGCCGCTCCGTGTTGCTGTAAAACCGGGTGAAGTCAGCCACGGGGAGGTGCACATCGTGGATGGTCTGAAAACGGGTGACCGGATTATCAGCGATGCTTCGGCATGGATACGCGCCCGCGCAGATCAATGAACGCAGTACAACCGCTTCCAGGCAATCGCGGAACGAAAGAAAGCCGGCCTGCACTTCAGCTGACCAGCTTTCCGAAGATCCTCTTGTTGTTCCATGTCACTAATGGCTAGTGAACATCAACAACAACGTCGCCCAGGACATCAAATCGCGGCTCCGTACCAAGCCCCGGGCCTTCCGAGGCCGTCATAAATCCATTCACCCGCTGCGGTGCACCGGATGCATTACTGACTGTGACATAGCTGTTGAAGTCGGTGCTTGTGAAACGGAATTCTTCAGGGGTGCTGTGAGCCAAATGTGAAATCGCCGCTGTGGTAATGTCTCCGCCCCAACTGTCTTCCAGTGTCATTGCGATTCCCATGCTGACACACAGATCGCGCAGTTGTTTGGTTCGGGTCAGCCCTCCCAGCTTGCTGATCTTCAGATTCACTGCATCCATCGCCAGATCTCCGCGGGCTCGCAGCAGCATCTGCAGGGAGTCGATGTTCTCATCCAGAATGAATGCGTGATCTGTCTGACGACGAACCGAAAGGCATTCTTCATAGGTGAGGCAGGGTTGCTCGATGTACACATCAAGATCCCTGACGGCACGAACAACTCGAACAGCCTCGTGCTGAGTCCAGCCGGTGTTGGCGTCAGCCACCAGACGATCACCCGGGCCCAGCATCGCTCGCACAGCATGGATCCGTTCGATATCGAGATCAGGAACGCCTCCCACCTTCAGCTGAAAGCGAGTGTATCCTTCGTCCTTGTACCCCTGGACTCGGCGGGACATCTCGTCCGGCGACTCCTGTGAAATCGCCCGATACAGCCGAACCTGCTCACCAAATCGTCCCCCGAGAAGCGTACAAACCGGTAAGCCCGTCACCTTCCCCAACAAGTCCCAGCATGCAATATCAATACCGGACTTGACGTAAGGATGCCCTTTGAGTGCGGCATCCATCCGTTCGTTCAGCACCAGGAGATCCCGTGCATCCATGCCCAGCAGGTGAGGCCCCAGTTCGCGCAATCCAGCTCGCACACCCTCGGCATACGCCGGCAGGTAGAATGGTCCGAGCGGACACACCTCACCGTACCCGGTCAGACCGTCTTCGGTCTCGACACCGACGATCGTACTGTCAAAAACAGTAACCGACTTTCCTCCCGACCACTTGTAAGAACCTTCTTTCAACGGGAGTTCAACACGGTGCGCAAATAGACGACGAATCTTCATACTGAACCTTTATTCTGACACGGGCTGATGGCCCCAAATTCTGTGAACGCTAAAGACAGACTCTTCGAGACCTGCCGGGACAGCATTCCCGGGGTGTCACTGCTGTTTGCCGTTCGGAGTCGCATCTTACGCAGACAAACTGAGTCGGAAAACGCTACATCGAAGTTTCAACCTGCTTCGCGAGCCAGCAAAGAAAGATCTCTGCAACATCAATACCACAAACCTGCTGCAGCCCTTTCCAGCCGGGAACTGCATTGACCTCAATCACCACTGGCCTGTCGACTGCATCATACATCAGATCCACCCCGGCAAATACCGACCCGGTGGCATCCGCTGCACGCATGGCAAGCTGCAGCTCGCGGTCGGTCGGCTGATGCAGCACCGCCGCTCCGGAGCAGGCCAGATTCGCTCGAAATTCTCCCGCCATTGGGATGCGGCGTATTGCACCAATTAACTGACCGTCCAGCAACAGAATGCGAATGTCACCGGCCGATGTCTTCAGGAATCTCTGCAGATACAGCACGCTGCCGATCCGCGTCAGAGTTCGAAAAACACGAACCGCGAGTTCTTCTTCCGTGACCCGCACGATGCCTCGACCTTCAGATCCGAATAACGGCTTTACCAGTACGTCACGGCCAAGCTCTTCCCAGGCATCCATCGCCTGTTCGAACGTCTCACAAATCATGGTATCCGGGACTGCAATACCCGCCTTCGCCAGACGTAGCGTCGTCAACGACTTGTCGACCGCACACTCCAGCGCTTTGGGAGGGTTCACGACCAGCACGCCCTGAGCTTCCAGCGAGCACAGCAGATCCATTCGCGAAACAACCTGTTCCAGCGACCCGGGTGGCATGGTGCGAACAATCATGGCATCAAACTGATCCACTCGACTGCTGCCGCTACGAATCTGCAGCGCCCCATCTCGCACGCTTGCCGCCAACTCTTCAAAGCGCAGGATTTCGGTCCTGTAACCCAGGCGGGCAGCCGTTTCGGTCAGCAGGCGGACGTATCCACCGTCCGGATCACCGAGTATTCCAGTTCGCATTGCAGATTCCCCTGTCACGGCAGGAACAAGCACCGGGCAGGACAACAGGATTGGCCTGGAGATCACCAGAAGTTCTGTTAGTTTCGCTGGCGATCTCGCGCGAGCGGCAACAGCAATTGAGCCAGCAGGAAGAAGACCATTGGCCCGAGCCAAATCAGTCGGGCAATGAGCCAGAACCATTCCGGAAGTGAAATCAACTGCCCGACAATCAGCCAGGTCAGCATACCACCCAGCAGCCAGAACAGCACCAGACAGCCGATTGCCGTCATCTGACTTTTGAACAGACTGCGTTCCGAACCGGAATCGAAATGAACATCAACCGTGCGACGACGACGGAGTGACTTAGCTGCCGCTTCCATGAGTTCCAGGGTAACCGAGCACTGTCCCATCATCCCGCGGGCAACCTCGCGATCACGACACCCCTCCGTTACCCATCTCAAAAAGTCCGGCTCCGTCAACGAATAACGCTGCTGCTCTCCTGCGGAATTCACCACACACAGAACGTCATCGCCGTCTGCGTTTGAGTCCGGTTCGACGTTCAGGGTCAGCGCGGCGGGAGGCAATCGCAACTCTGCGTCGGGAAGAGTCCCCAGAGTGATCAGCCGCCGCAGCAGCGTACCATCAGGAAGTGGCGAGTCGAGTACAGTGACCTGCGAATACGTGAATCCCACGGCACACAACAGGTCGATTCCCTGCCGCGTCGCAACATGGACTGCATCGTCTTCGTTGCTTGCGAGGTTCTGCACCAGGCTGATCTGCCTGACATCGCTCGGCACCAGTTGCAGCCCCGATTGCCCATCCGGAATTTCAGCCAGCCGCCAACGCCCGCTGACGGGAATCACCGACATCTGAGACTCGTCCTGAATCAACTGCAGCTCAAAGGCGAGGGCCGGGAAGACACCTTGATCAGGCAGCACGACAACCACGTGCTTTTCGGCCTGAACTGCCGCTCGCGTCAGTCTGAGAATCTCATCGCAGTCCTGCACCGCCAGGACAAGCACCTGCAGGTCTTTTTCCGGCAGCAGGTGTTCGGCACTGTCAATCACCGGAACAGAAAATCCGGAATTCGTCAGCCGATCCAGCAGATCGCCCTCCGGAAGACACGCCGTCAGATGGTGACTGTCAGAATCCTGCAACTGCCGAAGCAGAACCATGGCTGCCGGATTGGATCCAATTACCGCGAAATTCATCCTGCCCACTGCCTTTCCGCGATCACGCGGCGCCGAGACCCGCCATTCGTCGCCATGCACTCATCTGACCGAGATGCATCATCATATGCCCACCGCAGTAGAAGGCATGCATTGACCCCAACGATGGGAACAACTCTGCCAGCCGTCCAGGATTTGGATTGGGAACCTGAAATGCCTCATCATCCGCTGCTCGCAACGCGGCACTGGCTGCCTGATATCCTTCCCGAAACACACGCATCACCTCGTCCATTGAGGGATAAACGGTGCCCGCTGCATCATCCTCGCATTTGGCTTCCTGCGAGAATACAGCCTCAAAACCTTCCGGCAGCTCCGCAGCTTCAAGTCCCAAATCTCTCAGAATCCTTGGTGCGTAAATTGCCAAATGACCGTAAATGAACGCCGGATGGTTTGAATCAACGGGAGTCCCCTGAGGTGCAGCAAGTCTGGCGAACTGGTCGGCGGTCACGTCCTTCAACAACCGATCTCCATAGCCCAGACACAAATCCAGTGAGTCTGCGATAATGTTTCCCAGTGAACGACTCATTTGCTTCTCCCACACGTTCGGAATCCCGAACCGCACTCCAGTTTCGAAACGCTGCTGGTGTCAGCATGGACCGGGTGAGCCCCATCCACCGTGTGATTGTAGGCTGACACGGGTCAATGCCGAGTCGTTGGAGGAAGGGATCTGCAGAATTTCCCGTGGCGATTCCCTGATCGACGCGCAGATCGGGCTGCATTTGCCGCAGCCGGTGCAGGGATTGTCGGAAAACCGCTGCCGAGGATTCCAGCAGAATTGGCACAACCACCTTCGCTCACTAGATTAGGGGCTGACGAACTGTTCCAGGCGAGGCATTGCACAGCCCCGTTCCCGGCATCCAGCCCAAAATTCGGCGACGAATTACGGGAATCAATCGCATCTCTCCTGACAGCACCCACGATTCGCTGGTCAAAACAGACTTAAAGAAACACAGAATGCTGGATTCTCTTCTGCTTGCAGATATTCCCATCGGCTTCTGGGGACAGACACTGTCATCCGCAGACATCGCCACCATTCTGCTGCTTGTCCTCCTCGAAGGCATGCTGTCGATTGACAATGCACTGGTGCTGGGATTGCTGGCAAAACGCGTCCCCAAACCATTGCAGAAACGAGCGCTGACATACGGCCTTGTGGGGGCTTTCGTTTTCCGAATCATTGCAGTCGCAACCGCCTCTTTCCTGCTGCGATGGACAATTGTCAAGCTGATTGGCGGCGGCTATTTGGTCTATATCGCCGTGAAACATCTGTTCTTTGAATCTACCGAAGAACATTGCGAGGTGATCACAGCGAATGAATCCGGGGAACCGGAACTGCGGGACGAAAATACGGGTGAACCGCTGACGCCGGATCAGGAACTGGAGGAAATCAAGGAACGAGTTCCAACCCCGATTCCGGAGCAGAGAATTAAGGCGGGACGAGATTTCTGGATGACGGTCGTCGTGATCGAGCTGACCGATATCGCCTTCGCCGTTGACTCCATCCTTGCAGCAATTGCTCTTGTCGGACGCCACCCGGATGGAGATGCCGCCACAACTCCCCACCCGAAATTGTGGGTCATCATCGCCGGCGGACTGATTGGTCTGATGCTGATGCGGGTCGCGGCCGTGATGTTCATTCGACTCCTTGAAAAGTTCCCACGCTTTGAAACCTCCGCATACCTCCTCGTCACAGTCATTGGCGTCAAGCTGCTGGCTGACTGGGGGTTCAATTCGGCAGATCACCCGCACCGCGTTGACTTCCACGATTACACTCATCCGGCATTCTGGGTGTTCTGGATCAGTATGGCATTGTGCATCGCGTTTGGATTCACTCCCCGAAAATCCTCCGCAACGGAATCCGCTGAATAACCCCTCAGCTGCAACAGGATCCGGTTGAGTGAAACTGCGTCGAATCCCTGAAGATTTCCAGGTCACAGAGCAAACCGATTTACGACCTGCATCCGGTCAGTGGGCGTTGTATCGTCTGACCAAGAAATCAACAGGAACACCCGAAGCGGTGAGTTCCATCTGCAGGCAGTGGGGGCTGTCACGCAACCGAATCAGCTACGGTGGACTGAAAGACCGACACGCGATTACCAGCCAGCACCTGAGTATCCGCAATGGCCCACCGCAGTCACTGGATCGGGATGGTCTGCAGCTGAAGTATCTCGGTCAAACCGCACGACCATTCACATCCGCTGAGATTCGCAGCAACCATTTCATCATCACGGTTCGCAGTCTTTCCCGGTCGCAGGCACTCAATGCGGACTCCGCTGCCCGGATAGTGCAGGACTGCGGACTGCCAAACTACTTCGATGATCAACGGTTCGGATCACTGGGGTTTTCCGGGGAGTGGATCGCAAAGGAGTGGTGCCTGAAGAACTGGGAACGCGCGCTGTGGCTGGCATTGGCCGACGCTCATCCCGACGATTCGGGGACTGAGAAACAACAAAAACAACTGTTGCGGGATCACTGGGGAAACTGGCCGGAATGCCAGAAACAACTGGCCAGATCCCATCGTCGATCAATTGTCACATTTCTGGCTGACAAAGTGAATGCCGGGCGCGAGCCGGACTTTCGCGGTGCCCTCGCTCGACTGAATTCTGATCTCCGCGGGCTCTATCTGTCTGCCTGGCAATCTGCACTTTGGAACAGAGTTGCATCTGGCGTTCTTGCTGAATCTCTCCCGCCGGATTCGCCCCAAACAGAACTCCCGCTGCAAAGTGGGCCAGCAGTGTTTCCACTGGCCACAGGTCCACAGCAGCCCCAGTTGCAGGAGCTTAAGATTCCGCTGCCGTCAGCCCGAATCCAGCCGCCACCGGGCCTGCCGGGAAGAATCCTGCAACAGGTGCTGGATCAGGAACAGATCTCGTTACGACAGATCCGCGTCACATATCCCCGCGATCGTTTCTTCTCCCGCAGCTCCCGCGCTCTCATCGTCTGCCCCGCAGAACTCCGCACGACCGTACAGTCCGACGACCTGTATCCGGAAAAACACCTGCTGAAACTGGAATTCCAGCTGCCACGAGGCAGTTACGCCACACTGCTGGTAAGGCGACTGTTTGCTGAGCCGGTCTGAGAGCAGCCACGCATCCTTCTCAAACAATTCTGCACAGAGAAGTCTGTTGCCATGCAGTTGCCTCTGGCTCTGCAATGCCGCAGAATGGAGTGAGAAACGGGGCCGCGACCTGGATCGCCTCGTTCTCGTTCATTTCAAAGTAACGGCATGAGTACCCTGCGCAGAAGAATTCAGCGAGCCTCAGCAAGACTGTTCAACACCGGGGTTCAGAGCATACCTGTACCGTTTGAACTGATCTGCGAGTGCGGAAACCGTGTGTCAGGATTGCGCCGCGCGGAGTCTTTCCTGCATTCCTGCAGCAGCTGTCAAAATAAGCTCCTCGTATTGTCGGTGAATCCCTACCCGGCCACGAAACGTGTTCCGAGCCTGACTTCGGACGAAGGTCCAGGCAGCCGCACCCTGGCGGCACTCCGGGAACTCGCCGGCATGCCGACACTTGAAGCACAGCAGGAACCGTCCAGGCCTCGGGCCGATGCAGAGAATTCCCCCGAGGCGGCGTCCGCGAAGCCGAAATCTCCCTCTGCGTTGTCCGCAGCGGAACCCGCTCCAAAGCCGGGCTCTGCCCCGAAGTCCTCGGAATCGAACAACGAAAACGCAAAATCCTCGCCGCAGCCACAGCCGCAACGGCCACGGACCTCACTGTTCAAACGTATCAGACGCGTGTTTTCTCCGGTTCGAATGATCACCGTCTCAACTCTAATCCTGCTGAGTACAACGGGATGGTGGATGATCCAGGAACGCCGCCATGAAAACGCGATACGCAACTGGCGATCCCGCATGGACGTGGTTCTGAGAGCTCTCGACCAGGGGGATACGGAAGAGCTGATGACAGCCCTGCCCGAAGCCATTAAGGCCGCCGACGTCCTGCAGAAGACCGACGCCGAAGCAATGCTTGCACGCAGCCTTTTCCGGCAATCTGACGCCATCAGCAGACTGTCTTCGGCAGACCTCGTTGATCAGCTGGAACAACTTGCAATGGAGGATCCGGAGACAATCCAGACGGCAGCAGAACTGCTCCGAAACCAGTGGTTTGTTTTTCAATCAGGTCTTCGTCCGGGATCAGATTCCACCTCAGTATCACTCGATCTGCCGCTGCAGTTTGCGGCAACGACAGTCACCATTGTTGCTGAGGCCGGTCTTCTTCGTGAATATCTGAACGCGGCGCCGACACCGCGCACCGCTTTTGCTGCCCGAATCGATCATGTGCGCATCATCCCGGGGCCACCCATCCGGATCGTGGTGCAGCTGGATGGCAACAGTGTGGCTCTGCTGACTCTCGATCTCCTCGCCGCAAGGGCTGGATTCGAAGCCGCCGGCGACCCGGAACTGCAACTGCTGCTCCGCAATCAGCAGGCGTTCCTGAGCGATGAACCAATGCTGGCAGAAACGCAGCAGTCCAGTTCCCAATCCAACACCGCCCCTTCCACAGGAGAACAACAGCAATGATCTCTGTTCTCTCACTTCGTCGACTGCTGTCTGTCCCGCTCCTGATCCTGATCGCCACTCCGGCAAATGCTCAGGAAGCCGGTGAAGAAACGACGGTCTCCCGGCTGATCGCAGAGAAGTCAGTCTGGAATGAATACGCCAAAGCGAGACGCACATTTCAGCTGAACGCTCGCTTTGAAAGCAGAGCCACCCAGTCGTTTCGCTGCGAACAACTGGATTTGATCTTTCGTCATCCTGCATCGCTGCGACTTCCTGACCGAGTTCTTCGCGGACAACGCATTGACATCCTCGGTTACTTTCAGACCGATTCCGGGAGAACCTTTTTTCGAGTCGTGCGAATGCAGACCAGTGAGACAGATGATGAACTGTTGCGACGTCGAGTACGCGCTGTGGCGGACGATCCGGAGATGATGCTGACCATCGCAGCCGAATACTCTGCCGAAGCCACCTTCTACGAAGATGATGATCTCCGTGCTGAAATTTCCGGAGTCCGTACAGCGGCCATTCGCCTGCTCAAAGAGTCGGCAAGGGGCGATTCGGCCGCACTGCGTCTGTTGCTGAATCGAGGGGCCGGGCTGGGAATCAGCAGCGAACTGACCACCCAACTGCAGTTTGAGTGGATCAATTCTTCGCTGCAGGATCAATCGGCCGATCTGAAACTGCTGCAGTTCGCATGTCGCCAGCTCAATGGCTGGGACACCTCCACCCAGTTATCCCCCGGAATTCGCCGACAGTTTGCAGAGTCACCGGAAACAACATGGGAGTCCGCTGCGCCGGGAGTGCGACGGCAATTGCACCGGACCCTCTACACAGCAGTCCGCTCGAAACAACTTCAGGCAGAGCTCGATGAAACAGGCAGCAATGGCTTTGAAATTGCTGCCACCGCTCGCAAAGAAATCCCTGAGAACACATCCCTGATCCGCGCACTGGAAGATGCACAAGTCAACTGGTTCCGATCCAACCCCGCCAAACGAACTCGCCAGGAACTGGTGGCTCTTTGCGCAACGTTGAATCGGGCAAAGCGTGATGACGAAGCAATGGACATCAGGAAACAATGGCTGCAAACTCAGGAGGGACAGTTCGGTGTTCAGTCGCTCGCCGGACAGGTGCGCACGGCCGACGAATACCTCTTTGTGGCTGACCAGTGGCAGGATACAAACGCAGCCGAACGAGGCGTGCAACTGCTGAAGGCTGCATGGGAAACAGCTGCGAAGGAATCCCCCGGGGACGCCGCCGGAATTGCCACCCGCCTGAAACAACTGGGCTGGGAGCGTTTTCGAGACCGCTGGATGAACGAGCAGCAAATGCGTGCAATCCCTCGAAGCGACGTTCAACTTGCGGCGCGAGAAGGCCGTGTTGTCGCCGGAATGACCCAGGACCAGGTCACCCTGATCCTCGGGCTGCCCACATCCATTTCGCGTGTGGGCAGTTCACGATCGATCCGCGAATTCTGGTCGTACCCCGAAGCGGGGCTCGTGGTCCTGCTGAAACGGAACCTGCAGACAGCCGGCCAGATGCCCACTGTGTCCGGTGTTTCAAGAATCAAACCGTAGATCGGCCTCGGTCAACCACCCTGACATCGCCACAGCAGCGTTGTCTTCCGAATCACTTTGACACCTGCCAGCCCCAGCAGGACCTGGCCTCCTGCCGATGTCAGCCAACAGGAGTCCGGAACGCCGCAGGCTGCGAAATGATCAGCTGCCCATCGCGGTTTTCATCGCTTCACCCATGCCGCCGGGGCTGTCAGAAACGACCACACCAGCTTCTCGCAGAGCGGTCATCTTTTCTGCTGCGGTGCCGCTGCCACCAGAAATAATCGCACCGGCGTGCCCCATGCGTTTTCCTGGGGGAGCGGTTTGACCAGCGATAAACCCTGCCACCGGCTTGGTCACGGAATTCCTGATGTACTAGGCAGCC
>JAFMMM010000411.1 GCA_017859815.1 Planctomycetota bacterium | reverse complement strand
CTGTTTTCGAGCCTGCTTCAGCGTCGCCGCATCGGGAACTGCCGGTACGACGGGGCGAGACGGGACGACTGTCGCCGGTTTCTTTGCAGGAGCCGCTTTGCGAGGAACATTCGGGACAGGTTGCTTTCTGGAGCTGGCACCGTTGACGTCATCGAACAGGACAGCGTCTTCAGACTGTAATTTGCCGGACTGATTGCTTGTGCCGGCAGCGGCGCCGGCACTCTCGGTGTCGCCTGTATTGTCGGCGGCGCCGGTTGCATCAGAGTCGCCGGGGACAGCAGCGTCGCCCATCGTTTCATCGGCACCATCACTGCCAAAAACTTCATCGACGGCGCCGGGTCTGTGAGGACGGTTGAAGCTGCCTGTGGCCTCCCAGCTGTTTGGTGCGGGACCGCCGGAGAATTCGGCCGGAACAGTTGTCAGGTGGTCGTTATCGAGCCCGTTGGAAATCGCATCTCCTCGTTCGAGGGCCTGATGATAGGCTTCATCATTCCATTCGCCCTCAGCCAGTTTGATCGAATTCTCACGCAACAGCGTTCCTGATCGAAAGTGCATTTCTGCGATGGCCTTGTTGTATTCCACAATGCTTCGCAGATACGACTGGTCCGCATCCCGACTGGTGATCTTCGCATCCAGCACTCGGCCGATGGACGACGGATCCCGTGCATTGTCACTGGCGACACGTTCTTCTGCCGTCTCGGCATAGTTCACCGCAACGTCGGCTCGCTTGGCCCCTGTTTCAGCCAGCAAATACCAGCGTTCCATTTCCAGTTGAGCATGATTCAACTCACGAGAAATTTCTTCCTCCTGAAAGTGCAGAACACGTTTTGCCTTACGCAAACGAAGTTCGTAATTTCGAACCTGAGCACGGGCGATTCGTAATCCGAGAGGCAGAGAAAACTGGACACCAGCCGCCCAGCCGCTCTGATTTCCCTGAGCCAGACTTTCCAGTGCCCCGGCATAGCCTTCGTCCGTCAGTGAATCATCATCATTTCCACCATTGTAGATCGAATCACCAAAGCCATTCACCCGATACTGCGTGACCAGATCAAGTCGTGGGCGATTGAGATTCTGGGCGGCTCGCAGCTGCAGCTGCAGACTCCGCACCTGCCATTTTTGGCGTCGAATCTCAGTACGATGGCTTAGAGCATCCATGAGAGTCGCTTCCCAGTTCGGCATGAAGCGAGCTTCCTGAGGCTGATCAACTGGAACCAGGAACTTGCCGTCGTTCAGGGGCAGCCCCAGCAGTCGACGCAGGCGACTTTCGGCCTGCAGAACATCGGCCAGTGAACCCTTGATTCGGGCGTCCGCCTCATAGAGTCGGTTTTGGGCCTGGTAAACCGTATCTCTGGCTTCCAGTCGTGTCGCCAGCAGATCGCTGTACTTGACGATGTCTTTGAATGTCATCACTTCCGAATGATACAGATGCAATGCCAGGTACAAATCCCAGTAGAGTGACTCAACGTCCCGCACCATGCTCTGCACGGACTGTTCAAAATCCAGCAGTGAAATGTCACTGTTGATACGAGAGATCAGAACCCCCTGCGAAACACCGCTCACCCCCCGCAGCGTCTGCGAAGCCGGCCCGGCAATTCGAGTGAATTCGGTACCGGACGCGGCCAGCAGTGGCTGTCGATATTCAGCCTGCAGAAACGCATTGTAGGCCGAATCAAACAGCCGACTTTGATTGTTCCGGGAATAGCTCCAGTTGCTTTCAACAGCGAATGAACCCGAATGCGCAAAGCTCTTTTCCAGCCGGGTAATCCACTGCCCGCTGTTTTCCTGCAGAACATCTCCCTGATTCAGGCCAATATTTGCAGTGTTCTGCACGTCCTCAGAACGCCCCGCCTGCAGATTACTGCTGAGCACCGGATCAAAGTCCGACAATGCAGCCTCTGCACCACGATTACCGATCAGGAAACCAGTCTCCTGAATCGCATTGTCGAAGACGGAGGGAACACGTTCCGGATTCGCCAGCAACGGATTGGCCGGGGAAAGAAAGGAAGTATCCTCGCGAACAATCGCGGAATTTGAGAGCGCCATCCGGAGACATTCTTCCAGAGTGATTGATCGCTCTTCCACGTCATCCAGAGATGTCACGCTGCGCGGGGCCACAAACAGATCCGCATCGGTCTGATGGTCTTCATCCGCGGGTGACGGATAATCCAGTGAGGTCGCATAATTGCGATAGTAGACCGCAGCCTGATCCTCGTCCCGCAGCAGATACTGCACAACGCGTCCAGGTGCAGCACATCCCTGTGCCAGCAGAGTGATCAGCAGGATCGCCGCTGTATACGGCCTGAGATCCTTCAGCACGTTGACCGCCTCCTGAGGTCCGAGTTACGCATCCATTACTGTGAGCCGCACGAGTGAAGCGATGCCGTTCGAATCCGGCACCACAATTCCCCGCATGGAATCACGCGAACTCGGGATATTGGCTGAAGATCTCTCATTGCCTCAACACTGAAACTGCGTGGTTTGGCGGCCAGGCGGCCAGGACTTTGTACCGACCCGGATCTGTTCGGCAATCGCAGCAAGCGCCTGGTCGACCCGGCAGAATCTGCCCGGTCTGCCTGCGTCCAAACTGCTTCCTTCGGCATAAGCTGCCGGATTTCACTGGTCACCTGTTGTTGCGGCAATGCGGCCGGTCGGCCGGCAGGGAGCGGAATTCGAACCGTCTTTGGCTCCCCGGAGTTGGAGAGCTCGGGAATGTCAGTGGATTCGGTTGCAGCCGGAACTCAGTCTGCGAGAATCCCGCAGGGACGAAGACTCATAGGAAGAACACATGCCGAAAGACCAGATGACCCGCGACCGGCTGCCTGCCGGCGAGGTGCTGTGCAGCTACTGCAATGCTCGATGTTGCCGGTATTTTGCGTTGCAGATCGATGCGCCGGACACCCGTCACGAGTTTGACAATATCCGCTGGTACCTCCTGCACGGACCGTTCGCCGTGTTTGTGGATGAAGGTGACTGGTATCTGTTAATCCCCGGCGACTGCAAGCACATCCTTCCGGATAACCGTTGCGGGATTTATGATATTCGTCCGCAGATTTGCCGCGATTATACGACCGATAATTGCGAATACGACAATCCGGGCGTCTATGACCAGTTCTTTGAAACCCCGGAACAAATCTATGAATATGCTCAGGCTGTTTTGCCGCCGGAGCCTCGTCGCCGGGCGACTGATCCTGTCAGTCTACCCGTGCTGAATTCGTGATTCGCCATCCCCCCGGTCATCCAGCCGAAACCAACGGCACTACGGTGGAACACGGGAACCGGTGGTCGTCCGGGCGTTTCCGTGCAGGCGTATCCTGTGGACTGGGTATCGCTGGATCGCCAGACTGTTCCGTTCCGCCAGACAGCAACGGTGGCCGGTGATGCGATTCATTGTCTTTAAGAACATCGGAGTACTTCAGTGACCGACGCCAGGGTTCGACGCATTAAGCCACAGACTCTTCGCGGCTTTCGTGATTTTCTTCCCGATCAGATGATGGCCCGGGAGCGGCTGATCGATGTGGCTCGCACCGTTTACCGCAGTTACGGTTTTGCCCCGATTGACACACCGGCTCTGGAGTATGCTGAAGTTCTGCTTGGCAAGGGCGGCGACGAATCCGACAAGCAGGTCTTTCGATTTCAGGACCAGGGCGACCGGGATGTGGCGATGCGGTTCGACCTTACCGTTCCTCTCGCCCGCTTTGCCGCTCAGCATGCACAGGAACTGGGCACACCATTCCGCCGTTACCACATTGGTACGGTCTGGCGAGGCGAACGACCGGCGCGAGGACGTTACCGGGAATTTGTCCAGTGCGACTTTGATACGATCGGGACGCTGAACAACTCCGCAGATATCGAAACCCTGTTCGTCATCAATGATCTGTTCGAACGGATCGGTATCGAACGCTTCACAATTCGCGTCAACAACCGTCGTGTGCTGAATGGACTCCTGGAAAAAACTGAGGCACAGGATCAGGCCGTTGCCATTCTCCGGTGCCTCGACAAGCTGGACAAAATCGGCCGTGACGCGGTTTGTCGCGAGATGACAGAAGAGGCCGGAATTGCTCAGGAAACCGCTGAACATGTGTTGAATATGGCCCAGCTCAGTGGCAGCCCCGACCAGATTCTGCTGCAACTGGAACAGTTGCTGGCTGGCAGTGAAACAGGAGAACGCGGTCTGGCAGATCTGCGTCAGTTGTTTGACTGCGTTGCGGGCTGCGGCTGGCCGGAAAGCCGTGTGCGACTTGACGTCGCCATCGCGCGTGGTCTCGACTACTACACCGGAACCATTTACGAAACTCTGCTGGACGACCTCCCCGGAATCGGCAGCGTTTGCTCCGGTGGCCGCTATGACAATCTGGCAGATCTGTTTTCAGCTCAGGCCCTGCCGGGAGTGGGCGCCAGCCTCGGTCTGGATCGCATGCTGGCGGCGCTGGAAGAATTGGGAATGACGCGACAGGCCCGCACGCCGGCACAGGTTCTGATCACCATGATGGATGACAATCACGTGCAGGACTATTTGCAGCTGGGT
>JAFMMM010000410.1:3798-4539 GCA_017859815.1 Planctomycetota bacterium | reverse complement strand
CGGCGGGGCGAGCCGGTCGTGGACTGGCCACAGCCGACCTTGATGGCGATCTGGATGAAGACCTGGTGATCAGTCAGCAGGATGCCGCTCCGGCGTTGCTGCAGAATGAGAGTGCTGCTCCGAACAGAACCGCTTCAGCTCTGCACCTGCACCTGATCGGAACACGCAGCAGCCGCAACGTTCGGGGAACACGCGTCACGTGCACCAGTGAGGACGCCACGGGGACCTGGTTCACAGCAGCCGGAGGCAGTTACGCATCAGCCTCAGACGTCCGTGTTCTGGTTTCACTGGCCGGAGAGCAGCCGATCACTGTCAGCGTGCGGTGGCCGAGCGGTGAAGAAGAGACTTTTGAGACGTTACAGAGGGGGACTCGGGCTATCGTTGTGCAGAGCAGTCAGGCGACTGCATCGTCTCGCGTTTATGTCCTCCCCGACTAGGCAAACGTGGCGTATATTCCAGTTGAAGAAGCAGCGGCAGATCGCAGGGGATCAGCTTTCGGCTTCAGGAAAACATGATCCAGATGTTTGAGGAGCAAGTGTTGAATCAACCCACAGAACAAACAATTCCCAGCGGGGCCGCGCAGTCGGCCGTCAGCATTGTCCGGATCTTGACTCTGCTGCTGGTCGTTGGTTTCATCGGAGGCATCGGGTTTCTTGCGATGCAGATTTTCAGCGGCCCGCCCGCGAAGTATGCATTCAGGGGTCAAGTGCTGTACAACGGGCAACCGGTGACAACCGGAGC
>JAFMMM010000410.1:0-3788 GCA_017859815.1 Planctomycetota bacterium | reverse complement strand
GGAGCTGTCATGACACAGCTGCAGGGGAATCCCATTGATATTGCTCTGGGCCCGCTCGACGAAGACGGGCGGTTTGAGCTGTCCAGCAACGGCGAGCCGGGAATTTCTGAGGGGGTCCACAAGCTGGCAGTGAGCAGCATGGCTTCCGGAATGCCGCCTCGGCCCCTCGTCCCCTCAGAATATCTGGAGATCCGCACGACACCCCTGCAGATCACAGTCACGTCGGATCCGGCGGCAAACACCATCGTCCTTGAGCTTGAAGGCGAATTGAGCAACCCGGCGCCTCTGGCTGGCCCTCCCGGCGGTGGGCCGCCAGCGGCAGCACCTGCTGAGGCGGATGGGGAATCCGATTCGACGGACTCTTCGGAAAACAGCCTCCCTGCGGAAGAGGCGCCAGCTGGCTCGAAGGATCAGCAGGAATCGGAAGCTCAACAGACGGACTCCACCACCGACAATGAGTGATGCATTTCCTGGACGTTTTGAATTCAAATACAGTTGAACTGCACGAATTGAACTTTGGCGAACGGCAGTTTTCAATGATACTGTGTTTTTGTTCAGACTGCGGGGCTGTTTTGTCGTTGACGATAGACAACTTGCTGGCTAAATTCGCCGAAGAACTATGGGTATGTTAGAGCCAGAGCACTCCGCAGGCATGCCCCTGAGTTGCGAGCAGTTTTTTTTTTTTTTAAGGAGGGGCCCATGAAGGTGAATGTTTGGCACCGTCGGGCGTTTACGCTGATTGAATTGCTTGTTGTGATCGCGATTATCGCGATCCTTGTCGCGTTGCTACTTCCTGCAGTTCAGCAGGCGAGAGAGGCGGCAAGAAGGACCCAGTGCAAGAACAATCTCAAGCAAATTGGGATTGCAATGCACAACTACCATGATGTTCATGGTCAGTTCCCGCCCAGTATTGGTTGGAATCCGGGGCCGGCCTTCCCCGATTCAATCGTCGCGGCATTTTCAGACAAGGTATTCATGCTGCCCATGTTAGAGCGCAGCAATGAATTCAATCGGATTCGCTACGACCAAAACCCTTACCATCACTGGTATCGTGGCAGCAACACCGCTCTGAGCGGTCGGCTTCCGGTGTTCAACTGTCCGTCGAACTCGACCGTGAATCAGGGCGGAGCGGACGGCAACTTCACCTATGCCATTAACAACGGGGTACAGCGATTGTCTCCCAACGGTTCCCCGATCAGTGGTTGGGAAGGTCGACATAACGGGATTGCTTCGTACATTGGACAGCGCAACAACTCAAACGCGCCTGTCAAGTTTGCCAGCATTACCGATGGCAGCAGTAACACGGCGGCGTATGCCGAGTTTGGGATGGATCTGTTCCGTCCACAGCCTTACGAACAGAAGTCGAAGCAGATCAAGACCTGGGTTGGTGGAAACACCCACCAGGAGCTTCGGCAGAACTGCCTGAATCAGACAAACTCTGCAGATAATGGCGGTGGACGTCATGGGATGCGTGGTGCTGGTTGGGCGTGGTCATTCATCGGTGCTGGTGCGACGTATTCTCACAACATGAACCCGAATGAAACCGCGTGTTTCTCCAATGAAGGCGACTGGTACGGGTCTAATATGATGTCAGCGTCCAGCTGGCACACGGGTGGCGTGCAGATTTGTCTTGCCGACGGCTCTGTGAAGTTCGTCAGCGAGAACATCGACCACAACCTGTGGGTTTACATCGGTGCCCGAAACGACGGACAGGTGATCGGAGAGTTCTGATCATTCCGTAATCGAATCGAGCATAGGTCGAAGTATCTTTGGATGCTTCGACCTTTTTTTTTCTTCGTGCAAGGTGTCTTTGGCGTGTCGAACCTGAACCACTCGAAGGCGTTGATTCTGACCTTGATCATTCTGTTGCATCCCGGGTGTCGTGACGAACCCGCCGCATCGAACGGATCCGGCCTGCCGCGGGGAGAAATGCAGCGTGTGACACCCACGGATTCCTCCAGCAAGCCCAGAACACAGCGGACGGCAGAGCCCTCAACGAAATCAGTATTCACGCCGGCGGTGGTGCCGATTTTTGAGGATGTGGCTCCGCTGATGGGTGTCGATTTTACGTGGTTTTCCGACCGGGTCCCCGATCGCTTTCTGCTTCCGGAGGTGATGGGTGGCGGCATTGGCTGGTTTGATTTCGATCTCGACGGCTGGCAGGATCTGTATTTTGCGAACGGCTGCAGTATTGAGGCTCAGGATCAAACGCAGACGAATCGGTTGTACCGCAATCTCCGCGGCCGGGATTTTCAGGATACTTCGGCAGCATCGCAGACGGGGGATACAGGGTATGGGCAGGGGGTCACAATTGGCGACTGGAACGTCGATGGATTCCCCGACCTCTGCGTGGCGAATTACGGACGCAACGTGCTGTATTTGAATCAGGGTGACGGCACGTTTCTGGAGGTGAGTGAAGCATGGGGGATGGATGATCCGGCGTGGAGCACCAGCGGGCTGGCACTGGATCTGAACGGCGACGGGTTGCCTGATCTTTACAACGCGAACTACATGGATGTCACTCCGCAGAATAATCAGGTATGCACATACGGCGACCGGAAGGGCTACTGTGGACCGGGCCAGTATGAATCGGTTGCTGACACCGTTTGGATGAATACGGGAACCGGCAGCTTTGCACCAGCGTCGGATTCGAGTGGGCTGGTCGTCCAGCCGGCCAGCGGTCTGGCGATTTCGGCGGTTGATTTGGATCGGGATCTGCTGCCTGAGATCTATGTGGCCAACGACATGCAGGCCAATCTGCTGTTAACGCGTAGTCACTCGGATACGGGTGAGCATTCATGGACTGAGATTGCGCGACTTTCCGGCGTCGCGGTTGCTGCGGATGGAATGAATGAAGCCAGCATGGGAATAGCGGCAGCAGACTTTGACCATGACGGGCACATCGATTTGTACTTGACTCACTATTACCAGATGAAGAATACGCTGTACCGCAATCTGGGCGAATTGCTGTTCGAAGACGATAGTCTGCGGACTGGCGTGGCCAGCAGCAGTCTCCCCCTGCTCGGTTTCGGCACGGTGGCCTTTGACTGGAACGCCGATGGATTCAGCGACATCTTTGTGGCGAACGGGCACGTACTCGGCCCACAGGTTGAACCGTGGACAATGTCACCGCAGTTATTGATGAATGACAATGGCAGGTTTCGAGATGTTTCGAGGTTGGCGGGCGCTTATTTTCTGGACACATGGATTGGTCGCGGGACTGCTTCCGGTGATTTCGACAATGATGGCGACACGGACCTGACTGTAAGCCACATAGATCGTCCCGTTTCGATCCTGCGGAATGATACGCTTGATCAGGTGAGATCTGTTTCCGTTCGCCTGCAGGCGGCATCGAGGTGTCCTCCTGTGGGAGCTCGAATTCGTGTCATCGGGGGTGGGACGACGCAGGAGCAGACCGTGATGGGCGGCGGCAGCTACCTCTCTACAAGTGATGAACGGTTGCTGTTTCATCCGGACGCTGATGAGTTCGAACTGGAAGTGGACTGGCCCGATGGCCGGACAGTGCGATATTCCGGAGGTCGCAACGGGACCCGGGTCACATTGTTTGAGAGCGGCCGAATTCAGGAGGTGCCATTGTGAGCTCGTCCCGGTTACCCCGTTTTCTGTTGATTGGGGCCGTGCTGTTGCTGATGGCATTCGTTGGATACCGTCAGTACCTCAATTGGCAACTGAACAGGTTTGAAACATCTCTGAAAGCCGGTCGCCAGTATCTTGCCGAACGCCGAGACGAGCTTGCGGAAGAGCAATTCGCCGTTTGTTTAGGAATT
>JAFMMM010000409.1 GCA_017859815.1 Planctomycetota bacterium | reverse complement strand
ATAAAGCAGCGTGGGAAGCGGCAATTGAGCGGGCTCGCGGTGCAACGGAAAGTTACCGATTGATCGCCGCCGAAGTCTCGCCGGACGAAGAAGCGCTGGCGGCCATGTTGCTGGGAAAACTGGCCGCATTTGAAGACGGCCCGGAACGTCCTCGGATGACCGCTGCCATCGAACTGTTGCAGCAGGCGATTGAGCTTTCCGGAAATCGGCCGGAAATGTGGTTCGCACTCGTCTCGGCACTCGACTCACACCGAGATTTCTCGGAAAGCTCACAATTGCTCGAGGCTCTCGAACGCACCGCGGAACTGGCCCCGGAGAATCTGCACGTACTCAACAGACTGCTGGAGAAACAGGCCCTCGCGCTGAATTCTCCCGACCCGGAAACAAAAGCCCTGGCTGCCAACATTCGCAACACCCTCGAACGAACCGCACAACTGATTGCGCCACTCAACGAATCATTCATTCGCCAAAGTCGAGTGGATCTCGTGGAGACAATCCAGCAGGCACTGAAGCAGCAGGAGGGCTCGGATCTTTCGAGTCTGCTCGTCCCCTCCATGATGACTCGCAATCTGCTGATTCGTGAACTGGTTCAGCAGATTGATATGCGGCGGATTGATTTGAATCTGCTGGAATACATTGAGACGGATTTGATCTCAACGTTGCAGCTGAGCGAGGAACAGTCGGTCGCACTATTTGGCCAGCACCCGGGCACCGTCCTCACAGGATTCACTCGCCCCGAGCAGTCTGCACTACCGGAACTTGCGGGGGTGACTCAGATCGAAACCGCAGATATGAATCTGGATGGTCTCGAGGACCTGATTGTGCTCCGAGAGGGTCGTCTTGCAGTCTGGAGTCGTTCCGCCACCGACACGTGGCAGCTGATGTCAGAGTCACCGGAAGATCTGCCGGCCGCAGACGGGTTCCTGCTGGATGATTTTGACCGGGATTTTGACCGAGCGAAACTCGCTGACATCAAATCGGCAATGCAACTGGCGGACCTCAGCGGTGATCGTCGTGTCCTGCCGGAGCTGGCAGGAGAAACGCGCTGGTACGACGCAGATCTTGATGTGTTGCTATGGAGCAGTAGCGGTGCAACACTGCTGCTCAATCAATCGAATGAAAGTGGTCAAAGAAACCTTGAACTCGTGCCACCATCTGCAACTGTCAGTGGCATTCGCGATGTGGCAGCCGCAGATCTTGAAGCAGACGGAGATCTGGACCTGGTTTTCGCCACCGACAACGGACTGACAATCTGGAAAAGTCTGGACGGGATCACCTTCGAACTTGTCGATCTCAGCGAAGCCGGTCCCGACACGGCGATTTCGGCGGTCAAAGCCGTGGACTGGAATCGCGACATGGCGATGGACGTCGTCGGAGTTCGCGAAGACGGTCGCATTGGCTGGCTGCAGAACCTGTTGCACTTCAGATTCCGCTGGCTGGACGGAACCGACGTAACCCAGGAGGTTGGTCAACCGTCCGCACTGCTGATCTCCGAACTGAACCGTGATGGAAACTGGGATCTGTTGTTGGGCGGCACTCAAGGGACGGCTGTCGTGCTGCCGGATGCTCCGGAACGGCCTGACTCTCTCACGGCATCTGCTGTCGACACTGCACCAGCCGCACAACTGCAGCGGGCTGATCTTGATAATGATGGATGTCAGGACCTGATCCGTATCAGTGACGGGCAACTGGAAATCTACCGTGGATTTCCTGACGGCACGTTTGAATCGTTGGGAAACCTGCTGCCGGGCGATCTGAAATGTCGGCATGCAGCAACTTCAGACATTGATCAGGACGGTGATCTGGATCTGCTGCTGGCCGGTGAATCCGGCCAGGTGTTTGAACTTCTTAATCAGGGCGGCAATCTGAATGAATGGATCGAAGTCGTTCCGCGAGCCATTGGTGAGGACCCCCAGTTTCAATCCAATCGGGTCAACATGCACGGCACCGGTGCTGTTCTGGAAGTCAGGGTCGGCAAAGACTGGCAGGCACATGTGATTGATGCGCCCAAAATGCACATCGGACTGGGCTCCGCTAAGCAGACGGATTCCATTCGTGTGATCTGGACGGACGGTATCCCGCAGAATATTACTCAGAGCAACCTGCTGCGTTCGCGAATCGGTGTCCTTGCTCCGCAGATTCTGATCGGCTCCTGCCCTTACATCTATACGTGGAACGGCGAGCGTTTCGAGTTTTTCAGTGACTGCCTCTGGGCCGCCCCCATTGGACTGGTGCAGGCCAACGGGGACTTTGCCCCGACTCGCGAATGGGAGTATCTGAAGATCCCCGGCCACATGCTGCAACCCGACGAGGAGCGTTACCGCCTGCAACTGACCGAAGAACTTTGGGAAGCCGCCTATTTTGATGAAATACGACTGACTGCGGTGGATCACCCGGCCCATGTCGACATCTTCAGCAACGAAAAAGTTGGCTCACCTGCCATGGCTGCACCTCGGATCCATACAGTAGCCAACCCGCGGAGTCCAATCTCCGTTGTGGATGCATCCGGCCGCGATCTGCTGCCGGGGCTGCGGCAGCAGGATCAGAATTACGTTCAGGCTTTCAATCGCCGAATCGTTCAGGGGCTGACAGACGAATGGGTGATGGAGTTTGACTTTGGTGCCATTGAGCCTGGTGAGCAGGGGCAGCTTAAGGATCCCAGACTGGTCCTGATCGGCTGGATCTTCCCCACTGACACCTCCATCAATCAGCAATTGCTCCAAAACCCCGCCTTGCCCGCACCGGCACCTCCGTCACTGGAAATACCCCAACCTGATGGCCAGTGGCAGGTTGTCAAACCGTTCCTCGGATTCCCCAGTGGAAAGACCAAGGCCATGGTGATTGATCTGGATCAGGTCATCAGCCCGAATCAGACACGGTTCCGCATTCGTTCAAGCATGGAACTTTACTGGGACGCCGCATTCCTGATTGTGAACGAGGAACAGACCCCATTCACCGAGCATGACTGCCCGCTGCTCCACAGCGATTTGCATTACCGCGGCTTTTCAAAACGAATCTACTCCGAACAGTCGGTCTTTCGTCAGGGACGGGGCCCCGAAGGCTATGACTACAGCCAGGTCGATACAGAACCCCGCTGGAATGAAATGTGGGGACGTTTTACGAAATACGGTACGACCACGGAGCTTTTGCGACAGTCTGATGACCTCCTCGTAGTGATGGGGCCGGGCGATGAACTCACGGTTGAGTTCAGGGTGCCCGAAGCCGATTTGCCAACTGGCTGGGTCCGGGATTTCATTCTGTACAACACGGGCTGGGATAAAGACGCCAATCTCAGCACTGTCTGTGGCCAGTCGTCAGAGCCCTATCCAACTCGGCAAATGCAGTCTTACCCCGGTGATCCCGGTGAACAGCCGGAACTGTCCATCGAATACCAGCGCTGGCTGCGGGAGTACCAGACACGAGAGTATCCGCGGTTTCAGTTCCGAAACCTGTTGCGAGATGACGCGTTGCAGAATTCAGGTACCGAGCGGGCATCCGGGGCCGGCGGTGGGGCTACGCCCCGAGCACTCTCCCCCTGATGGGATTCGTGTGCAATCGGCCGCGATCATGACCAGACACTTTTTGAGGTCGGAGGAACGTACTCATGCACGCCGGTTCTCACCGCGATCTTTCCCATGCCCACAGTCCTCTGAGCGATCTGTTTCCGAACATCCACGAGGAAACGGAATCATCCCGCTGGCGGTTGAGTCAGGATCAGCTGCAGTTCTTCGAGCAAAATGGATTTGTCGTCGGGCCACAACTGTTCGCCGGTTCCGCACTCGAACACCTGCGAGCCGAGCTGACAATGCTGATGGAACCGACTCACCCTGGCAGTGAGAACTGGTACGAGTACCACACGAATGAATCAAGCGATCCCAGCCGGATTCTGTTCCATGCACTGGGTGCGTGGCGCATCGCAACCGGCTTCCATGACCTGCTTTGGCATCCCGGATTTGTGCAGCCGGCCGAACAACTGCTCAACGGCCCGGTAAGATTCTGGCATGACCAGTTGTTCTGCAAACCGGCCATGCACGGTGGCGTTGTCGCCTGGCACCAGGACTATTCTTATTGGACACGTACGCGACCGATGGCTCACCTGACCGCGTGGATTGGTCTGGACAACGCAACACCGGAAAATGGCTGCATCCATTACGTCCCGGGCAGTCATCACTGGGACTTGTTGCCCATCACGGGACTGGCCGGAGACATGCAGGCGATTCGGTCGGTCCTTAACGACGAGCAGTGGGAGCAGTTTCGCAATCCTGTTGCCGTCCCGTTGCAAGCAGGGCAGTGCGTCTTCCACCACCCGCTGACCGTCCACGGTTCCTTTGCGAACCGGACCAGCACACCGCGACGCGCGACCGTGATCAATGCAATTCGCGATGGTGTGTGCAGCGAGAGTTGGGAGCCACTGTTACAGGGCATACCCGCGGTGGCCCCTGGAACACCGCTGGCCGGTCAGTTTTTTCCTCGCCTCTCGAAGTGACCAGGACAGACCGTAATGGTTCGACTGACCGATCGTATGCGGCAGTTTTCGCCG
>JAFMMM010000065.1 GCA_017859815.1 Planctomycetota bacterium | reverse complement strand
CAGTTCACAATTCGCCAGATTTTTGCCGACGGTTCAGGCAGGATGTGGAATTCCGAATCGGATTTCAGTGTCGGTTCGCAACAACCACTCTCTCCGCATGCTCAACTGGCTCAAACGCTGCTCATGACCAACGAGTTTCTTTTCGTCGACTGATCCAAAAACAGAGTTCCCACAATGTCAAACTCACTGCCTTTTCCAAATCTCAGTCCTCAGCCCGGTCCTGTTGCTGTTGGCCGTCGCGGGATGCTGCAGCGATGCGGCATGGGTATGGGAGCTGTTGCATTTGCAGACCTGCTGAAGCAGCATGCTCACGCTTCCGAAACGGGTCGATCACTCAATCCCATGGCCGCCGCTTCGGCCCCCATGCCGTCCAAAGTCAGGCACGTCATTCATCTGTTCATGAACGGAGGTCCGTCTCATGTTGATACTTTTGACTATAAGCCCGAACTTCAGCGTCGTGGCGGTGAGATGCTCGATGGAGGAAATCTGAAGACGGAACGTCCAACCGGAGCCCTGTATCCATCACCATTTCGGTTTCGCCGCCATGGAGAGTGCGGGCTTCATGTCAGCGAACTTTTCGAGAAGACCGCACAACACGCAGACAAGCTGTGTGTGATCCGATCCATGCACGCCAACGTTCCGAATCACGAACCATCACTGTTGCTGATGAACTGTGGTGAGGCCCGGCTGGTACGTCCAAGCCTCGGTTCATGGCTGACGTGGGGACTGGGCACGGAAAATGAAAACCTGCCGGGATTCGTCGCCATGTGCCCCGGCGGATACCCCATTCAGGAATCGCAGAACTGGCAGAGCGGTTTCCTGCCGGGAATTTTTCAGGGCACCTATGTCGACACGCAGAATTCCGAACCTGAAAAACTCATTGAGAATGTCCGCAATGATCGAGTCTCCCCGGGCGAACAGGCACTGCAGATGCGTTTACTCAGGATGCTCAACCAGAATCACCGCCAGCTGCGGCAGGGAGACGACCAGCTGGAAGCACGCATTCAGTCAGCGGAACTGGCCTTCCGCATGCAAACCGAGGCAACCGACGCATTCGACGTTTCACGCGAACCGGAGCACATTCGAAAAATGTATGGCGATGGTGTCCAGGCTCGTCAGATTCTGATTGCACGCCGACTTGTTGAACGTGGCGTTCGCTTTGTCCAGGTCTGGCACGGTCAGGGACAGCCGTGGGACAATCACGACGACATCGAGGTCAATCACCGCCGGCTGGCGCGGCAGTGCGACCAGGCGATCGCGGCCCTGCTGACTGACCTCGAACAGCGTGGCCTGCTTGAAGAAACACTTGTGATGTGGGGTGGCGAATTTGGACGCACGCCGGTCGTGGAATTACCTCGCAAAGGAGCGAATGCCGGCAAGATCAACGGCCGCGACCATAATCACTGGGGCTTCACAATGTGGCTGGCCGGTGGCGGTGTTCGAGGTGGTTACACACACGGTGCCACCGACGAATTTGGCTTCCGCGCAGTCGACCAGAAGGTTCATGTTCACGATCTGCACGCCACACTGCTCAAACTGATCGGTTTCGATCATGAGAAGTTCACATATCGCTACGCCGGCCGTGACTTCCGCCTGACTGACGTGCACGGGCAAATTATCGACGAATTGATTGCCTGAGAAGCTTCACCACGGGGCAGCTAACGGGGCTCCGGTGAACCTTCGATTCCCACGTCGACCGAACTGGCTGCAGAATGCTGCCGTGACGACATCGCATTTGTCAGAAACGGACGCACCATGGCAGCCAACGGATCCAGATCGATCAGGAACGAGTCGTGTCCAAACGGACAACGCAGCTCAACAAATGATACGTGTTTGCCACACTCCAAAAGAGCACGGACCAGCTCGCGACTCTGACTGCACGGAAACAACCAGTCCGTGTCATAAGCGGCAACCAGGAATCGACACTTCGCCCTCGCAAGCACTTCAGACAGCGGGCGATCCCCGGCAAGATCGTAGTAGTCCATCATCCGCGTCAGGTACAGGTAGCTGTTGGCGTCAAACCGCTGAACAAACCGCTTACCCTGATAATGCAGATAGCTTTCGATCTGAAACTCCGTTTCCTTCTGCATTGAGAATGCAAAACGCTCGCTGTCCTGCAAACGGCGGCCAAACTTCAATTCAATCGAGTCTTCGGACAGGTAGGTAATGTGAGCGACCATGCGTGCCAGAGCAAGTCCGTACTGAGGTCCTTCTGAATCATAATACTGGCCATTGGAAAACCCGGAATCGGCATAAATCGCCCGACGTCCCACGGCATTAAACGCGATTCCCTGTGCGCTCAGTCGTGGAGCCGAAGCCAGCACAATTGCAGCCTGAAGCTGTTCGGGAAATAACACAGACCACTCGAGCACCTGCATCCCGCCAAGACTGCCGCCGGCGACAGCCAACAGCCGCTGAATCCCCAGATGCTTCACCAGTTCCGAGTGAACTCTCACGACATCACGGATTGTCAAAAACGGAAAGTCCAGCCCAAAACGTTGCCCCGTCTCCGGGTTCACACTGCCCGGACCCGTCGTGCCCTGACAACCTCCCAGCGTATTGGCACAAATGACAAACAATTCATTCGTATCCAGCCCTTTCCCCGGACCAATAAAGCCGTCCCACCAGCCAGGCTTGCGGTCATCCTCGGCATGCCAGCCCGCAGCATGTGCATCTCCCGTCAGTGCATGACAAACGAAGACTGCGTTACTCGCGTCAGCGTTCAGCTGACCATAGGTCTCGTAGGCAACTGTCACCGGTCCCAGCGTTCCACCACACTCGAGGTGTAGCGGGGTCGGCGGCTGAAATAACTGCACAGTCTGTGTGCGGACAGTGCCGACGGAGCCGTTGTCTGCTTCTGCAGTGGTGGAGTTACGTTCCTGCATACGACATATTTTCAACCGCTGGGGACTCACACGACATTCGGACCGAGCGGAATCCAATCCGATGAATAAACGCTCATGCTTGCGGTATCGGCTGTTGACTCACAGAGATTGACGTTGATCACCCGCCGCAGCCGCCCATAGCAATCCGGTCTGAATATCCGCAGTCTCGGGAAAAACACGAGTGAAACCTTTTGCTGGTCCCAATGAAGGATCTGCAGGCTGTTCCCTGCCAGTATCAAAGGTCCGCATCGGGGAAGTTGTTGGGGGTGCTTCGCCAGCATCGCACGGATCACCAGAGACCGGCACAAGTCGACATTCTTCCAGTTCCACTTCCCGGACAACCCACCGCAAGACCCTGCGAGATTGCGTGCACGGGATCTGCCGCTGCACTCGGCAGGGAACACGTCGCGTCTCTGTCTGTTCCTGCATTCGGCAGATTGTCAAAGGAACTTTCCTCACCTGTCGTTCCAAAACGGTTCGGCAAAGAGTGACGGGAATCTTTTCAGTTCTCTGCTGACGCTCCATTCGGCAAATCTGATACGGAACCTTTTGAACAACCTGACGATTCACCATTCGCGTAACCGGAACAGAAATCTGACTCACTCGGGTCTCAGGAACCATCCGAGTCACCTGCATCGGAATGGATTGAACGACACGCTGCGGAACAAGCCTTGTCACCGATACCTGCCTCCACTCCACAGCAGGTTGCCAGACACGTTCTTCCACAGTGCGCGCTGGAAGCTGGACCGGAGCGATTCCTGGACCATACATTCCCCATACCACTCGCGGGACGACGGCCCCACGGATTGTTCGGCAGCGAGTCACCCAACGGCCAGTCTGCACCGGCACCTGCTTCATGCATGTTTCAGGACGCATGACTGTAACAACACGCGTCCGCTGAACTGTCTGTGTCACCGGTTTCATCACTGTTCGACAGACCTGACGCTGAACACATTCTGTGACCGGTTCACTCACCAGATAAGTGGTCTCTCGAAACTCCTGCTTCCAGACAGGTCGCAAACTGACCCATGTCCGCTCGACCTCCACCGTCTCGCGGACCGGCTTGCTGACATAACAGACCTGCTCCCGTTGTACAGTCTCTGTTACCGGTCGCATCACAGTGACCGTTTCCTCTTTCCACCGAGTCTCAGTCACATTGCGAAACACAGTGGTTGGCTCCTCGGTCCACACCGGGTGCAGCACCTGCCGAGTCACTGCTGTCATTTGCGGGCGATAAACCGTCACGGCCGTCGGTTCACAACAGCGAGCTGCAGAGCGCTGGAACGCGATGTCACTGCCCTGAGCGTTGGTCTGTTCATCGGCCAGTCCAGGACGGCAGAGAACTAACAACCCGGTCAATCCAAACACAAACAGCAAAGCCCGGTTTTGTCGCGGTAACGATCGCATTGGCGTCTCTCAACAGAACGCTGTCGGAATCGGAGTGTTCCTCAAACTCCCTCCACCTTACCCAAACAGAGATGGAGAATTCACCATCCGGGAGGTCAAAAACAACGCTGTTGCACCAAAATCCCGCCATTCTCCCCGCTGTAACAGTCCCTCCTGTTGCCCAGCCTCCCTCACTCCCCACCCGTGGGCGGTGATTGCAACTCCGCTCCTTTTGATTACCATCCCGCGGGACGCTGACAAGCTCGACCTGTCTCCAGGAGCCGGAATTCCATTGCCGATTCCGAGTTCCAGTCCGGTCGTTCCCGACTCCGAATCCTGTCTTCACACGACTTGCAGGGGCCGCGACACTTTCTGATCCCATTCAATCATTATCGTCACCCAGTAAAGCCCCGACACCATGCGATCAAATCCCGTCAAGCAGGTCTTGCAGTCCGGTCTGCCCTCCATCGGAACGTGGCTGTCATTTGGCGATGTCTTCACAGCACGATTGATGGCCAGAACCGGCTTCCCGTGGCTGACAGTTGATCTGGAGCACTCACCAATCGACTGGCAGACAGCCTCGCTAATGTTTGCGGCCATTGCAGATTCCGGCTGTGTCCCGCTTGCTCGCGTCCCCCGCGGTGATCATGACCTGATCAAACGCGTTCTGGACGGAGGAGCAATGGGCATCGTTGTCCCAATGGTCAACACTGTCGAAGAGGCAAAGTCCGCAATTGCTGCAGCGAAGTATCCGCCGGAAGGAAATCGATCAATCGGAGGCAGCATCCCGGCTCAGAATTTCCTGATGTCATCCGGGGAGTATTACGAACGTGCAAATGATGAAGTGCTGGTCATCCTGCAAACAGAATCTCCGGAAGGTGTCGAAAACGCTGATGAAATCTACAGCCTGCCGGGAGTCGACGCGATCTTTGTTGGCCCAAACGATCTGCTCTGGCAAATGAAAGCCCCGGACGGAACAAGCCCGACCGCTGACGAGTTCGAAGCCATGCTGCAACGCGTTCTTGCCGCCGGAAAACGCTGTGGCACCCCGGTTGGAATTCACTGTTTCACGACTGCGGATGTTCAGCGACGCGTCGAGGAAGGATGGCAGTTCCTCGCAATGCAGAGCGAACTGAAAATGATGGTCAGCCGTGCTCAGGAAATCGCAGCCGAACTCGGCCTCGAATCCGACAGTGATCTGGCCAGATACTGAAAATCAATGCTCAGTTGGAATCGGTGGCCTCGGGGGTCCGCAACTCGTCGACATTTTCAAGGACCCACCTCGCCCGTTGACGTAACTGCAATTCAACCTGGTCACGGCGAGTCGTCGCGCGAATTGCTCCCGATCCCATCGGACGGGCAAGGATCTGTTCTGACAACCTCACCGCGGTGTCCGCACGTCGACGGTTAATCATGAGATTGAGTTCATCCAGTTGCAGACGAATCTCGGTCAGCCCAATGTCCACCGGTCGTCTGGCCGCAAAACTCTGGTACGGCTGCAGTTGCTGATTTAGTCTCATTCCCCGCGCCCAGCGTCTTTTCTGTTCTTCATTCAACTGCAGTCCTGTCAGCTGTCGAGTTGACCGCTCCGCCAACTGCTGATTCTGTGCCAGAAATGCAGTCTCCAGAGAAAGTAACCAACGCTCACTCTGATCGCCCGCACCACTCACAACCATCGAATCGGCCAGTTGTGCAGCTTTCTCAAATTGCTGCTCAGCATTCAGCAGTTGGAGTTGGATTCTTCGCAGCGACCACCGCGAACCAAACAATCCGACCAGCCGTTCTACATCTTCAAACTGTTGAGTCCGCGTCATCAGGGCGGATCGCAGAACCGCAAAAGCAGCGAATTGTCGCCCATTCATCTCCGGCGGAGACAATTCCTCCGCCGCCAATACAAGGCGTGAAACCGCATCCGCTGTTCCCGACTGTTCTGCCGCAAGAACTCGCTCAAAAAAACGAATATCCGCGTCAGAAAAAAGAAATCCCAGATCGGCCCAGTTGAGCCCTGTTGCCGCTTTCGTGCTTTTAGTCTCCTCTGGCTGAACGGCAGCCACTCCGGTCTGCAGCAACGGTGCTTCCGCAGTCGATCCTCCGCCTGGGGGATCCGCATTAAGAAACCAAAGCCGAATCATCTCGGCCCGCACAACAGGCGGTGCATCCTCCCGCAGTTTCTCTGCAAGGATCAGCAGACACTCCAACACAACATCGCGCTGGCGAGACGTCCACTTGGTATCAGTCGATGGTCTGACAAGTTGCTGCCGCAGATCCGCCAGAAATCGGACGGTTGAGTCGTCATCAATTCCGCAGCCGATCGCTCGAGCCAGCAGATCGCCGGCATCACCAGGACTCCTTCCGAACTCGACAAACAGATCTCCCTGAGTCAGCGGGCAACCGGGCAACTGTGTTAATTCCAGCAAGCGTTCGAGAACGAATCGTTCTTCGCTCGCAGAAAGCGTCGAACGAATTCTTCTCAGCTGCTCAAGGAGTCGCTGCATCACAAGATCAGTCAACGCTGCGGCAAGAAGCATTTGTTCCTCTTCGACCGCGTTGCGAAGCAGTGCAGTCAACACCAGTCGCGACGAAAACTCCGTGGTATCCGACTGCTGCTGCAGTTGCTGCAGCAGATCCACTGATTCGCCTGAAACAATCCGACTGACCCAGTTCGCATCTCTTTGGATCTGAGTCGCGGTTACCAACGTCTCCGAGGTACCGGTTGCTCTCAGCAAAGCCTGTGTCAACACAAGAGCCTCGGTCAGGGTTCGTGGAATGCGACAGACGGTCTCTCCATTTCCCAGCGATGCCAGCATCACTCGCTGCTCGCTGATCACTTGCTGCCAGTCGGCGTTCCACACGGCGACATCCTCTGGAAGCAATCTTCGCGGAGACACCCCGACCACACCAGCAGACTGATTCTCGCCGATCTCATTCGATGCGGACTCCGTCGACAGGAAGATCTGCTGCAGAATCACCGCTGCATCAGAACGCTCACTCATCACCGCACAAAGCCCGCGGAGGTACCGGACTCGCCAGGCAGCCTGCAAACGTGGCGGCAGCCTGCCGCAGTACAAATCGGCATCTGACCAGCGTCCCTGTTCAAGCAGGGCAGCGAGAATTTGCCACGAGCGCTCGGGCTCATCCGCGGCTGAAGTCAGTCCTGACAACAGGCCGCACGCACTCAATTCTTCGGGAAACGAGAGCAACAATCGCTGTAACTGATCACGTTGTGACGATGCCAGCAGGCCGGGTTTGATCTCAGCAGCCAACTGCAACGCCTCCTGGAAATCCCCCTGCTCACGCAGCACGTTCGCCAAAGTCAGCTGATCATCCACAGAGCAGTCAGGGCCAGCACACAGAATTCGCAGCAACCGTGTCCCTCCCTGGGAATCGCCGGAGCGGATGAGGGCGTGACTGAGAAAGCGAGACAACTTTGCAGGCTCTCTGCTTTGCATGACCAGAGATTCCAGTCGAGAAATCACCGCAGCCAAATCCTGTTTGTTTTCCTGCAGCTCGATCAACAGCTCAAACAGCTCCGAGGGAAATTCAGTCCGTGCGGTGCGACTGAGTGTTTTCCAGATCAGCTGTTCAGCTTCTTCAGTACGGCCAGCCTCGACAAGCAGGAATGAAAGATCGCTGCATAGAGTCACCAATCCACGATCGGCCACACGCAACTGCTCCAGCAATTCAATTGCCTCGGCAACTCCCTCAGCCTGCTGCAGCATTCGCACGGCTTCTCGAATCTGACCTGGGTTCTCGCCCGCCTCGGCCGCTGCCCGCACGGCAAGGTCGCGGGCCTCGGCCTGCCTGCCGAGTCGCAGCATCAGATCGGCCATCTGCAACAACTGCGGGGAATTTCCGTTGCCGGGTCGAACCATTCGCCCCAACGCCTCAGCAGCCCGCTCCAGCTGGCCGGACTGCTGGTAGAGTTCGGACAGCAGCAAAGCGACACGGCGACTGAGGCGACCATCTGCCGCAATCCGCTCAGCCCATTCGATCGCCCGGTCTGTCCGGCCCAGAACGCGGTACAAATGTGCTGCACGGAGCGCCAGCGTTTCGCTTCCAGCGTTCGGGTCGTTTTGCTCCAGCCAGTTCAGGTAGACCGAAACCCGATCGCACTTTTGCAGGGCTCGCGTCCACATCTCGTGCTGCTGCTCCATCTGCAGATCGGACTCAGCAATCTGATCCGCTCGCTGCAGCAGACTTTCCAGTTCACTCCAGTTGTCTTCGGATCGAGGCGTATGAGCGACCAACAGACTGATCAATGACTGCAGATCAGTGATCTCCGCGGCCCCCTGACACAGGCCCCGCCTCACAGCAATCGCTTCCGGATAGAATTGATACGACTCCAGAATCTCCGCCAGACGCCGGGCCTGATCGCGCTGGTCACGATCACTATCAAGCATACGATTCCAGATCTCGAGCGCTTTGGCATTCTGACCACGTCGCAACCACCAGGCACCCAGCCGTTCAAGAACGAAAGGGTCGAATGGATTCTCGTTCAGCAACCTTTGCCACGTGCTCTCGGCCTCCGTCGGCATTCCCGACCGATCCTGCAAATCAGCCAACGAAATCAAAGTATCCCGTTCAGTGATCGGACGTTCGGGGCGATTCCAGATCGTCGTGGCCAGCTGCTTCGCTTCCGTCGGGGAAATGTCCGATCTTTGCAGTTGAAGTCCTCCCCAGGTCAGCAAATCCTCATCCGTCAGCGTTCCCCGCTGCTCAAGCTCACCATAAAGAAGAGCAGCATCAGTGAATAAACGACGACTCGAAAAAATCTCGATCTGGAGCCGCAACAACGAAACTTCAGCGGGAAGCCGTTTCACCGCCTCCCGCAGAACAGCATCTGCCTCCGCATCTTTCCGGCCGCGACGCAGCAGCTGAATCCTGCGACGCGTAATGGTCAAACTGTCCGGCCACTCTGCTTCCAGCTGTTCGTACCACGCCAGTACGCCCGCATCGCCGCTGATGGCTGCCAGACAGGTCTCTGTCAGCCGCCTCACCTCCTCAGCCTGCCAGCTGTCGGCCCGTAAACTCTCGAGCTGATCCAGCAAACCGTCCCGAGCTTCTGTGAATTCCTGCAGCTCACACAGCAGTTCAGCGGCCTGCAGTCGCAGTTTGAACGCCTTTTCGGGATCGGAGACCTCCGCAGCGATCCGTAGAAACCTCTCGACCGCCGCACGTTGAAATCCTTCGCCTCGAAGAATCCACGCCGTTTGTTCCACCACCCGCAGGCTGTTACCGGAAGCTTCCTCAATTTCCAGCCACACCTGTGGAAGCTCGCTGCGGCGATCGGCGTTTCGAAATGCCAGGTTCAGATCACGTCCGATTGCCAGTAACTCCGCCAATGGCAGGCGTCGTTTGACCAGAGGCAACAGTTGTTCGATCGCCTCGTCGGCTCGCTTCAGCGCAATGAGTGATCGTCCCATCATCCACCGCATCGAGGTGCTCTCAGGCTGGAGTCTGCAGGCCACCTCAAATGCCTGCAAGGCACCGTCCGGATCGGCTCGCTGCTGTCTCAGGAAACCCAGCAGAGCTGCCTCGCCGGCATCAGGGTCGGCATCCATCCGACTTTGCAGCTGCGTACAGAACTGATTCAGACTGCCCCGATCACGATGAAACGCCGTGATCCGCTCCAGCGCAATTCCCGGTCCCGGGCGTCGCAGAAATGCCCGCAGAAATCGTTGATACTCCGGGTCTGATTCCGCAGCTGTGACAGCGGATGGCAGGCCGTTGTTCACATCCCCGCGAGTTCCCCCAACGGACGCTGCTTCATCAAACTGGCCGCAGCTGACCGCGTTTGTGCATGCGAGAGAAAACAGCAGAGAGAAAATCTGAATCATCTGCTCGAGTCTGCTTTACTGGACATCCATCATGGTCGCGCCACACTCCTGCGACGTCGGCAACCCTGCAGGAACTGATGACGAGGGAACCTGGTCCCGGGGACCCTCCTTTTGGCTGTGAACGCACCAGCCCGGTTCGGCGACATACAGCAGGTTCGGGCCGATACCATCCCTTGCGAGGTGCCATCCACAAAGGATGCCGAGAACGGTCTGCCTGCGGAACACATTTCCCGCTGCCGAACAAACGTGCTACGCTGCCTGCACCGCTGTTTATAACGAGTATGATCGGTGATTGACCCCACACAGACCTCGGATTTCGTGGAATACACAGATGAATCTCTGTTTCGTAAGCCTGTCAAAGTCTTCGACATCACTGCTGATGATGATCGCAGCCATCACCGTAATCGCGGCTTCAAATACAAATCCTGTGGCGGCGGAACGGCCAAATATCCTGATCGCTGTTTCTGATGATCAATCGTGGCAGCACACCTCGTTTGCCGGATATCCTGCAATCAGCACACCGGCTTTCGACCGGATTGCCCGGGAGGGTGTTTACTTTCGGAATGGTTTTGCGCCATCGCCGGGCTGCAGCCCATGCCGCGCCGCATTTCTGACCGGAAGACATACGTGGCAGATTGAGGAGGCCGGAACTCATGCCAGTTCGTTTCCCTCCAAATACATCACGTTCCCTGATCTGCTGGAGCAAAATGGATACTGCATCGGACTAACCGGCAAGGGCTGGTCTCCGGGGAACTTCAAGGTCGATGGTCGGAATCGCAATCCAGCCGGCCCGACGTTCTCACAAAGATCGAATGCCCCCCCATACAAAGGGATGAGCCGGAACGACTATGCGGCGAATTTTGCGGACTTCCTCGCTCAAAAACCGTCCGATCAACCCTTCTGTTTCTGGTTTGGCGCCACTGAACCTCATCGCGGATTCGAAAAAGGATCCGGAATCAAGTCCGGTAAAAAACCGGCAGATGCAACGGTTCCCGGATTCCTTCCGGACCATCCCGAAATCCGCAGTGATCTGCTGGACTACTGCGTGGAGATCGAATGGTTCGATACCCACCTGGGAAGAATGATCCAGCTGCTCGAACAGGCAGACGAACTGGAAAACACACTGATCATCGTTACCTCAGACAACGGGATGGCGTTCCCGCGTGCCAAAGCCAATCTCTACGATCACGGCTTCCATGTGCCGCTGGCCATTCGCTGGGGCAAACAGGTTCCCGCAGGTCGCATCGTTGACGATGTCGTCAGCCTGGTTGACCTGACGGCGACAATCTTCGACGCAACCGAGGTAACCCACAACAGTAAAGAGTTCCCTGTCTCCGGCAACAGCATTCTGAATCTGCTGAAGTCTGACCGACAGGGTACCGTGGAACCACAACGCAAAGCCGTCTATTCCGCACGTGAACGCCACTCTTCTTCACGATACATGAACTGGACGTACCCGCAGCGCGCAATTCGCACGCAGGATTATCTGCTGATCCGAAATTTCCGCCCTGAACGCTGGCCCGCCGGCGACCCACGACAACTCAAACCAGACGGCACTCTGGCACCGCCACACAGTGGTTATACAGATATCGATCCCTGCCCGTCCCTCGACGTGCTGATTGCGGGTGCGGATGATCCTCAGATCGCCCCCTTTTTGCAGCTCGCTGTTGCTAAACGTCCGGCAATTGAACTGTTTCATATTCCTACGGACCCGGACTGTCTGAACAATCTCGCCGAGCACCCGGAGCACCAGCAGGCTCGTGGGCAGCTGGCAGAAGAGCTGGAAAGGCACCTGCGGGAAACGGGCGACCCGCGCGTGATCGACGGCGGTGAAATCTGGGAAACCTACCCGCGGTACAGTCGCATTCGAAGTTTCCCTCCGCCCGGCGAATAATCAGACCGATGCCGCAGACGCCGGGCGAACGCAACGCCACGCGTCGTTCAGTAATCACTTCCATTGAAACTGTCGACCACAGACCCCAACCACTGCTGTAACTCCTGCTGCAGCCGCTCGGCAACTTCCGGGTGACTTTCAAGGACATTCTCCGACTCTTCCTTGTCCGTCGCCAGATCATAGAGTTCCCAGCGTAATTGAGGCCCGAGTTCGGGCTGTTGCTTCCGCTTCTTTGACGCCTGCCCACCCGTGCTCGGTCGCTGCTCGATACGATGGAGTTTCCAGTTGCCGCTGATCCATGCGGAGTGACCGGGAAACTGATCTTTCCCCCACGCTGGACTGGGAAGTTCCGCCGCATTTCGGCTGGGCAGATCCGGCTGCAGATCTCCACCCTCCTGCTGAGCTTTCAGCAGATCGCCCATCCACTGTGCTGAAGGTGTGCTCAGTCCGCCGACCGTGTAATCCCAGAACCCCATGCCCAAGGGGCGCTGCATCGTGCCGCTCTGTTCTTCCAGAACGGAACAGAGACTGATGCCATCCAGGCGGGGCAACTCCTCCGGCAGCGTCAGCCCGGCCAGATCAACCACGGTCGGAAGAATGTCGCAGGTGCTGCAGCGAGTCTGCACCGAACGCGCTCCGCTGAGTGTGCCAGGCCATTCCAGAATTGCCGGAACCAGCAGACCACCTTCGTACACCTTGCCTTTATTTCCACGGAATCCGCCGGTCGAGCCAACTCCCGGGAGCGCCCCGTTGTCGCTGCAGTACCAGAGAATTGTATTCTTCTCTATTCCCTGACGCCGCAACTCTTCGCGGAGCATTCCATAGGCGCGATCCATCCCCGTGACCTCTCCCAGAAAGTTCTGATCGCGCGCAGGTAAGTCAGCGTAGGGTTCACGGTCCCCGGTCACCGCCCGATGTGGCGAGTGCGGAGACCCAAACCAGACCACGGCAAAAAATGGCTGATCGTCGGCACCAACCTGACGCATCCAGTCAATCGCCGCCTCTGCCGTAACGATGGAACTTTCCCCCTGCATCTGCACCGCCGTTCCCTCGCGAGACAGAATCGGATCGTTATCAAAAAAATTAGGAGCACTCAGCCACGCATCAAATCCGTGCGCTCCCGGGCTGACAGGACTGCCGTTGCGGACAGATCCCAGATGCCATTTCCCAAAATGGGCCGTCTGGTAGCCATGCCCTTTCAGAATCCTTGCGATCGACAGTTCCTGGGGGCGCAGCGGGTATCCCCATTTGAAAACCCCATAACGATTGGGATGACGGCCAGTCATGACGCTGCCGCGAGTCGGTGAACACACGGGGGCCGCAGCGTAGAAGCGATCAAATCGAATTCCTTCTGCGGCAGCCTTGTCGAAGTTTGGCGTGACCACTCGAGGGTGCCCGGCATAGGCCATATCTCCCCAACCCTGATCGTCAGCCATCACCAGCACAATATTCGGAGAACGATCCGCAGCTCGACCAAAACCGGACACCATGACCAACAACATCGGCAGCCACACTCGACAGCGCATGCTCATCTCCTCAACACACAAACTTCTAAGAACTCACCAGACCGTTCAGCTCGGCCGGTGACTTAAGGAATTCAGGATTCATGGCATTCTCAGCCGCAGTCCTCATTCGGTCCTGTCGCTGCGGGGAACAAAGCCATTGATCTGCAACCACCGAGCCAGATGCACTGGCCACTCCGAAACCGGATCGTCTGATGGACGCAGTCCGTATCCGTGTCCACCTTTGGCAAATACATGAATCTCGGCCTGCACTCCGTGCTCGCGCAGTCGGGCGAACAGCAACGCTGACTGTGCCCCCCGAAGCGCGTCGTCCCATGTCACTGCCAGAAATGTCGGTGGTGTCTGAGGAGTGACGTGCACCAGGTCACCCAGCGCCACCTCTTTCCGATCGTCGTAGCCAGGTCCAAGGTACGCACAGTAAATGGGACACATAAAATCCGGGCGGCAGCTGATGCGGTCTGCATCATCAATTTCCGGGTAACTCCGCGTTTCATACTGCACTCCCGACATCACAGTCAGGTGACCGCCCGCCGAAAACCCCAGAGTTCCAACACGTTTCGGGTCAATATTCCATCTCTTCGCATCCCTGCGAACACAGCGTATCGCTCGCTGCACATCCTGCATCGGCTCATGGTGAATTCGTTCCGGGTCCCGTCGAGGAACCCGATACTTCAACACAAACGCCGTGACGCCAATCGTGTTGAACCATTCGGCAACTTCAACACCCTCTTTGGGCCAGGCAAGAATGTTGTATGCCCCGCCAGGGCAGATCACGACCGCACAGCCGTTTGCCTTTTCAGCCGGAGCTGGAAAAACGGTCAATGTGGGACGGTCCACAAATGCAATTCGTTCTGCCGTGGTTTTGGCGTTCAACGCCTGCTTTTCGTCTGCCGTGTACTGGCGTGCACCCGCCGGAAGCTCGGCCGGCCAGATTTCAAACTCCTCCGATGCGACCACAACATTCGCCAGAACACACAGCATCACCCCCGGCACCACACTGAACCTGGTCATCAATACACCCTTTCTTTGCGATGAGTCCGCAGCCTGTCATCGGCACTACTGCTGTGCCTGAGGCTGCGGAAACCTGGCCCGATCGGCACCCAATAATTCCAGCAAGCGCTTTCGCAACCGCATGTTCAATTCCGGATGACTCGCAGCGAGATTCTTCGACTCTCCCGGATCATCCGCCAGATTGTACAGTTCCGTATGCTGATCATCATGAAAATACAGCAACTTGTCGTGGCCGGATCGAATTGCCGACTGCGGAACTGTTCTGCTGACAGCAAAGTCGTCAATGCCAACCTGCGACAGGGCTTCAGCATAACCCCGCTCCGGATGATAATACGGAAAATGCCAGTACAGTTCCCGCTGCTTCTGTTTGGAACTGCCGCCTGTCAGCTCCGGCAGAATGCTGCGAGATTGCCCCGAACGCCTGTCCATCACAACAACTTGATCACCAGCTGCCTCAAGGAACGTCGGAAACAAATCCAGTGCACTTACTGGTGTGTCACAGACCCCGCCAGCACGGATGACAGCAGGCCATGCCGCGATCATCGGCACCCGAATACCGCCCTCATAAAGATTCCACTTCGAACCACGCAACGGGGAATTTGCCGTGTATTCCGGATGGCCTCCGTTATCCGAAGTGAACAGGACCAGCGTGTTTTCGCGTTGCCCCGTGGTGTTGAGTGTTTGCAGCAGACGACCGACAAGGTGATCAAGCTCACTGACGAATGCAGCGTAATCCACACGTTTTGGCCTGGCGGGAGCCTCCCCCGGAATGACCTGCTCAAATCGCTCTTTTAACCACTCCAGCCTGCTGCGTACCGGAGTGTGCACATGAAACAGGGAGACCATCAGAAAAAACGGCTGTTCATGACCACGCTTCAGAAACTCCACCGCTCGATCAACCATCGTATCCTGATCAAATTGTCCGTCCTGCTGAATTGGCTGCGGCGTCTGCCTGCCCCAGCGATAGGGATGACTGCCAAAATCTTCATGAGCGACCGCAAAACCCTGTTGCTGTGGTCCCAGCATCGGGTGCCATCCCAAATAACGCTGATAATGCTGGTTGAGATGCCACTTCCCAAAAAACGCTGTCTGGTAACCACGTTCCGCCAGGGCCTCAGCAATGGTTCGTTCCCGGAGGGGAAGGTTCAGCGTGTAGGGCGGCGTCTGCAGCGAGACCGGAAAGTCGATCTGCTGCCGCCCGGGTTCATTCTTCGTCACAAACTCGAACTGGAGAGCTGCCGGGGTTCGCCCAGTCAACAACCCAGCGCGTGAAGCCGAGCAAATTGGGGCTGCCGAATACGCGGACGTAAATCGAATACCGCTGGCTGCGAGAGCATCGAGGTGCGGAGTACGATGCCACAAATGACCATAAGCAGGCAGGTCTGACCAGCCCAGATCATCCGCCAGAATCAAGACGACAGACGGAGGGGCATCATTCGCATTCAGACCACCGCAGATCGAGGCGAAAACCAGTCCCATGGACATCCAGCAGTTTCGAATCATCGTGATCCTCGTAACAGCAGATTACGCCAGTAAATGGTCCGGAGCAGCCGGCGGGAGCAAATGGAGCCTTCTGCAAACAGTGGCACAGAACGCAGGTCGGAATAAGGGCTGCAGGGCGAAATTATCCGCCACAGGAGGGACTCCCGTTGCTCCGAGAAAACGCCCATCCGCTCCGATGACGATGCTCAGCGATAGAGCGAAACTGCCCCAACGGATTCGCCTGCATCAGCTGTCACAAAGACCGCACAGCTCGTCGACGAATCAGCCCCCCATTCAGCACAGCGAAGCCCCCGCGGCCCACGATCCGAGAGGTTACCAGAACTGCATCAGCAGAACACTCCCGGCGTCTCTCGCGTAACGACCGGGCTTTGCAGCACGGATCAGAGCTGGCAATCCGTGAACAATGCAGTCACTCGGGAAACACAAGATCAAGATTCTGCAATGGAAAGGTATCGCTGACAGAACCGGCTGCTGACATCAGGCCTCATTCGCCGCGTCCGGATTTCAGCTGGTACCAGTCTTCCATCGTACAGACGACTTCACGCGCGTTGGCCCCGTTGTATTCGCCAACAACTCCGTCCTGGGCCATGTAGTCGATCATCCTGGCGGCGCGTCCGTAACCAATACCAAGAGCCCGCTGCAGCAAAGACACGCTGCCTCGTCCCTCGCGAATTACGACCTCGACGGCACTGTCGTACAGATCATCATTTTGGCGAGCCCCGGCCTCAGTTCCGCTGGCGTTGCCCCGTCCTGCCTGCGATGTCAGTCGCATCAGATCTTCGCTGAATTCCGGAGCCACATCGGCGAAGGAATTAATCACTGCGTTGATTTCATCATCGCTGACATAAGTCCCCTGAGCGCGAGTCAGATGGCTCGTCGCCGGCGCCAGGTAAAGCATGTCACCGCTGCCCAGCAGTCGTTCCGAACCGGACTCATCAAGTACGACCCGACTGTCCATCTTGCTGGCGACCTGAAACGAAATCCTTGCGGGCAGGTTGGACTTAATCAACCCTGTGATGACATCAACAGTCGGTTTTTGGGTTGCCAGAACGAGATGAATGCCCACGGCTCGCGATTTCTGCGCAAGACGAATAATGCACGCTTCCACATCCTTGCCGGAGGTCATCATCAGGTCAGCCATCTCATCCGCAATCACAACAATGAACGGCATCTTTTCCGGGATCTCCTCAGCCTCCGGTTCACCGTCTTCCAGTCCAAGTCGCTCCAGGACCCGCTCTCGGCCCAGATCATTGAAGGCATCCAGATGCCTGACCCCCACTTTCGCCAGCAGGTCGTACCGCTCCTCCATTTTGTCCACCGCCCAGGACAGGACCGCTTCAGCTTTCTTCATGTCCGTGATCACCGGATGCATGAGATGCGGAATCGACTTGTACGGGCTCAGTTCGACCATCTTCGGGTCGATCATCAGCATTCGAACATCATCGGGAGTTCGAGTCATCAGCAGAGACAGAATCAGCGTGTTCAAACACACACTCTTTCCGGTTCCGGTTCGCCCGGCAATCAAGAGATGCGGCATGCGAGCGAGGTCGACCGCCAGGGGACGCCCACTCACGTCCTTCCCAAGAAACAGCGGAAGATGCATCTTGTCTGTATCCGATGCGGAGATCTGGAGTAATTCCGCAAGTCGCACCATGATCTGTTTGTCATTCGGCACCTCCACTCCCACAGTATTCCGACCGGGAATTGGTGCAACAACGCGAACCGAAGGAACGCGCAGGGCAATGGCCAGGTCGTCTTCAAGCGCAGTGACTTTGTTCAGTCGCAGGCCTTTTTCAAGTTCCAGCTCAAACTGGGTCACCACCGGCCCGGTGTCAATTTCTGTCACGCGAACATTCAGCCCAAACTCGGCAAATGCGCGTTCCAGTGTGTCAGCGGCAATACGAGCCTTGCGGGCCAGCTCTTCGTAGGGAAAGTCCTCCGGCTCGTCCAACAGGCTCATGGGGGGAAGTGAGTACTCCGGTGTGACCCCGGCAGGCTCTGCTTCCGGAAAATGAACGGTAAATTTCTGCGGTGCGTTGATTCGAATTTCTCGCGTTTCTTCAACCTCAGGCGGCGACTCTTCAGGAGCAGCATTGGCTTCTGATTCGGCTTCCGCGGATTCCGTTGCAGGTTCCCCATCCCCGGTGAACAACCCGATGACCGCTGACTCGGTATGCTCAGGTTCATTCTCAGACAATGCGGACGCCGCGGAATC
>JAFMMM010000064.1 GCA_017859815.1 Planctomycetota bacterium | reverse complement strand
CAGATTCTGCAACCCGGTCGCCTCGTGGATTGCTTTGTTGAAGCGACGCACTCCCTCAGCCGCGATCTTTGCTCCACTGGGGTGCGGATTACAGACAATTGTGTTGCCCGCAGCCACCATATTCACGAAGTTCCCCGCCAGCGTCGGCAGCGAATGAGTCACCGGTGTAATTGCCCCGATCACTCCGAATGGTGCGTACTCCGTAACAGTCAGTCCGTCGCTTCCACTGACCGCCTCCGTCTTCAGTGCCTCAATACCCGGCACCGTTCGAATAGCCTGCAGCTTTCCGATCTTGTGCTCAAGACGTCCAATGCCAGTTTCTTCAAACTCAAGGCGCCCCAGCTCCTCCGCCTGCTCCTCACAAATCCGTTTGACCAGATCGATGGCGGTCCGGCGTTTTGCCATGGGAGCACGACTGAGTTGCTCAAAGCCCTGCTGAGCAGCGCGAACAGCATCGTCAACCGAAGAGAATACGCCCCAATTTCCGGAAGGCTGACCGCCGTTCGGCTGACCGTTCAGTTGAGTAAGGACTTCCTGGACGACCTGTCGGATTGTTTGTTCTGTTGCCTGCACGATATCAAGCCCTCGACTTACGGCTGCTCCCGCCGTTTTTTGTGTCAGCCTGATCCTGCGGCTGTGCTAATGACTCTGTATTCAGTATTCGATGCTGGAGATGTCAGGAACCTGGCATCAACTGTGTCAGTTCCAGCTTTTGACGCTGCCCGTCCAACCAGTGACGAAGGCTGCCAGACGTTGGGAATCGCACAGCGATCATCACAGTCAAACAGCTGACAGCAACGACTGAGATCCAGCTCTGTTCAATAATGATCGCGATGCCGTTGAACATCGCAGCACCCTCCAGAATGGCCAGCGACACGATCAATCGCTGCTGAAAGAAACCCAGCAGAGACTGCATTGGTTCGCCAGCCTCAACATACTCCCGTAACTGTTTTTCCGTTGGCTGTCTTGCCGAGGTGACGGTGTGCATCACGACAGCACTGCCAGCCATTACCGCTCCAAGCTGGACCAGCATTCCCATCCCTGTGTTCAGCTCCCCCTCGATCATGACCAGAGCCACTCCAAGGAAGAACACAACCCCCGATGCAAGAACCCCCGCAATGATCTGCATCGGAATCAAACGCAACCTCAGCTTTTCAGCGGAAACACCTGCGTCCTCCGAATTCAACTCACCTGCTTCATAAGGATTTGTCTGCATCGGAACCGTCCTTTCACTCCGACAGATCAACGCTGGTCAGTCTGCCGATCGAAATATGGTTTTGGAAAATGCCTGAACAGTATCCACGATCCCAATGATGGCCGCGTCAATCGGCAGTTCCTTCGTACCGGGTGTCAAACGAGCACTGGAGCCCTGAACACACAGCACAACTTCGCCTTCTCCTGCACCGACGGTGTCAACCACCACAAACGAACGTCCGGTTGGCTTCAAACTCTTGTGATCGTCTTCATCCACCCGCAGCGGTTCGACCAGAAACAGCTTCTGACCGGTCAGCGAATCCACCTTTTGGGTCGACACCACGCTGCCTGTAATTCTTGCCAGAAACATCTTCAGTTCCTTTCCCCGGCCAAAGCCGACCAAACGTCTGAATCAGGCCCCGCCTACTCTCAGGACTCAGCCACACGAATGGCTTCAGCTGTTTGTCGAGCCACCACAATTTCTTCATTCGTTGGAATGATCCACGCCTGAACCCTGCTGGAATCCGCGCTGATGCAGCACTCGTCGCGAGCGGCGGAGTTCCGTTCGCTGCAGATTTCAAGACCGGCCCATTCCATCTCTTTGCACACGCTGGTGCGAATCCTGTCGCTGTTCTCACCAATGCCACCGGTAAACACCAGCACATCAGCACCGCCCAGCAATGCCAGATAAGACCCGACGTACGATCGGATTGATGCTTCAAACAAACGCAAAGCCAGTTCCGCTCGTTCATGGCCCTCCGCCGCAGCATCCTCCAGATCCCGGCAGTCACCACTGAGTCCACTGATGCCCAGCAAGCCACCGCGGGAAGACATCTCCTGCAGCACCTGCTCAAAACTCAACCCTGTGGCTTTCATCACCACCGGAATCGCAAACGCATCAAAATCGCCAACACGGTTATTGTTGGGTAGCCCACCCTGAGGACTCATTCCCATGGATGCCGCAATACTGGCACCGTTTCGGATGGCACAAACTGAAGCACTGCCGCCAAGATGACAGCTGATAATCTTCAGATCGTCTCTGCCCAGCAGTTCAGCAGTTCGACCGGCGATGAATCGATGACTGGCGCCATGAAAACCCCAGCGTCGAATCTCATGCTCCGTGTACCACTCCCACGGAACCGCATAGGCGCGGTGCTCGAAGGGAATCGTTTCGTGGAAGCCTGTTTCCAGTGCTGCCACCAACGGAATCTCCGGGAAAGCCTGCTGCAGCTGACGCATCGCTCGGACGTAGGGCGGATTGTGTGCCGGAGCGATGTCGGACAGGTCCTCCATCTTCTGCAACAACGGTTCATTCACAATACGAACACCGCTCATGCTTCCGGCAAAGACTGCTTTGAATCCGATGCCACCGACCTCATCAACAGACTGCAGACAGCCATGCTGTGGATCTGTCAGCTGCTGCAAACAGATACTGACCGCAGCTGCGTGATCAGGGACAACCTGATTCAATTCCTGTCGCTGATCACCGATCTCAGCAAAGCATGAGCTTTCCGCGCCGGGCTGACCGATTCGGTCAATGCCCCCGCGTGCCAGCTGTGTCTCGCTGCTCAGGTCAAACAAACGATACTTGAAACTGGTGGAACCCAGATTGGCGACAAGCACCTTCATCGCAACACTCTCCCTGCACTGCTGAGGATCAATGGAGGAGACCAATGATCCGGCAAACTCCTGATCGTCCAGATCCACGACGAATCCACTCGTCGCTTTCGATTGTTCAGCCGTCTCTGCCAGCAGGAAATCCTGCTGGATCCGCGGAAGTCTGCCGGTGAAATCAGAGTGCTGATTCCAGCAGCGACGCTTCCGGTCGTGGAATCAGGTGAGCACAAACCAGCTCACCGCACTGCGTTGCTGCTGCAGCACCAGCATCGACTGCTGCTCGAACCGAACCCACATCACCGCGAATAATCGTGGTCACGTAGGCACCGCCGATGTTCAGCTGGCGAACCAGACTGACGTTGGCAGCCTTGAGCATCGCGTCAGAAGCCTGCACTGCAGCGACCAAACCACGAGTTTCAATCATCCCAATTGCATCGTTCATTACTGTCTCTTTCCTCGAAGTGTTTCCTGTGCCTGCCCGCGTCCGCATAACGACTGAAACGTTGGCACAGTTGATTCAATTCCATCCAGAATCCGACGATTGCGGCGGATTCAGCGCCGAGATCAAGTGATGAATCACTTGCCGCGAGCGCTGGCCTTTGGCTTCGGAAGTACGCCGGCCAGTTCTTCGTGCGGACGTGGAATCACTTCAGCACTGACAACCTGACCCAACTTTGATGCGGAAGCTGCTCCCGCATCCAGTGCTGCTTTCACAGCGGCAACATCGCCACTGATAAATGCAGTGACCAGACCGCTGCCAATCTTGTCCCATGACACCAGCTGCACATTGGCAGCCTTCAACATGGAATCGATCGCTTCCAGCAGACAGACGAACCCCTTCGTCTCAATCATCCCCAGAGCTTCTACGGATTTTGCCATTTGTCTTTTCTCCAGCTTTGCCGCACTCCGATCCTCGTGCAGATTCAGCAATCAGGAACAGCGATGGTCCAACATCGCTTTCGTAACATTTCATTCGTTCTGAGAATCGAAAGATCACTTCGACGCAGCACTCAGAGCTGCGCCCTACGACGCTCTCATTCCCATTCAGTTCTTCAGTGCCTGCAACTGCAGGGTTCTGATTTCACAAGCTCCACTTTCGTGGCCTTCTCAAGGTTGACCGCATTTCCCTCATCAGTATCCAGATGAACTTCCAGCTTGATGTCCTTACCCGCACGGACGGCAAGGTCCTCGAGGACAGTGGTGCAGCTCGGTGACTCAATCCGCAGATTGACCAGATCGCCGTCCTGCACCCCGTAATGCGCCAGATCACCCGGGCCCATGTGCACATGACGCATCGCCCGGATCACACCCTGCTGCAACTCCACCACACCGTGTGGCCCCATCAGCAGACAACCCGGAGTTCCAGCAACGTCTCCACTGATACGCACAGGAAGATCGATGCCCAGCGAGATCCCATCAGTGAATGCCAACTCGACCTGCGAGTCGTTGCGACACGGCCCCAGAACGCGGACACTCGGCAACATGCGACGCCGTGGACCAACCACCGCCACAGTTTCCTTTGCCGCAAAATAACCGTCCTGATACAGGTCCTTCTCCGGGCTCAGCTGAGCCCCGGGGCCAAACAGGATCTCCACGTGCTCCTGCGTCAGATGCACGTGACGAGCTGAAATATTGACGACCAGCGGGTTTCGTGATGCGTTCGCAGGTGCCACTGTCGGTGCCGAGATCGCTGATGCTGAACCACCACCCGTACGCAAAATCGGTATGCCGGACGCCACTGTTGCCCCGCCGCTCGGACGCAAATGCTTCTGCAAAACTTCACGAACAATCTGCTGAACCTGATCCACATTTGGTGTTGCAACTGACATGACTGCTGTTCCCTCTATCCCCGGAAGCGATCGCTTCCTCTTTTTTCTGTGTCCTGCCTGCTGCTCCGTCAGCCCCGTCTGCGACCCGCCTCCCCTGCCGGCCCGTTGTCTTCACGACTCCGAAATACTCTGCAGATCAGCCATCGACGCTAACGCCTGATCTGCCGCAACTTCCTCGATACTCACCTGAGCCTGCTGCAAAGCCTGCCTCCAGTGATTGTCGAGACCCGAATCTGTCACGATTTCATCCACCATCATTAAATCGCAAAGATGACTCAGCGCTCGCTGGCCAAACTTGCTGCTGTCAGCGACCAGAGTGAAGCGATCCGATGCCTCAATCATCTGCCGCTCTGTTTCCACCAGCAGGGAATTGCTGTTGAACAAACCGTCCTCGGTGATCCCGCCAGTTCCCATGATCAGCCGAGTGGCGTGAATCGCCCGTAACGCTGATACGGAAAGTTGCCCCAACGCCACACCAGTCTTCGGATACACAAATCCTCCGATAAAGATCAGCTCGATCTCCGGCTGATTCATCAGGAGTTGCGCAATCGGAAGAGAGTTGGTTAAGACCTGCAGGGAACGACCACAAAGATGACGGGCCACCTCCAGTGTGGTTGTCCCCCCGTCAAGCAGGACTGTCTCTCCGTCACCAATCAGATCCGCCGTTCGCCGGGCTATCAGCTGCTTCTCGACCGACGCAAGGGAACGTCGGGCATCGAAATCAGCGCCAGGATCTCCCGGAAAAGAAGCCCCACCACGCGTTCGCTGGATCTGACCCGCTGCATGCAGGAACTCCAGATCCCGACGAACGGTCGATTCACTCGCACCCAGATCATTCACCAGAGTTTGCAGGGAAATAAAGCCCTGCTCCTCGGTGAGCCTGAGTATTCGTGAGCGTCGCTCGTCAGCAATCATCACAATTCCACCAGAAAACGTCGAATTCGAGACAGAACATGACGCTTTATTGACCAGCAATCAACCGAAGATGCCCGAATTTGACTGTTTTTGACCGAATCAAACCCATATACCGCACCTTGCCCACACTAACCTTGAAAAACCTAGCACATGCCCGTCGACACGATGTCGAAACTGGATGATTCTCAACTCCAACACTCAAGAATGACTGACAGAATCTGACTGATCCTTCAGACCCTTGCAGACCGCACAGAGTTCGCGAATGGTCTGTGCATGTGTTCAGACAGCGTTTTGACTTTCAGAATGTGCGGGAGTAGACTGAATTTTCGGGCCTGGAGTTCCCTTCCACGCTCCCTTTTCACAACGGCGCATCGCAATGTCACAGCCGAAGTCCTCTGCCACAGGTGAGCAGTCGTCTGGATCAATTCCCGCGTCATCGAGCGTACCGCTGTCCGAACGGCCACTGGTTGTCCGCGAACAAAACACTGTCATCAGCGGGAAGCCTGAACCCGCAGCTACGGCGCCGGATCGCAACGAAAACCTCCCCCTGCGACAGCGCTTATTTCCAGCGGACGGCAGTGAACCCGGCAGTGAGGCGGGGGTTCGTTTGGCACATTTTGAAATTCGCGAGCGTATTGGCGCTGGTGGAATGGGTGCCGTCTTTCGTGGAGTGGACACGGAGTTGTCCCGGGAAGTGGCAATCAAGGTCCTGCATCCCGGTTCCACTCGTGACACCTCAATGATCGCTCGCTTCCGCAACGAGTCACGTGCCTGCGCTCAGCTTTCCCACGACAACATCGCCCGGGTCTACTACGCCGGATCGCAGGACGGTTTGTTTTTCATCGCATACGAATTTGCTCGCGGAAAAACTCTGCGAGACCTGATTCTGGAAAGCGACCGGTTAACGCCGGCAGAAGCGGTGAACTATGCCATTCAGATTACCCTCGCCCTGAACCATCTCTCTGCGTCAGGCGTTGTGCATCGCGACATCAAACCGTCGAATCTGATGCTGACTGATGGTGGACGAATCAAAGTTGTTGACTTCGGGCTTGCGCGACGGGAAACAGACGATTCCATCGGGCACATCACGGTCGCAGGAACCACTCTGGGAACCTTCGACTACATCGCCCCGGAGCAGGCTCGCGATCCGCGACTGGCGGACATCCGCAGCGATATCTACTCACTCGGCTGCACGATGTATCACATGCTGAGCGGCAATCCCCCCTACCCGGAGGGCACCGCTTTGCAGAAACTGCTGGATCATCAGGGCAAATCTCCCCCCCGTCTCTCTTCGGTCAATCCCGAGGTCCCTGAAGAATTGTCCGCGATCGCTGATCGCATGATGTCCAACGATCCGGACCGACGATATCAGTCTCCCGGAGTCCTGTTGAATGATCTGATCCAGATGGCGTCGCTGCTGGGATTGCAGGGGGTGCCGGCCGAGGGTCTGGTTTGGAAATCAGCAGCGCGAAAAACGGAAGAAAAACCCACGGGGTACTTCTGGATGTTTGCTTCGGTCAGCGTGATCTGCCTGACCGCTGTCTTAAGCTTTTCGGGTCTCTTCCAGCGCGGCCAACCAGTCAGTCAGACCGATCCCGGCCCGGCAATCGTCAACGCAATCGACTTTGCGGCGTCAACTGCGGGCACCGAAACGAACTCGGCTGGAGCAACGGAAACGTCAGCAGTGGCAGCGGATGGATCGCTGTCGAGCGGCGCTGCAGAGAACACGACCATCGTGTCGGTCACCGGCCCCGAGATGACCGGTGCTGAATCGAATGGTGAAGAGAATTCACCCGAACCGCGCGATGCTCCGTTGACTTCACTGCCGCCAGTGCCGGGAGAAACAGAGCCGTCACGAGTTGTGCTCACCGACCCACCATCGGAAGGGATGCCAACGGCTGAAGCCGTGGAAAAAGGCCCCTTTCTTCTGCAGGGGTCCGATGGCAATGCGGTTTCATTCCGCACGCTCAAGGCTGCTGTCGCAGATGCCAAATCCGGAGATGTGATTCTGCTGCGTTACAACGGGTTCCCTGATGACCTTCCAGCGCAACCTCCGGTCCGGCTCGTCGGCACCAATTTGATCGTGCGTGCCGCTGACGGATATCGTCCGACACTGCAGTTCGATGCACAGGAAGATGAATCGACCGGTCAGGGTCGAACTCTGAGCCTGCGTGGTGATGGTTCCCTGACTCTGCGAAAATTGCGTTTGCGTCTGGAGATTCGTGAAGACCAACGCGCCGATCGCTGGTCAATGATTCAACTTTTTGGACCCAATCGGGTGGAACTGGAAGATGTCTCCATTGAGGTGATCAACCCGGGAGAACAGCCGGTCGCATTGTTTGATCTGGTCGATGATGCACAGACCCTCGATGAGATACCGCGTGGTGATACCGAAGTGGTGCTGAATCGCGTCATGGCTCGAATTCAGGGTGACGTGTTCCGTGTTGCCTGTCAGCCTCGCGGTCAAATCCAACTGCTCAACAGTGGCCTGGCAGTTGACGGCCGACTGCTCGAACTGCGCGGAGATGCATCCATGCCGCAGTCACAGGGAAATCTTACGCTGAAAACGGACCACCTGACCTGCATCCACAGCGGTCCACTGATTCAAACACTGGATGGCAGCCCGGGTGAACTCGCGGTTTCGGCAAGACTGCTTCCCAGACTGACAGTGGAAAGCGAAGCATCTGTTTATGGCGGAACCGCCGAAGAGACACCACTCATTCGATCGGACGGATCACTCTGGATTGAAGACATCGAACAGCAACTCAGCTGGACCGGATTCACCAATATCTACCAGGGGTATTCTGTATTCTGGTCGATGCAAAGCAGTGCTCTCGAACCGTCCTCCCGGACCCTCGATTTTGACGGCCTGCAGGAGCTTTGGCAGAGTCGTCCCGACAGCCAGGACACCGGAGCCGAACTGGCAGAATCAAGGATCTGGAGGTCTTCCGTATGGCAGGACGAATCTGAGTTTGATGTACTCAATTTCCAACCGGCATCCTTCGGACTGAATGCGTTTCTGTTCATTCCGGGAGGCGGGGGATTTGCCCGAGCACGTGATGGAATGGTTCCTGGTGTGAATCCCGAGGACCTTGTGTTCTTCCAGTTCTCCGATCGCAATCAGGAAGCGATTCAGCCATCGCCGGAAGTTGACTGATCACCGGATGAAGAACCGCAGAACTGATCAGGCAGGTCCCGGAGTCCAGTCCGAGATACTCTTTCACAACAGGTGGAGCGAGAGAGAGAAACGCGGGGCGATCACAGGACGTTCAGCACTCGCAGGCGCTTTGCTCAGAATCAACGCTGCCGAATCAGCGAATGACACGACCACTGCCGGTGCCATCCATCAGCGTTTCGATTTCGCTTCGAGTCACGTAATTCCAGTCACCGCTGATCGTATGAGCAAGGCAGCCTGCAGCGGTCGCAAAATCGATTGCATACTGCAGATCCCCGGGACGTTCGCACAACCCGAAAAGCAGACCTGCATCAAACGCGTCCCCGCTGCCGACCCGATCAACAATCTGACGAATCTCCCACGGCCTGCATGCACCGTCCCGCACGGGAGCAAACATGGAGGTGTCAGCAGCGGAATCGTACAGGACACCGGACCAGTTATTGTGGGAAGCCGAAATCTGTTCCCGCAGCGATGATGCGAAGTAACGAATCCGAGGCCATTGACGATGAAACGCTCGAGCCACTTCGGTGGCGCGCTCCAGCACACTCAGCGACTGCAGTTCGGGCAACTCAACATCCAGCAGTCGGCAGTCTCCTTCGCTTCCAATCATCAGCGAAACGCAGGGCATTAACTTCCGAAGAGTATCCTGAGCAAGCTGAGGTGGACTGCGTTTCGGATCCCAGTTCCACAATCGGGAGCGAAAATTGACGTCGAAAGACACAGACACATCCAGGGCGACGGCCGCCTGAGCAGCTTCGAGTGTTAGATCTGCTGCAGCTGCGGAGATTGCGGGAGTAATCCCCGTCAAATGCAGCCAGTCGACCCCCGCGAGAATCTTCTCCCAGTCGAAGTCACCGGGACCAGCCAGAGAAATCGCGGAAGAGTCCCGGTCGTAAGTGACTTCCGTCGACCGCTGTGAAGCGCCGGTCTCCACATAGAACAGACCAAAGCGCCCGGTATCAGTCTGCCGCACCCACTTTGTTCCCACACCGGTGCTGTTCAGATTACCAACACAGGATTCCGCCAGCGCTCCTTTGGGCAGTGCCGTCACAAAGTCCACAGGCAGCCCCAGCAGCGCCAGAGACACGGCCGTGTTCGCCTCAGCCCCCGCAAAGGTTGCAGACAACGAGCCGGGCAGACTTTGCCGCAGACGACTGACTCCCGGAGGAGCCAATCGCAGCATAATTTCACCGAACGCGACGATTCGAGCCAAGGGTGTTTCTCCCGGTGGTGTTTCCCACGCCATAGGACAGAATCAGAGCCGGACGCCTGAGCCGACACCGGAGCAGGCCGCGGCTACTTTGCAGCGGCCTCTGCACGGATAATTCTCTGTCCCTCAAGAACCTGCCCGTTGGGATTGGAAGCACGCACCTGAATCAGATGACTTCCGACGGAGTTCATGGCTTTCATGTCAGCTTTCCAGAGATGCGGACAGACCATCGGTGCGGCCAGCTTGCGCCACTTCAGATCGGCCTTCAGTTTCTCTTCCTCGTCATACAGCTGCTGGAATACAGGGTCTGTCTCATTTTCTGTTTTTGTCATTCTCATCCACGGACCGGAACCCAGTCGGAACTCGACAACCGCATTCGGCATGGCGTTAAAAACATTGGCATGAAAAATAGTTTCAGCAGTCCTGTCGAGTGTGACAACTTCCGGAGCGGTGATCCGAATCTGCTCGCCAGCGTCGCGGCGAGCCGCCTTGTAGTCCAGCAGATACTTACTGCCGTCAAAGTGCATCACCGAATAGCCGTTGGGCGTACCGTCCCTGCACATCGTGTGTGGAATTCCGGTTTCATCCGGCTTTCCGGACCACCACGATCCACACACCGTCACGTTAATAATGTGGTGGTGCGGTCGATCTCCGTTCCAGCCTTCTGCAGCTCCCATCATGACGTGTTCATGATGGTGAGTATGGCCGGCCAGTGAGACACTGTGTTCACGCTGTTCGAGAATTTGCAGCAGTCGTTCCCGACGCGGTGCAATCCAGGGTGTGGAGCGAACCAGCGGAATATGCATCATTGCAACAACAAGCTGGTCCTGAGGAACGTGCTTCAGGTCGTTCTCGATAAAGTCCAGCTGCTTTTCGCTGAGTCCGGAACGATACAACTTGCGATCGCCTTCACGCATCCAGTGCACATCATCAACCGCGATAAAGTGAACGGAGCCGTAGTCAAACGAATAGTAAGCAGGGCCATAAACACGTTCGTACGTTTCGTCGCTCAGTTCGTCGACATCTGACGCGAAGTTGATGTCGTGGTTGCCGATCACGTTGTACCACGGAATCCCGATGTGCCCCACAGTCTGATTGAAACTGTCGAACAGATTCAGATCATTAAACAGAATATCTCCCAGGGTCACTCCAAAAGCGGCGTCGACACCCCGCAACTCTTCCACGACATCGTGAGCAATGAAGTCAATCTCCTGCTGATTGCGAGGCTGCGGGTCACCGAAAAACACAACATCAAACTGCTGCGGCTCTTCCACGGGATAGAGCGGAAAATCCACAGATGCCGGCAGCGGCCCGGTCGGCTCGACGCCGGGAAATTTGAGCGGAGGCGACCCGTTGGGCTTATGGATGTAATAGAAGCGGGAGATGTTGTCTTCATCCAAAGCCGTGCGATACCCCGACGGCTTGATCACAAACAGGATCGTGTCGTTATCCACCGGAAGTTGATAGCGGCCTTCAGCATCAGTGACAGTCACTTCGCGGCCGTTGGAAACACGAATACCGGCCAGACCGGGCTCGCCGGCGTCAAGAACCTGGTTGCCATTCTGATCCTCGTAAACAACTCCCGTCGCCTGCTGAGCATCTGCCGTCCGGCACGCCAGCAGCAGACCGATCACAAGGAAACAGGATCGTGTTGTCAGGCTGAACACGTTCATTTGGGAAACTCCGGTACCTGCAGCACAGGCATTACTCGGGAAGAAAAACAAGCACTTGGTTCGGACGAGGGAAAGTCGCTACTGCTGCCCGCTCCCGCGAGTCAGTAGTGAGGAGGCCGTTCAGCAGCAGGATCGCGTTTCTCGGGCAACGCCGTGAACGTCTCCAGCTCATGTTCAATTCGGATAAAACGCTGTTCAATCTCCTGCATGCGAGCACTTTGTCGCAACAGTGACGTGTTCAGCGACTCAATGTCGTGCTGCAGGTGAGCAACGGCAGACTCAATGCGTTCGAGACGCTCTTCGGAAGAATCTTGCATGGAGAATCTTATTCTTCTGCGACAGGAATGACAGTAAGGGATCAACGACGGGACCAACCGGAACGAGGAACGCGTCCCTGTTTTCCCGATGCAGCCCAAAAAACAATCACCACTCGGAAACACCAACAACAACAAAGTCAGTCACAGTCAGACAGCACTCACGGTCAGGCGGCGTGCGGCAAAAGACAACGCTTCTTATGCCCGCTGCATCACAAGAAAGAAGTGCCGTGAGATGAATCTCAGGGGGCTGACATGTTAGCATACCAGAAGACCGCACCAATCAGCGGCGTTCATCAAAGCCCGGAATCTGTTGTGTCTTCGGGTTCCGCTCCAACACTCAGCTACACAAGCCTCGATCGCGTCAGGAAAGCACATCATGACACCGGAAGAAAAAGCCAGCGAACTGGGAATCTGCCTCGATCCACAACCAGCCGGCTACCTGAATATGTGTATCCGTTCCGGAAACCAGTTGATTACATCCGGCCATGTTTCCGACGCCAAAGGTGTACTCGGAAAGGACCTGACAGTTGAGCAGGGGTACGCCGCTGCGGAAGATTGTGCCAGAAAAATTCTGCGGTCCGTCTACAACGCTCACGGTTCATTGAACAATCTGCGAGTGATCAAAGTGCTGGGCTGCGTATATTCGGCACCTTCTTTTGTAGAGCAACACCTGGTGATCAACGGCTGCAGCGATCTGCTGCACACCGTCTATGGCAAGGAAACAAACGGCTATCACGCTCGCAGTGCTCTGGGGTTTGCCGCCCTGCCAACCGGAGCAGCCGTTGAAGTTGAGGCGATTTTTGAAATTGTGGAAGACTGAGTGGCCGCCGCAGCAAAGAAAAAACAACGCCGCAGAAAGCCGGTGCCTCGTCTGGAACAGTTCCCCGAACCGGGGGACGTGGCCAGCCCGGACCCGGCTCCTGATGACGTCCCTCTCCTGGAACTCCTGGCTCAAAATCGCCCCGGACTGATCGGCCTTGGCCTGAGTGTTTTGCAACTGGCCGGACACGCGGCCTGGCTGACGCTGGTGATTTGGGTCCAGTCCAGCGGAGCTGCCGAACGATTGAATACCTCCTCTCCTCTCGCCTGGGTCATTGTGATTCTGCTTGGGGGCAGCCTGCTGCTGACTGCCGTCTCGTTGTTCGTCTGTCTCTTCTGGGGGCTGCGTCGCACGCCCCGAGCTGCAGCGATCATCGGCTTGATGTTGTCGTTCTTCGTGGGCGTCCTGGCTTCGGCAACCGTATTCATGCAGGGTATTCGGGCCATGGAAAATACAGCGGGCTGACGACAAGCCCTCCAGGCACAGAATTCTTTCTGCGGCCAGAATCACAGCAAAGCCACCTACGCAAAGCAAAGCGGCAGTTTCTGCCGCTTTGCTTTTTGCATATGTGTCCGAATTACCGTCAAACTGCGACCGCAAAACAGCCGATACAACAGAAGGAATCCTTTCCTGCTGAATGATCCGCAAAATCGGAATATTTTCACAAGTTGGCAGGGGCGGACGTTCGATAGGACGTGAGAGGGCAATTCGACACGCCCAAATTGAGACATCGCGAACGTACTGGCTGACGGGAATTCTCCCCCAGCCAAGGATGAAGATTCATGCCAAACCCTTCGCTTCCATCAGGAATGAACACCATGCAGACAGTTGCCCGGCGCTTGCGACGTGGGGTCCTACTCGCGACGATCTGCCTGACGCTTCTGTGCAACAGCGGCTGTACGCTTAGCGGTGGTTTCCTCAGTGTGCTCTGGACCTACATGAGCTTTTGGGAAACCCTGCCAGCCGTTCCGGTGCCAGCTCTTCAAAGCCAACTGATTGAAGACAGGCTGTGGGAAGACGAGCGATATAACAGAGTTCCGGTACTGGATCCGGTTGAGGGCGACGTCTTCTGTGTCGACCCTCCCAGTGAAGACCAGGTGATGCGGGCTCTTCCCGACACTCCTGCTGGCGGCGTGGCGTTCTTCCAGGAAACTCAGATCAACAACGTCAAAATCGTCGTGACACCGCTGGTTGATCGGCTGGATGACTGCAAGGTCTACCCGCTCGTCGGCCCCGCTCGACTGCATCACTGCCACTACAAGTGCGAAGTGTTCTATGACAAAACGATCAGAGCCTACTGGCCAATTCCTTTTACTCACACGGAACAAGCGATGGAAGTTGTCTACATCGACAAAGACCACCTGATTCGCTGTGCAGGACCGACCCCATGAATTGCATGGGCAACGGAACATGATTCAGAAAAGCCCCGTCCAGCGACGGGGCTTTTTTATTCTGCTGGCCGTTGCAGCACCATCCCACCGCGAGCCTCCCGCGAAAGCGGAGCACTGGTCATATGTTGGCGGCACAGGAATTAAAGAGCCTTGTCGGAAATGTCACGCCGGCACCACGCTCCGTTCCAGCTGATCAGGTCGACAGCCGCATATGCACGTTCCCTGGCATCAGCCAGAGTATCGCCAAGTGCCGTGACTCCCAGCACACGGCCGCCGCTGTTCACAACGTTGTCGCCGTCCAGCGCCGTCCCGGCATGAAAGACTTTCGTGTCCGGCAATTGATCCGCCTGCTCGATCCCGGTGATCGTGGCCCCTTTGGCATAGCCGCCCGGGTACCCTTCTGACGCCATGACAACGCAGACTGCCGGGCGAGGGTCCCATTCCAGTCCTTCCAGCTGGTCCAGTTTGCCACTGGCTGCGAGATGCAGAATCTCCAGCAGGTCGGTTTTCAGACGCATCAGCACCGGTTGTGCTTCGGGATCACCAAAGCGAACATTGTATTCGAGTACTCTCGGCCCCCCCGCTGTCAGCATCAGCCCGGCGTAAAGCACCCCGTTAAACGGGCAGCCATCCTGCTTCATGGTATGGACCGTCGGGATCAATACACGGCGGACGATCTCATCCATGATTTCCGGCGTCACGACAGGAGCGGGACAGTAAGCCCCCATTCCTCCGGTGTTCGGACCTTCATCGCCGTCCAAAGCTCGCTTGTGATCCTGCGAAACGTCCAGCGGGACGATGGTATCACCATCCACAATCGCCAGGATACTTGCCTCTTCGCCAACCAGACACTCTTCGATCACAACCTGTGCACCGGCATCTCCAAACGAGCGGTCCGCCAGGATGGAGCGAACAGCCTCTCGAGCTTCCTGCCTGTTAGCACAAACAAAGACCCCTTTCCCTGCGGCCAGCCCGTCTGCTTTCACCACCATCGGCTGTTCATCACCGTCGCTGATGTATTGTTCGGCCTCGGCGAAGTTGGAGAAAACCGCGAAGGCGGCAGTCGGGATATTCGCTTTGCGAAGCAGTCTCTTGGTGAAGACTTTACTGCCTTCCAGCCGTGCAGCGGCAGCGGAAGGACCAAACACCAGCAGCCCCCGCTTCTGAAACGCGTCCGTGATGCCCGCCACGAGCGGGGCTTCCGGCCCCACGACGGTCAGGTCAATTGCGTTTTCCTCAGCGAACTTCACCAGCCGGGGAATGTCATCGGCAGCGATATTCAGATTACGAACATCGCGGGCAGTTCCGGCATTTCCGGGTGCACAGTACACAACTTCTGCCAACGGTGACTGACTGAGCTTCCATGCCAAAGCATGTTCACGACCACCGGAACCGACAACGAGAATTTTCATGGAACAACAGCCTGTCTCTGCCAGCGACTTGGGACGAATTCACCGCAGGCGGGGGGATCTGAAACTTGCGCTCGTGCACAAAAAAAGTCTCGCGGAAGCGTACCGCGAGACCCTCAGGAATTCGAATTCACGACCGACAGTTTCTGGAGAGTCGGCGGGATTCTTCATTCAGAACAGATCTGAAAACAACTCGTATTCAGTTGACCTCAGTCGATTCTGGTTTCAGCAGAAACGGAAACACGCGAACAGGTGTACCCGGTTCATGTTCCTTTTTGTACGCCAGCTGGGCAGCCCGATCGGCAGCGAACTGCAGGCGGATGAATTCCAAACCGCAGAACACATCAATATCAGCCTCGGCCGCCACATCAGCAAACATCTCGCCAGCCGAAGCTGCATGACGCCTGACGCCATGAATGCTGCGTTCGCGTACCTTGACGCCTGCGGCCGCAAGCTTGATGAGGCCCTTCAGGAACCGACCGACCGTTGTGTCGGCACCAGAAACGCGCCACAGACGTTCCCACTCCTCGTGTGCTTCCCAATAGAATCCAAGATTGAAATAGTCCAGCCCCATCAGGTAATTGCGATTCAGGTGCCAGTCCTCGTTACTAAGTGCCTTCGGCCCCTGCCCAGGAGCATGCTTGCGGCCGTAGCTGTGTCCCTTGGGATCACGCATCGGGTGAGGCATTCCTGAACCAGGGTAGTAGGTGTACTGAGGAACCTGCTGACTGGGATACAAGCGTTCGACTTCGGCATCTGCCGTGATCATATGCGGTATGCTCCGTAGCTAATTGCGGTGTTGATTTTGTTCTGAAGAACTGACTGTTCGCGGCTGACAATGGCCGAAAATTTGAAGAACTGTGAGGTTGAACGAGGCAGAGAGCATTTCGGGAAACGCCCACGCGTGCCGCGGCAGATCGCCTTCGGTCGGGTCCGAATTTACAGTTTTTTTCCGGAAGTTCGAGAAAATCTTCGATGATTTCGGGAGAATATCGCGTGCCGTTCAAGCCAATACGTCGCAGATTTCCAGCGAAGCACAGTCGCCGTAATCCTCACAACTGGTTCCCTGGCCTTCCTAACGAGTGGTCCGAAAAGAAGTTACGTTTACGTTCGCTAACACCGGATTTTTGTAGAATAGTGATTCTCTGGTCTCAGGTTCCGGGCTTGTCCCTGGCGACATGGATCTTCATCCGTATTGCTGATGAATCGGTAGACAAGATGGCAAGCGGACCAGCACTGCGATCCGTACGCCGCAGACAAATCTCCACGGTGATAAACCGTTGCAGCGTCTGTGACGTGTCAAAACAAGTCGGCCCGCCTGAGACAACAGCCGGAGATTTCAACGAAAAACAGACTTCGCCGCAGCTGAAGAACAGCCCCTTGCGTGTGATGAGATGAAGCCTCCCGCGAAAACGAATGATACGCCGCGTCCGCTCTCATCTCGGGCACGGAGTTTTGAAAGTGAGCAATCATGACAGACAGAGTTGCATCCGTGACACACAGAGTTGCATACAGCCGCAGGCTCCGATTCCGCAACGCCTGGCTCAAACTCATTCCAGCCGTCCTGATCATTGCCGCAGCCACCGCTGAGGATCAACCTGTCAGCCCGCAGCCGGATCCAATTGGTCAGCAGAAACTGGAACCTAATATTGTGCTGGTCTTCATCGATGACATGGGCTGGGGAGATCTAACTTGCTTCGGCGGCCCGCAGGGAGAAACACCGGAAGTAGACCGACTTGCCACCGAAGGACTGCGGTTTCATCAATTCTATGTCAACTCGCCAATCTGTTCTCCCTCCCGAACCGCAATCACGACCGGGCAGTATCCACAGCGATGGAGAATTGGCTCCTATCTCAGCAATCGCCGCCACAATCGTGAGCGAGGGATGGCTCAGTGGCTGGACCCCGCCGCCCCAGTGCTGGCTCGATTTCTGCAGCAGGCCGGATATGCCACGGGGCACTTCGGGAAATGGCATATGGGCGGCCAGCGGGATGTCGACGACGCTCCTGCTATTACCAGTTACGGCTTTGACCAGTCACTGACAAATTTCGAAGGAATGGGCGCCAAACTGCTCCCCCTAACGATGAAGCCCGGGGATCAGCAGGCGGGAAGAATCTGGGGGGCTGCCGAACGACTGGGAGAAGGATTTCGCTGGATGCAGCGTTCCGAAATCACCGGAGGATTCGTTGACGCGGCGATTGATTTCATCGACGAAAGTCAGAAAGCGGGGAAACCGTTTTACGTGAATGTCTGGCCTGACGATGTGCACTCGCCGTTCTGGCCTCCCGTGGACGACTGGGCCGATGGCAAACGGGGACTGTATCGTGCCGTGCTGAGAAATATGGATCGCCAGCTGGGAAAGCTGTTTCATCGCATCCGGTCGGATGAGCAGCTGCATCGCTCCACCCTCATCCTCTTCTGTTCGGACAACGGACCAGAACAGGGAGCCGGGCTCGCCGGACCGTTCCGCGGGTTCAAAACCCATCTGTTCGAGGGCGGGATTCGATCTCCGCTGATTGTCTGGGGCCCAGGAATGGTCAAAGATCCGGGCCGCATCAATACAAACTCGGTGCTGGCCGCCATGGACCTCGTTCCTTCCCTGCTGACTCTGACTGGGATCGACGTGCCTGAAGAGGTCTCTTTTGATGGTGAGACGCTGTTGCCCGTACTGCTGGGGGAACCAGGCAGTCGGAGATCGCCGCTGATGTTCCGCCGTCCCCCTGATCGAGATTCTTTCT
>JAFMMM010000408.1 GCA_017859815.1 Planctomycetota bacterium | reverse complement strand
CATTCAGTAAAGGAATGCAGGTGGTGTGATGCCGGGTGTCTTTTTTTGGGGGGGCGCGGTGCTGGTTCTTGCAGCACTGTTTGTGTGGTTCGATTTGCTGCGAGTGGTGTGGCAGCTGAAGAAAAAGGGCCAATGCAGTTGGCCGACGGTCATCGCAATTTGCAGTCTCGTCCTGATGCTTCCGGCAGTCCTGAGTGCTGACTACCTGATGGAAAACGGGGACCGGAAAACAGGAGAAATGATCCAGCAGGTGGGGATCGGCCTGATGTTTGCTGCCGGTGGTTTCGGAGCCGTTGGGTTATGGGTTGATCGCCGTGCTGGATCTCGAAACAAGTAATACCGGCTGCAGGTGTCAAAAAAAAACTGCGTCCGGCCGTGAGATCTTCCGGGGCCGGACATCTGAACCCGTTGAACGGCTGCTTGTACTCGGGGCCGATGTCAATGCCGGTGGGCGGATGCAGAAGACGCCTGTGGAGATTTCTGGTCAGAGTGGCAGGCTGGCGGTCGTTGCAATGCTGCCTCGCAACAGGGCCGACCTGAATCACGGAATTCGCCATGACGGAGATTTGGTTAACGAGGCGGCTTACTGGCCCCCCCCGGAATCCTGCAAGTTTTTCTGGACCGCGGCCTGAGAGCGGATGACGTGCCATCCCACTGGAAGGACTCCACTGCATTCAGTCTGATGGAGAATTGTGAACGGTCCGAACCAGCCCCGCGATGATCTCATTCCATGTGCGCAAATCCCGGTGACTGCGGGTGCGCGGGCTGACGGACCAGATGGGAACCGGGCGACTGCCATGTCGATCCTGCAGATTCCAATCTGAACGCGCAAGAAATCCTGCAACGGCAGTGCCACGCATGTGTGGTTGCAGTCGCTGGGGGGGGATTGGGGCGTGCCTGGTCAGACGTCGTTCCGGGGGTGAAGCAGCCCGTTATACAAACGGAATGCCTACGATTGCGGAAGCCTGTTACGACGGGTTGTGCAGGCACACGGGCAAGGAAAACCTTCGTCGCTGAACCGCAGCAGTCCCTCGTGGTCCGCGACAAAAGTTTCTGAACTGGGATGCAGGACTGCTGCAGAAGTGATAACTTAAGGGTGGGTAAGTCAAGAGGATTAGCAAGTATTATGTTTGTTGGCAGCCACGGGGCTGAATCAGTTTGAGCCGCGTTGAATTCGGAGTTTGTCGACCATGCCGGAATGGGTGTTTGCCAAACAGGATCCTGCCGGTGTGAAAAGGGACCCGCAGGAAACGGAACTGTTCAAGTCCGAGAATTCCGGCGAGGGCGAATACGCTGGCACGGATGCGTTGGTGCGTGAGATCCTGCAGAATTCCCTTGACGCTGGCGAAACGGATGGACAGCCGGTGCGGGTTCGATTTGCGCTGTACGAATCAGATGCCGGCCCTGATGCTGCGACGCTGGCGCACTATGTTCGGCGACTTCAGGCTCCTTTACAGTATCGCGATGTGGAATTTGATTCCGCTGGACTGCCTCTGCTCAGCAAACGATTCCTTGTCGTTGAAGACTTCGGGACCCGCGGTCTGTGCGGAGATCCGATGCGAAATGCAGATCCGCCGCTGGATCCCGCGGATCCTGAGGACTTCTTTTGGTTCTGGCGCAATATTGGTCGCAGCGGAAAGACTGGTGATGATCTCGGTCGCTGGGGTCTTGGGAAGGCGGTTTACCGGGCCGCCAGCCGCATCGGCTGCATGCTGGGATTAACTGTCCGACGCAACGATCAGCAAACGTTCCTGATGGGACAGGCGGTTTTACGAATTCATACGCTGGACGGCGTGGAATATGTTTCTGATGGATTCTGGTGTGACCACAGGGATTCTCAGGGTGTCCCGGTGCCCATCTCCGATCCCGATCAGTTGCAGCAGTTTCGCGATGATTGGAATCTCACCCGGGATCAGGAACCCGGGTTATCCGTGGTGGTCCCGTGGGTGGCCGAAGAATTGACCGGGGAACGTTTGCTGCAGGCGGTTTGTATTCACTTCTTTCTGCCGATTTTGCAGGGACGGTTGGTTGTGGATCTTGTCGCGTCGGATGTGTCGCAGGAACAGGCTCGAATTGACGCGGAATCGATTCATCACTGGATTGAGAAGATTCCGTGGACCGGTCCGAAGCGAGCCAAACGGAATGTGGCTCCGCCGTTGCGGTTTATCCGCCGTTGCCTGCAGGACCAGTCGCCCGTAGTGGAAACACTGCTGCTGGGTGAGAAGAAATTACCGGAAATGACCGCCGATTCGTTTGCCCCGGGGGTTTTGAAGAGCGCGCGGCGACGAATTGAAGATGGCGATCTGGTGCATGTTGCATTGAACATCAGTTTGCTGCCGAAACACGGAGATCCAGTGACCGGTGTCATGGATCTTTATTTGCAGAAGGACCCGCCGGAAGGCGCGGTCGACACCTACTTCGTGCGCGAAGGCATGACGATCACGAAGCTAAATTCCAGAGCGGCACTGCGCCATGTGCAGGTCTTTGTGCATGTTGACCGCGGACCGCTCGCTCGATTCCTGGGAGATACCGAGGGGCCGGCTCACGAAAGCTGGGATTCCTCGGCGGAACGACCTCACCGATTCTGGAAGACGTGGAAGGGGCGGGTGCAGTTCTGCAGCAAAGTGGTCAATCCGCTGCTGGAAGTCCTGATGCCGCCAAATCAAAAAGCAGACTTTGATCTGCTCAGCGATTTGTTTTCGGTAAAGCGGTTGAAACTCCCGCAGCGTGGCCAGGAAGAAAAGAAGAAGGCAAAGGATGATTCGGAATTTCCATCGTTGCCGAAATCCATTCGGTGGTATCGGCTGGATCCAAAACGCGGCGGTTTTCGAGTCGTGGCCAGCGCTCAACAGCCAATTCCTCCCGGGGCACGACTGCAGGTGTCGCTGGCCTATGACGTTCCGCGAGGCGATGCGTTAAAGAAATGGACAACGCTGGATTTTGATGTCCGAAAGACGAACGGGTCTGTAGAACTGACCGGGGAAGGCATGAAGATTCAGCGGCCGCAGGGGAACGTCCTGCTGCTGAAAGAGTTGCAGTCCGACTTTTGGCTGCGTGTTGAAGGCTTCGATGAGAATCTTGATCTCTTCGTTCGCATCGATGAAGAGATTCCGTTTGAGGAAACGGCGGACGACGATGAAGCATCGCCGGAGGCTGTTGCCGTACTGGACGTTGCACAGGCGACCGCGGTTGCCGAGCCGCAACAGCGGGATTCGGAAACGCGCGAAGGGGGCCTGCGGAGTGTATTTCGCGGTGTGTTCCGAGGAGTGCTGGGGGGCGGTGCACCCGCGGAGGATGACCAGTCATGATCAAGCGAGTGAATTCCACGGGCCGTAAACGCATCGCCAACGACCGCATTCGGATTGTCGTCCTTGATGGGGACCCGCGCACGTTTGAAGCTGAACTGGATCTGGAAGGACTCAACGTACCGGAAGATGCTGCGGTGGTTCTGGAAGCAGCCTGTGCCGGTTCCAATACGATTCCGCGATTTGAATGGGGCACCGTCGGGCAGTTACAGCCGGCGGCAGATCGCAGCCTGCGTGGTCTGGCGGGGCGAAATGTGTATTTCACTCTGAAAGTGATTGATCGCAGCGATCAATTTGGGCGAATTCTGGGCCTCGCAGAAGTGGTGCGTCCGATCCGCGGGGGCGAACAGACAGAAACGAAGCGCCGCGGTCTGCTGCCTGTAGAGTCGGCGGATTTAGGAAACGAAGTCTGGAAGCTCAGCTTTGATCATGGTGACGATGTCTACCTGCTGGTGAATGAGAAGTTGCCCGAGATACGAGATCGGATGCGGACAGATGGAGTGATGTTTTCGCTGATCTACTCGGCGGCCCTGCGCCAGATTTTGCCGCGAGCGATTCAGGAAGAAATCGACGAAGATGGGGCGGAGGAACATTGGGCGGCGCTGTGGCTGCAGTTTGGGAAACAGCTGCATCCGGAAGAACAGGCCGCTCCGGATCGCGACGATGACGATGATTCGATCAATGCCTGGGTTGATGATGTCGTGGGTCAATTTTGCCAGCAACAGCAGATGTTGAAACGATTTCAGTGTCCGGACCCTAATGATTATCGGGAGGACACCTGATGCAACTGCGACGGTTCACTGAAGCAGGGATCGAGCAGTTTCGTGAAATGCTGCAGGACCTGCGGAAGCATCCTGATCACGAACCAAGACGCGATCTGCTGGAGCATCCCAAATACACGCAGGTGGTTTCACCGCCGATTCGTGTTGCCGAAGAGCAGTTTCGGACGAAGGGCGACGCCGCGCGGTACTTACACAGCGTTTTGGCACCGCTGGATGAACATGCCGTTGCTGACGATGCCGGACTGTGGACATGGTTATCGTTGTGGTTCTTCGATTCCGTGTGTCGGCACCAGCAGGGCGGCTGGTCAGTGAAAAACGATTACTGTTACGTTTTCGAACCGCGAAATTCGCGCAATGTTTACCGACACCGTCTGTTCATTTCGTGGCAGATCCTGCGTGTGGCCCCGGTACACAATCGAATGTTCCTGTCGGTGACCATGCATGTGTTGCCCAATATAATCGCGGAAGTTTTC
>JAFMMM010000407.1 GCA_017859815.1 Planctomycetota bacterium | reverse complement strand
CAACGCTGCCAGCACCGATTTTTGCACCCGCCCCGATTTCCACATTGCCAAGGATCTTGGCCCCAGCGCCGATCAGGACGCCCTTGCGGACCTTGGGGTGTCTGTCGCCGCTGGTTTTGCCGGTCCCACCCAGCGTGACTTCGTGCAGCATGGAGACATCATCTTCGATGACAGCGGTTTCTCCGATGATCACTGAGGTGGCATGATCGATGAAGATTCCGCGTCCGATACGGGCGGCGGGGTGAATATCGACCGTGAACATTTCGGAGATCCGGTTTTGCAGAAACACGGCCATCAGTTCGCGATTTTGGTGCCACAGCCAGTTGGCAAATCGCCATGCAGCGAGCGCATGAACGCCTTTCATGAACAGCAACGGGACCAGCGTGCAGTTGACCGCCGGGTCTCGTTCACGGACGGCAAGAATATCTGCGCAGATGCATTCGACGATTTCGGGGTTATCCGTCATCGCACTCTGCATGATTTGCCGCAGTTGCATCGCAGGGAGCGTGTCAGAAGAAAGTTTGCTGGCGAGGTGATAGCTGACCGCGTCCTGCAGACTGTCGTGGTTCAGAATGGTGGAATACAGAAAGCTTGCCAGCAGTGGTTCGGCGGCGGCGCGTTCTTCAGCACGGTCTCGCACAGACGTCCAAAGGCAGGGTTGATTGTCAGCGGGTGATTCAGACATAAGGATTAACGACTGGAGGATCTGGTCAGGAAAGGGGATACAGGGATGGTCGCACTCGGTGGAAGCGTGTGCGTTCGCGGACAGCAGTTGGTCGCGGTCTGGAGAAACGGTCCTTCGCCGGGTATGATTCTAACGAGTATTTCAGGCATCGTGATCGTTTCGATGCCGCGCGTCGAGGAAATCCTGAAGGCAATAGCATGAAAACATCTGCTCTTCGTTCGGTTGCTGCGTTTTGTGCGGGTGCGGTGATGATGGCCGCAGTGATGACGATTCTGCCCCAGCAGCAGGCTCAGGCCCCGGTTGCCAACGGGAACGACAAATTCTCAATGATCACGGTGCCGCTGCAGGAGACCGGTGTGCCCGAAGGGGTGTTTGTGCTGAACAACCTGACGGGAATGCTGGTCGGCAGTGCATTGAATGAGTCGACGTCTCGGTTTTCGATCAGTTACATGCATAACGTGGCGGCAGATTTCCAGACCGGGAATACCCCCGATCCCCGTTATGCCATCGTGACCGGGCCGGCAAATTTGCGAAACAGCGGCGGTGTGCAGCCGGCGTTTGGCGTGATTTATGTTGCGGAGTTGTCCAGTGGTCGAGTGATCGCCTACGGGTTCCCAAGGCCGACGAATCGCAACATGGGTTCGACAAATCCTTTGGTGATTCTGGACGCCTTCCAGTTTGCCGAAGCGGTTGGTCGCTGAGTTGTTTGCAGGCCCATCCGGACTGTCGACTGAGGGAGTGGATATGATGAAAAGCAAAATGACGCTGCGTTTGTTGCTGGCTGGATTGCTGGCAGCTGTTCTGACCCCGTCCGCTGTTGCGCAGAAGGCCGCGCAGGCAGCCGAGGAAGCGAAGGATGGGGTTCGTGATCTCGTGCTGCCTTCCGGAGATGGCTGGCCAATCCACTGTACCTATTTCGAATCCAGTGCCGGGAAGGAGTCTGCCTGCGTCATTCTGCTGACGTCGACTGCGGGGGATGGCGATGCGAGTGCACGCAATCGTCGTGTCTGGCAACCCACCGCTGTGGAGTTGCAGAAGGCGGGGTTTGCTGTGATTACTGTGGATTTGCGAAAGCATGGCGACAGTATCCCGGTGGGGCCGGATGGCAATCCGTTGCCAGTCAAAATGGTGAACGCTGATTACCCAATCATGGCCAGCGGTGACCTTGGATCTGTGAAGGCATTTCTGTTATCGGAGCACCAGCGTGAAGCGTTGAATGTTCGCAAGCTGGGAATCGTCGCCATGGGTTCGAGTACCATGGTCGCTGCAGCTTTTGCCGTTGAAGACTGGGCGCGGAAGCCGTACCCGGATGCTCCCACGCTGGACCAGCGGACGCCACGTGGTCAGGACGTACGGGCGATCATGATGTACAGCCCGACGACTGACGTGAGGGGAATTCGCGGAACAACGATTCTGCGGACGCTGAAGACCCTGCCCGTGCCGGTGTACACCGTGGTGGGTGGGAATAACCGCGTGGATGCTCGCGAGGCAGAGAAGGTGTTTCAGGCCGTCGAGCTCAAGGGAGATCAGTTCGAAGACAGCCGAAAGATTGTTGTGGCTCCGCTGGCTGCTCACGCGGAAGATTTCCTGCAGGGGCGGCTGGCGGCTGCTTCACAAAAGGACATTAAGGAATTCCTGACGAAGTATTTGATGGGTCTGGAGTTTCCCTGGATGGATCGCACTGACCGCAGAACTCGCTGATTTGACGACTGACTCAACTGGCCGTGAATGACCCGGTGAAGGCTCACGGCTGTTCTTCCATTGACTGACTATCGAGGACTGGTGCCCAGATGAGTTTCGATTCTTCCCTGACGCGACGCGGATTTGTTCGAGCGGCCTCAGCGGCCGGACTGGCGGTCGGATTGTCACGTACCGAGGCTCATGCTGGTGCGGCAGACATTCCCATCGTGGATACTCACCAGCATCTGTGGGACTTGAATCAACTGAAACTGCCGTGGCTGGAGGGTGCGCCGGAAGTTCTGAAACATTCTTACGGCCTGCCGGAGTATGCGAAGGCAACGGCCGGACTGAATGTCATTCAGGCGGTTTACATGGAAGTGGATGTGACGCCCGAACAGCAGGTGCAGGAAGCGGAAACGCTGATTGCCATTTGTCGTTCCGGTTCGGCTCCCACGAAGGCGGCTGTGATTTCCGGGCGACCGGGCAGCGAGGGGTTTGCGGACTACATCCGTCCGCTGAGTAAGAACGGTGAGATCAAGGGTGTACGTCAGGTTCTGCATCCGCCGGAAACAAAGCGTGGAACCTGTTTGGAACCCCAGTTTGTGAAGTCGCTGAACCTGCTGGGTGAACTCGGGCTGAGCTTTGACCTGTGCATGCGGCCGACAGAACTGGAAGATGGCGTGACCGTGGCCAGACGTTGCCCGGGGACTCGGTTTATCGTGGATCACTGTGGCAATGCGGATCCGGCAGCGTTTCTGCCAGCGGGGGATGCTCGTGATGCTGCCGGTCATGATGCGGAAGCGTGGCGTGGAAAGATCAGCCGACTGGCAGAGTGCGACAACGTGATCTGTAAGATCTCCGGTATCATTGCTCGCGCTCCGAAGGGGGTTCCTTACGCAGAAGCGCTGGCTCCGGTGATTAATCACTGTCTTGATGCCTTCGGTCCGGATCGGGTGATCTATGGTGGCGACTGGCCGGTGTGTCTGCTTGGTGGGGCTTATGCAGACTGGGTGACAAGCCTGCGGACGGTCGTGGCTGATCGCCCACTGGCGGACCAGAAGAAACTGTTCCACCAGAACGCGCAGAAGTTCTACCGACTGCCGACCGCGTAAAGAGCGGGCTCAAGTCAAAGTTGGCCGGATTCTCGACGGGTTTGCACGCAGCCTCTGTCTGAGTGTCAACAATCATGCCTCGATCAGTCATCTCGTTCTGACTGTCGGCATGGTGTTGGTCAAGGGAATCGAAAGATTCTACTTGATTCAATATCAATTGGCTGGGTACACCCGTTGTGAAGCAAACAGCCAATCATCTGTTGGATTCTCGTCGGATTGCAAAGAACATTACAAAGGATAAACAACCATCAATCTCTTGCCTCAATTCTTCAGTGTCCTGTGACCGGGGAAAGCATGACCGTGTGGTCATGCCGGAAGAACAGCGTGAATGGGGAGTGGTGCGAGAACTCTTCTCGTCCGAGGTAGATGCTGTCATCCGAAATGAATCCGGAACTGTTTGCTATCCGATTCGATCTGGTATTTGTGACTTGCGTGCGGAGTCTGCAAGAGATTTGGACAAGAAAGCCCTGCAGTCGGGAAGAACTTCTTCTGAGTTGGCAGTAAGCGAAGAGGTTTCGACCTGGTATGACCAGTTTGGGTGGCAACCTGGAAAGTCCGGGAGGTACCAGGACTCAGAGTACTTTTCCAGCAATGTGGTCAGCTCATATGGGCGGTATGAGTCTGTCTCTCACTTTGACCAGCGGAAGTGGTTTCATTCTGGCAAGTACTTTCTGGATGCTGCCAGTGGTGCAATCGCACATCGCGAGTACCTTGCCTACTCTGAAGAACATGAGTATCGCGTTTGCGTTGATTTCTCTGAAGTCGCTCTGCTTGAAGCTCAGAGAAAAATAGGGAGTCACGGTCTTTTTGTGCTTGCGAATGTTTGTGAATTGCCTTTCAAGGATGGAGTTTTTTCGGGCGTTATGTCCGGCTACACAGTTCAGCACATTCATTTGGATGGACAGGCGAAAGCAATTGAGGAACTCTATCGTGTTCTCGGCCACGGGCATCGGCTCTGCATTATGACGACACAGATTGTCGGCAAGTTTCATCAGCGGCTTTTCCGGTTGATAAGGCGATTGACAGGCTCCAATAATTCCACCGCCAGGCTCGACGGTACTTCTGATAAGGCACCTGAGCCGCCGTTTCCCCTTTACGGGGGCCTTCGTTCCTATGACTGGTGGCTCAAGGAAT